>JAEZLX010000207.1 GCA_023415035.1 Pseudomonadota bacterium | reverse complement strand
CCCATCGAAGGGCCTGTGCCTTCGGTGTGGGACGGCAGCGGCACGCACAGCCGCACGCGCCTGTGGCTGCGTGACGCCGAACCGCGCCAGCTCGACCTGGCCGGCATCACCGGCTATGCCGACGCGTTCTTCCCGCGCGTGTGGCTGCGGCGTGCCAAGTTCGTACCCGCCGGCACTGTGTCCATGACGGTGTATTACCACGCCGGCAGCGCCGAACTGGCCCGCTGCCCGGTCGGCACCTGGGTGCTGGGCCAAGCTCGCGCGCAGGCCTTCCGCAACGGCTTTTTTGACCAGACCGCGCAGCTATGGAGCGAAGACGGCCGCATCCTCGTGACCACGCACCAGATCGTTTACTACAAGGAATGAGCTGACGGGGCGGCGCTGCGCCGCCCGCGCTCATGGCCTGCCCAGCAGCAGGTACAGACCTGTGTGACCCTTGGGTGCCCGCATCAGGGCCAGATGCAGCGGCCCCAGGCCGGTGTCCGCGCCCACGAACACGCTGGTCCCCAGGCGCAGGTCACCCAGACTCACGTCCCCGCGCCGGTTCCAGGCGTTGCCCGCCTCGATGGAGCCCCCCGCGAACACCGCGCGCAACAGGCCCAGGCCCACGTTCATGTCGGTGCGGCGGTAGTACGTGAGGCGCCCGAAGAGCAGGTAGTTGCCCGACACCTGTCCCCGGTGGTAGCCCGACAGGTTCTGGAAGCCGCCGAGCGCGTATTCGTCGATCGCCCCCAGCGGCACCTTGCTCGCGTGCGCGGCGCGCAAGCCCAGGTTCAGCGTGTGGCGGCCCCAGGTGCGCGCGCCGGTGAACTGGGTGTCGAGTCGGTTGAACAGCTCGCTGGCCGTGTCCTTTTCCTTCAGGCGCCCCACCATCAGCTCGCTGCGGATGCGGTAGCCGGCGAGCGGGAAGTTGGCGTAGTCCAGCTGATCCGAGGTCAGTGCCACGCGCACGCCCTGCTCCCACCAGCGGCGTGATCGCAGTTCGATACCGGAGAGGTCGCCGCTGAGCAGCTCGGGCACGGCACGGCGGAAGCGGCTGGCCACGCCGATGCGGAACTCCCCGTAGCTGCCCAGCAGGCCCATGGGCCAGCCCACGTCGGCCCCGATCTGCAGCGAGCGGCGTCGCCCGGTGGCCACCTGGCTACCGTCACTGCCGTATATGTCGATGCGCTCCAGGCTCGCGTCGAGGTAGGCCGCCACGAAGGACTCGGCCCGCTGGGTCAGCGGTTGGTAGAACTCCGTGAACAGGCCTGTCTCCTCGCCCAGCTGGATGCGGTTGCGCCATTCGGCGCCGCGGTCGTTGATCCAGTGGCGGTTGTGGCTCATGCGCAGCGTGAACGCGCCCTCGCCGTCGAAATCGGTTTCCAGGTCCAGGCCCAGCTTCAGGTAGTTGGGGCCCCAGCTGTTGTCCTGCACGTTCATCACCAGCGCCTCGCCGCCCTCCGGATCAAGCTCCAGGCGGTAGCCCACGTCGTCGTAGTCGCCCGTGGCCGAGAGGCGCTGCACGTCGCCCTCGATCTGCTTCAGGTCGAACGTCCCGCCCGGGCGCGTTTCCATCAGGCTCTGCAGGTAGCCTGTGCGTTCGGGCGGCACGCCCTCGAAGCGAACGGCCGTGATGCGGTCCACACCGGCCGAGGCCAGGTTCTGGCGCTCGTCGCGCGCCGCCTGCCAGCGCGCGTAGTGCCCGGCCGGCACGGCAAAACGCGCCAGCGAGGCGCGCACCGACTCCGTGTAGCGCTCGCCCAGCGCCACCAGCTCGGCAGAGCGGTTGAAGTCGGCCGATGACACGTTCACCAGCGGCGGCAGCAGCAGCAAATCCTCGTTGGTGAGCTGTTCGATGCTGCGGCGCACATTCTGCTCGGTCAGGATGTTGACCATCTGGCTCGTGATGCCCACCAGGGTGCCCAACGTCTCGCGCCCCGCCAGCGGCGTGCCGATGTTGACCGCGATCACCAGATCGGCCCCCATGCGCCGCGCCACCTCCACCGGCAGGTTGTCCACCAGGCCACCGTCACCCAGGATGCGGTCGTCCACCTCCAGCGGCGAGAACACCCCCGGCACCGACATGCTGGCGCGCAGCGCGGCGGCGATGTCCCCCCGGTCCAGCACCACGGCCTGGCCGTTTTCCATGTCGGTGGCCACCGCGCGAAACGGGATCGGCAGGTGGTCGAAATCCGGCAGGTGGCGCATGGGCAGCGTGTAGCGGCGCAACAGCATCTCCAGCGAGCGGCTGGGCACCGCGCCCGTGGGAAGGCGGAAATCCCCGTCTCGGAAACCCAGCTGGAGCATGGGAGAGAGCTCAAAGTCCTCCTCCTTGCGTCGCTGCGACAGCATCTGCCGGGGCTCGCGCCATTCGAACAGGCCGCCCCAGTTCAGCCGCGCAATCTCTTCTTCGAGCTGCGCCGGACTCATGCCCGCCGCGTACAGGCCACCGATGATGGCGCCCATGGAGGTGCCCACCACCATGTCCACCGGCACCCGCGCGGCTTCCAGCACCTTGAGAACGCCCACATGCGTGAGGCCGCGCGCGCCGCCGCCCGAGAGCACCAGCGCCACCTTGGGCCGTCCCCCGCCCGCCTCCAGCGGTGGCAGCTCGGGCACCGCCGGTGCGCGCGTGCTGGCATACGCGATGCCGGCCAGCAGCGTCAGCCAGGCCAGCAACAGCAGGTTCAGTGGGCGAAGGGTTCGCATCGGTGGGCACTCGCGGACGAAGACGTGGACAAGGCCCGCCACGCAGGCAGGGCACCGAGCCCGCAGTGTAGGTCGGCCACGGCCTGCCGGGTGCCGACCCCCTGCCGGAGGCTGTCGCCCCCGGCACGGGGCCTGGCGCACATTGCCGCCGGTTCGTGGTAACTTGGCGCCTGGCCAGCGAACGGCCGTTCGCGCCCGTCCGCCACGGGCGTGCCGTTCCTCCCGAGACACTTCAAGCACCATCCATGAGCGACATCCTCATCCACACCGAAGCCGGCGTGACCACGCTGACCTTCAACCGCCTCGACAAGAAGAACTCCATTACCTCGGCGATGTACGGCACGCTGGCCGACGCGCTGGAAGCCGCCGCGGCAGACGCCGCCGTGCGCTGCGTGCTCATCCAGGGCCATGCCACCGTGTTCAGTGCCGGCAACGACATCGGCGACTTCCAGAACCAGCCGCCGGCCACGCAGGATTCGCCCGTGTTCCGCTTCCTGCGCAACATCGCCCAGTTCCCCAAGCCGCTGCTGGCTGCCGTGTGCGGCCCCGCCGTGGGCGTGGGCACCACCATGCTGTTCCACTGCGACATGGTGTTTGCCGGTGACAACGCCGCTTTCTCGATGCCCTTCGTGAACCTGGGCCTATGCCCCGAGGCCGCCTCCAGCCTGCTGGTGCCACAGATGCTCGGCTACCACCGCGCCGCCGAAGCGCTGCTGCTGGGCGAGCCCTTCATGGCCGAGGCCGCGCTGGAAGTCGGCCTGGTCAACCGCGTGCTGCCGCCCACCGAAGCCAACGACTACGCCCAGAGCGTTGCGCGCCGTCTTGCCACCAAGCCGCTGAGCTCGCTGGTCGAGACCAAGCGCCTGATGAAAAAGCACCACACCCAGCAGGTGCTGGACACCATGGCCGAAGAAGGCGCCGTGTTCGGCCGCATGCTGCGCGAGCCCGCCGCACGCGAGGCCTTCAGCGCCTTCATGGAGCGCCGCAAGCCGGATTTCTCCAAGGTCTGACGACCGCGACTGCACCGCGTCGCTGCCTCCCAAGGCTCAGGCCCGGGGCGGCGGCCCTGCCGGCGTGGCATCAGGACGGCATGCCCCTCGCTCTCAAGCCGCCAGACCCTGCCGCTGCCGGTGAATCTGTTCCAGCCCGCCCAGCTCCTGCGCGTAGTCGAAGTCCGGATCCTCGCGCTCCTTCACCATTTCCAGGATCTCGAAGCTGATCGCCTCCTCGCCGCCCTGCTTCCATGCCGCCTGCATCACGCGGTCCTTGTGGCCGCCCATCCGCAGCTCGAAGCGCGCGCGGTTCAGGGATGCATGCACATTCCGGCTGGCCCCGACCAGCACATGGCCGCTGTCGCGCACGCGCACCGCGTAAATGCCCATGGGCGGAAAGGCATCGCGCAGCTCGCGCACGATGGCCCGCCGGTCCTGTCTTGCCTGGGATGACATCTCAGCTCTCCTTGTTGTCCTGCGGGTGCATCCCGGCCAGTTCCAGCACATAGGCGCGCACGTCCGCCGGCCATGAAGCCATCTGCGCCACCAGCCCGTCGGCGTCCCCCGCAAACAGGGCCCGCGAGGCTTCCTCGAAGCCCGGCAGATCGCCCGCCAGCGAACTCATGACGTGATACGCCCTCTCGCGCGTCTGGCGCATCCGGTCCTCTTCGCCACGCTGGCGTCTGGCTTCATGCACGAGCTTGCGCAACGCGACAGACGCACCACCCGGTTGCGACGCGAGCCAGTCCCAGTGCTCGGGCAGTAACGTCACCTCCCGGGCCACGACCCCCAGCTTCGGCCGGCCACGCCCTTTGGGCGCCGGCGCGGGTGTCGCCGCCGGGGCGTAACGCGCCAGCACGCCTTCCTCGCCGCCACGCAGGTCGAGATCTACCGGCTTGCCGTCGGCATCGCCGAACACGAGGACGGGAAACCCGGCCCCCGGCCGGGCGGCGCGCAATACGGCCAGGGCAACGTCGCCCAGCGCTCCGCTCGCCAAGCGGCTGCCGGCCAGGAAGGCGGTGTAGGTGGGAGAGCTCATCTGAGCCATACCAAAATTTTGCCCGGGTAAAAACAAAAAGTCAATAAAACCCGGACAAAATTCGCATACCCTGCCGCCGGAGGACGCCGGCGCAACCCCGGCAGTTCGGTCAGCCCTGGAAAGGCTCGTCCGTACGGGGCGCGTCTGCGGCCTGCTCGTCCAGCGACGCACGGTAGCGGATGCAGCCTCGCATGAACTGCGGCCAGGTCGGCACCGCGATCGCGGGCTGCACCTTCTCGGGCAGCAGGGCCCACAGCGCCGGGTGGTGCCAGCACAGATCGTGGCCCGTGGTATCGCGGTGCGCGCGAATGCCCTGCCGCAGCTTGATGACCTCGGCGATGAGCTGGTCGCGGGACATTTGCTGGAGGTCCGTGTCCATTTCGCTTGTCCTTGAGTGATTGAGCAGCACTCCCTGTAGGCCCCTTTACCTTCTCACACTCCCGTCAACGCCCGATACCCCTCGCGCGTGACCGGCGAGACACTCGCCAGCACCTGTTCGTAGCTGGTGCGGTGCAGGCCCAGCAAACGGGCCGAGGCCACAGTGCGGGAGCGGCAGAACCAGTGGCAGCTGTGCTGGAACAGCAGCAGTTCGGCGGTGGCGCGAAAAGCGCGGTCCTTGGGCGAGAGACCGTCTTCGTTGCGCAGCACTTGGGCCAGCCCCTGGGCGTGCAGGACCACCAGAGCGCGAAAATCGAAGCTGGCTTGGGGAAAGAGCTTCGTCGCCATGGGGATGCCCACAGGCCAGCGGCTGACGCGCAGGCGCTCGTTCCAGACGTCCTTGATGTCGTCGGCCAGGCCGTTGAGTTCGCGTTGCACGATCTCTTCGGTGGCTTCCTGGTTGCGCCAGATGGGGTCGGCGCGTTCCGGGTCGGACTCGCCGGCGGCGCGCAGGTAACCATCAGTGAGCTGCGTCATGTGCTTTTCAAGCTGGTACTTGCGCAGGAAGCTGCCCAGCAGCAGGATGCGCTGGCGCTCCTCCGTGCGCTTGAGCACCGTGGCCGCCACAAAACCCAGCATCAGACCCAACAGCATGTCCATGCGCGTATTGTCGCCGCATGGCGGTATCCGCCCCCGGCGCTCCGGTGATGTATCGTGCGGCCATGACCACCTATTCAGGATCTGCCGATCCCACCACGCAAGCCAAGGTGTTGTTCTTCGAGGGCAACGCCCTGTTCGAGTCCGGCCTGTTCGACGAGGCGGTGGGCCGCTACCAGGCAGCGTTGGCGCTGGTGCCGGGACGCCCGTCGGTACTTGCCAACCTGGGCGCCACGCTGTGCCGCCTGGGCCGTTGGCCGGAGGCGGTGGACACGCTGGAGCAGGCCACCCGCGCCGACCCCGCCCGCCGCGAAGCCTGGAGCGCGCTGGGGCTGGCGTACGAGGCGCTGTCGCGCTGGGCCGAAGCGGTGCAGACGCTGCAGCGGGCGCTGGAACTGGGCGCGGCCAACCCGGCGCTGCGCGTGACGCTGGCCGGCTGCCTGCTGCAACTGCAGCGCCCCGCCGAGGCACTGAAGGCACTGGACGAGGCACTGGCCCTGGACCCGACGATGGCGGAAGCCTGGACCCAGCGCGGCCACCTGCTGCGGGACATTGGCGAGCACGCCGAGGCCGCGCGCAGCTTCGAGCAGGCACTGGCGCACGGCGGCGACGAGGCGCTGCTGCGTTTTTGCCTAGCCCCCACGCGCGCCAATGAAACAGCACCCGCGCATCCGCCCCGCGACTATGTGGAAGCCCTGTTCGACAGCTACGCCGACGAATTCCAGGAGCATCTGCTCGGCCACCTGAAGTACCAGGCCCACGAAACCCTGCTGGCGCCGCTGCGCGAGGGCGACCGGCACTACGCACTGGTGCTGGACCTGGGTTGCGGCTCGGGCCTGTGCGGACAGATCATCCGACCGCTGGTGGACGCGGTGGATGGCGTGGATCTTTCGCAAGGCATGGTGAAACGTGCCCGTGCCAGCGGCGCCTACCGCCGGGTGGAACATGCCGACCTGCTGGACTTTTTGCGCGGCGGCGCCGAGCCGGCCGATCTCGTCATCGCCGCCGACGTGTTCATCTACGTGGGCGCGCTGGACGAGGTGTTTGCCGCCGTGCGCCAGCGCCTGAAGCCCGCCGGCTGCTTTGCCTTCTCGCTGGAGCGCGCCGACCCGGGGCAGGACCTGCAGCTGCGGCCCAGCCAGCGTTACGCACACTCGCAGGGCTATGTGGAGCGGCTTGCCCAGGCGCATGGTTTTGCGGTGCGCCGCATCTGGGAAGCGCCGCTGCGCGAAGACCAGCGCCGGCCCGTGCCGGGGCTGTACGTGCTGCTCGAACCGGTCTGAATCGGGGCCCGCGCCACACCGGCGGCGCATTGGCGCCTAGGTGACTGCCGTGTGGACCGCAAGCACGTTCAATGCGGGGTTTCCAACGGACACCCTGCCTGCCCCGAGATGAGCCAGACCGCCACGCCAGAGACGACGAACGAGCCCCGGCCTGCCGCCGCCTATCTCGTCCACTCTCCCAGCGAAGTGGAAGCGACCGTGCTGACGCGCGGCCCCTGGGATCCGCGCCACCAGCACGCCGGTCCGCCAATCGCCATGGTCTGCCGCGCCATCGAGGCCGTGGCGGCCCCGCAGGGCCTCACGCACATCGGCCGCCTGACGGCCAACCTGCTGCGGCCCCTGCCCATCGGCCGTTTCGCGATCGAGGTGAGCACCGACTACGCCGGCCGCAACGCGGCGCATTTCTCGGCCCGCATCTGGGGCGAAGGCAAGGAGCTGGCCCGCTTCACCGCGCTGGCGCAGCGCGATAGCCCCACCCCGCTGCCCGACGACCTACAGGGACATCCGCTGCCGCAGGCGCCCATGTCGCCCGACAGCAGTCCGCCGGCCCGCATGCCCTTCGGCCACCACACGCTGGGCTACGCCGACCTGGTGGAAAACCGCGCCGCGCGCGGGCGCATGTTCCAGGGCCCGTCGGCCGTGTGGTTCCGCCTGCGCTCGCCGCTGGTCGAAGGCGAGTCGCCCAGCGGCTACCAGCGCGTGGCGGTGGCGGCCGATTCGGGCAACGGCATCTCCGCCATCCTCGACATCCGGCAATACAGCTTCGTCAACGCCGACCTGACCCTCAACCTGCTGCGCAAGCCGGTGGGCGAATGGATCTGCATCGACGCGCGCACGCTGCTGGCGCCCAACGGCTGCGGGATCGCCGCCTCGCAGATCTACGACGAACAGGGCCTGCTGGGCTCGGCCACGCAGAGTCTGGCCGTGCGGCGGCGTGACTGATAAAGTCGCGATCTTTCCAACCCGAGACGCCCTCTATTCCACCTGCCAGGAGCACCCCATGATGCAAGGCCATTGCCTCTGCGGCGCCGTCCGCTTCACCGTCCCGGACACCAGAAACATTGGCGCCTGCCACTGCGGCTACTGCCGCCGCTGGAGCGGCGGGCCGATGCTGGCCGTGCACTGCGGCACCGAGGTGCATTTCGAGGGCAGCGAGCACATCGGCCTCTACGACTCGTCGGAATGGGCCCGGCGCGCGTTCTGCCAGCGCTGCGGCACGCACCTGTACTACCAGCTGCTGGGCACGGGCGAGTACTTCATCCCGGCAGGCACCTTCGAACAACAGGACTTTGTGCTGGCGAGCCAGATCTACATCGACCGCAAGCCGGGCTACTACGACTTCGCCAACGACACGCCCAGGCTCACCGAGCAGCAGGTGATCGAGCAGTACGCTCCGCCGCCGGACAACCCGCAGGGCTGAACCGCCCTGCGTCGGCAATAGAAAAGGCACGCCAGCATGGCGTGCCTTTTCGTGGGTGCCGCCGTCGGCACCAGGGTTGGCCCGGTGGTGGCGACGCAGGTGGTGATTACACCTGCTGGATGCCGGCGAGCACCCAGCCGCCGTTGCCCTGGCGGGGCTTGGTCAGGTGCCAGATCTCGTCAATGCGGTCCCGCGTGCCATCTTCCAGCACCGTACCGGTAAAGTGCACGCTGACGATGTAGCGGCCTGCCTCTTCCACCACTTCCAGCACCTGAGCGTCGAGCTGCTCGACCTCGGTCTTCTGGGTGGCGCCACCGCGCTCGCGCAGGTCCATCTGGATCTCGGCGAACACTTCGGGTGCGGTGAACTCGCGGATATCGTCGAGGTTGCCGGCATCGTACGACGCCTGCAGGCGGATGAAGTTGACCTTGGCGTTGCGCACGAAGCCGGCCACGTCGAAGTCGGCCGGGATGCTGGCCTGTTGCTGACCGGCGCCGATGGCGCTGCCGATGATGGAGCCACCGCCCGTGCCGGCGCCCGCCTGCGGCGTGGGCATACGGAAAGCGTTGTTGCCCTGCTGGCCGGCACCAGCGCCCGCACCGGCGTAATTCATGCCGGACTGTGGCGCGGCCTTGCCGCGGGTGAGCAGACGGAACACGAAGATGGCGGCCATGACAAGCAGGCCGATCATCAGGATGTTCGCAAAGCCTTCACCCAGCCCCAGGTGCGAGGCGAGTGCGGCCAGACCCAGGCCGGCGGCCAGTCCGGCGATGGGGCCCATCCAGCTGCGTTTGGGCGCGGCGGCAGCGCCGGCGGTGCCCTGCGCCGGGGTAGCGGGGGTCGCGGTAGGTGCCTTGGCCGGCGGCGTGGCCTGGCGCTGCATGCCCAGCGAACGGCCACCGCCGATGCGCTTGGCCTCGGCGTCAAAGTGAGCAGCGCCCAGGCCCAGCGTCAGGACCACGGCGAGCAGCGAAAGCAGTTTCTTCATGAAGTCAGTCTCCTGTGGAGAGGGAATAACGGGACGGATACCACCTTAACACCCTTTTAATTCCCTTTTAACCAGAATGCAATTGAGGATTCATCCCGTTTTTTGGGAGTCATATCGGGGTTTTCCGCAGTCCCGGTTGAAGACGCCCCCCATGATGGACAGCTGATTTGCATTTATACAGAGCATTTGCTTGCTAAAAATCATGACGGCTGCTAAGGTTGCCGCCATATGACTGATGCCGAACCGCCCGAATCCACACCCGAAAGTCCTCCACGCCGCGGACGGGGCCGCCCCCGCAAGACGGCTGACGAGCGCGACGACGGCAACCGGCGCCAGGATCTGATCCGCGCGGCAGCGCACTTGTTCCGCATCAAGGGCTTTGCGGCGACGAGCACGCGAGACATCGCCGCTGCGGCCGGCATGCGCTCGGGCTCGCCCTTCTACCACTTCGAAAGCAAGGAAGCGCTGCTCGCGGCCGTGATGCAGGAAGGCATGGAGCGCGCGATGGTGCGCCAGCAGGCGGCGATGGCTGCCGCCTCGGCCACTGCCCACGCCGAAGGGCGCACGCTGACGGCGCGCGAATGCCTGCACGCGCTGGTGCGCAACCAGTTCGACGTGCTGCTGGGGCCGGACAGCGACTTCATCCCCGTGATGCTGTACGAGTGGCGATCGCTGTCGGATGCCCAGCGCGTGGAGGTGACGCGCCTGAAGGACCGCTATGAAAGCGTCTGGACCCCGGTACTCAAGGCGCTGCACGACAGCGGCGAGCTGGCCGGCGATCCTGGCGTGTCGCGCCTGATGCTGTTCGGCGCGCTGAACTGGTCGGCCCAGTGGTACGACGCCTTGCGCGTCGGCCAGGGCGGCAAGACGCTCGACGAACTGGCCGTCATCACCCTGCAGCTCTTTCTGAAGCGCCCCGCCTCATCATGAACGTCGAATCCCGCCATCAGCCGCAATCCGACCAGGCCCGCCAGCGGCGCGAGGCCATGCTGGCCCGCATCGCCGAGCTGCGCGCGCTGGAAGCCCGTGCCGCCGAGGCATCGGCCCGCTCGCGTCCGGTGTTCGACAAGCGGGGGCAGTTGCTGCCGCGCGAGCGCTTCGGTCTGCTGCTTGACCCGGGCGCCCCCTTCCTGCCGCTGTGCTCGCTGGCCGGCTACCTGCAGGACACCAAGGACCCGGCCAAGTCGGTGCCCGGCGGCGGCATGCTGGCGGGCATCGGTTTCGTCTCCGGCGTGCGCTGCATGGTCGTGGCCAGCGACTCGGGCATCGAGGCCGGTGCCATCCAACCGCGCGGGCTGGAGAAGATCCTGAGGGTGCAGGAGATGGCGCTGGAAAACCGTCTGCCCTTCGTGCACTTGGTGGAAAGCGCAGGCGCGAACCTGATGAAATACCAGGTCGAGGGTTTCGTCCACGGCGGTGCGCTGTTCCGCAACCTGGCGCGACTGTCGGCCGCGGGCCTGCCGGTCATCACGGTGCAGCATGGCTCTGGCACGGCGGGCGGCGCCTACATGCCTGGTCTCTCGGACATCGTGATCATGGTGCGCGGCCGCTCGCGTGCCTTCCTGGCCGGGCCACCACTGCTCAAGGCCGCCACGGGCGAGATCGCGACCGAGGAGGAGCTGGGCGGCGCCGAGATGCACACCGGCATCTCAGGCCTGGGCGAGTACCTGGCCGAGGACGACCGGCATGCGCTGGGCCTTGCTCGCGAGGTGATAGGCCGCACCGGCTGGCAGGCGCCCGCGCGGCCCCGGGCCACGCCGCCGCGCTTCGATGCTGACGAGCTGCTGGGCCTGATGCCGGCGCACCACCGCGAACCGGTCGACATGCGCGAGGTGATGCTGCGCATCGTGGACGACTCGGCGCTGCTGGAGTTCAAGCCACTGTACGGCGGCGCGACGGTGTGCGCGCAGGCACACATCCACGGGCACGCGGTGGGCATCGTCAGCAACAACGGCCCCATCGACGTGCCCGGCGCGAACAAGGCCACCCACTTCATCCAGTGGATGTGCCAGCTCGGCCATCCCATCATCTACCTGCAGAACACCACGGGCTACATGGTGGGCAGGGACAGCGAGCAGGGCGGGATGATCAAGCACGGCTCCAAGATGATCCAGGCCGTGACCAACGCCACCGTGCCGCAGATCACCATCCAGTGCGGGGCAAGCTTTGGCGCGGGCAACTACGGCATGTGCGGACGCGGCTATGCGCCGCGCTTCCTGTTCAGCTGGCCCAACGCACGAACCGCCGTGATGGGGGGCGAACAGGCCGCACGCACGATGCAGATCGTGGCCGAGGCGGGACTCGCGCGCAAGGGCATCCCGCTTGACACGCCCGAGGTGCAGGCACAGATGCAGGCGCAGTACGACGCGATCGTGCAGAAGTTCGAGTCGCAGGCTGATGCGTTCCACACCAGCGGCCTGGTGCTGGATGATGGCGTGATCGACCCGCGCGACACGCGCGCCGTGCTGGGCTTTTGTCTCGACACCTATGCCGAGGCGGCGCAGCGCCAGCTGCGGCCGATGCAGTTCGGGGTGGCGCGCATGTAGCCGCTGCCGCCTGTCAACACGGTCATCCAACCATAACGACGACGGAGACAAGACCATGCAGTTCACGCACGAGCACCGCGAAATCCAGAAGACGCTCAAGCGCTTCATCGATGACCACATCAACCCGCATGTGGACGAATGGGAAGCGGCCGAGATGTACCCCGCCCACGAGGTCTTCAATGAGCTGGGCAGGCTGGGACTGCTGGGCCTGACCAAGCCCGAGGCCTGGGGCGGCGCGGGCCTGGACTACAGCTACGGCATGGCCATGGCCGAGACACTGGGCCACATCCACTGCGGCGGCGTTCCCATGTCCATCGGCGTGCAGACCGACATGGCCACGCCCGCGCTGGCGCGCTACGGCAGCGACGAACTGAAGGAACAGTTCCTCGCGCCGGCCATCCGCGGCGAGACGGTGAGCGCCATCGGCGTGAGCGAGCCGGGCGCGGGCAGCGATGTGGCAGCCATCAGGACCTGGGCGCGCAAGGACGGCGACGACTACGTCATCTCGGGCCAGAAAATGTGGATCACCAACAGTCTGCAGTGCGACTGGATCTGTCTGCTGGTCAACACCAGCGAGGGGCCGATCCACAAGAACAAGAGCCTGGTGATCGTGCCGGTGCGTGAGAACGGCAAGCCGGTCAAGGGCTTTGAGGTGGGCAGAAAGATCCGAAAGATCGGCATGCACAGCAGCGACACGGGCCTGCTGTATTTCGACGAGGTGCGCGTGCCTCAGCGATACCGCATCGGGCAGGAGGGCGCGGGCTTCATCTACCAGATGCAGCAGTTCCAGGAGGAGCGCCTGTGGTGCGCGGCGAGCGCGCTGCAGAGCCTGAGCAACTGCATCGAGTGGACCATCGAATGGGCGCACGAGCGCAAGCTGTTCGGCGGCACGCTGGCCGACCAGCAGTGGGTGCAGTACAAACTCGCCGAACTCCAGACCGAGGTGGAGTCGCTGCGCGCCCTCACCTATCTTGCCTGCGAACGCTACGTCGCCGGCGAGGACGTGACCGAGTGGGCCACCATGGCCAAGCTCAAGGCCGGTCGGCTCAACCGCATCGTGCCCGACACCTGCCTGCAGTTCTGGGGCGGCATGGGCTACACACTGGAGAACAAGGTCTCGCGCATGTACCGCGACGGCCGACTGGCCTCGATCGGCGGCGGCGCCGACGAGGTGATGCTCGGCATCCTCAGCCGCATGATGGGAATGCGCAAATGAGTCCATTGCTGATCGTGCGCCAGGGCACCACCGAGCGCTGGACACTGAACGACCCGGCTTCGCGCAACGCCCTCTCCGACGCCATGGTGGCCGCGCTGTTCGCGGCCTGCCTGCGCGCCCGCGACGACCGCGAGCTGCGTGTGGTGGTCCTCATCGGCTCCTCGGGCGCGTTCTGCGCGGGCGGCAGCCTTGCCAACTTTGCCAGCGCGATCGGACAGCCGCTGGCAACGGGAGAGAACGACCCGCTCATCGGCCTCAACCGAGCCTATGGCGACGTGCTGCACGCGCTGGCGAACCTGCCGCAACTGCTGGTGTGCGCCGTCGATGGCGCCGCCATGGGCGGTGGCCTCGGCCTGGTGTGCTGCGCCGACCACGTGATCGCCACCGAACGTTCGGTGTTTGCCACACCCGAGGTCAGCATCGGCCTGCCACCGGCACAGATCACGCCCCTTGTGTGGCGGCGACTGGGCGATCGCACGGCGCGGGAATGGCTGCTTTCTGGCCGCCACTGGCGAGCGGTCGAAGCCCGGGAAGCCGGACTGGTCCAAGATCTGGTGGCCGACGGCGCGCTCGAGGACGCGCTGCGCGACACCCTGCGGCGCTACAGCGCTGCGGCCCCTGGTGCGCTGGCCGCGACCAAGCAGCTGCTGTCCCGGCTGCAGGCACCGCTGCCCGACCTGCGAGACGAAGCGGCCGTCGCCTTCGCGGCGGCACTGCGCGGCAACGAAGCGGCCCATGGCCTGTCGGCCTTTGCGCGCCGGCAGCCGCCGCCCTGGGCCGATGCGCCTACCGGCAATGGGTCAACTGGAGGTTCGGCATGAAACGG
This sequence comes from Pseudomonadota bacterium, assembly GCA_023415035.1. GTDB lineage: Bacteria > Pseudomonadota > Gammaproteobacteria > Burkholderiales > Burkholderiaceae_C > Hydrogenophaga. The sequence goes on along the minus strand of JAEZLX010000207.1, from coordinate 38,233 downwards.
CTGCTGATCGCGAACAGGGGCGAGATCGCACGCCGCGTGATCCAGACCGCCCGCCGCATGGGCATCGACACCGTGACCGTGTACTCGGATGCCGACCGCGATGCCCTGTACGTGCGCGAGGCGGACAGTACCGTCGCGCTGGGCGGACTGGCCTCGGCCGACTCCTATCTGCGCATCGACAAGATCATCGAGGCGGCCCACACCAGCGGCGCCGACGCCGTGCACCCGGGCTACGGCTTCCTGAGCGAAAACGCCGATTTCGCGCAGGCCGTGGAGGACGCCGGCCTGACCTGGGTCGGCCCGCCGCCGCCGGCCATCCGCGCGCTGGGCAGCAAGTCCGCTGCCAAGGCGCTGGCCGAACGACAAGGCGTCCCCGTGCTGCCCGGCTACTACGGTGACGACCAGAGCGACGAGATCTTTGGCGCCGAGGCGGCGCGCATCGGCTATCCGCTGATGGTCAAGGCGGTGGCCGGCGGCGGCGGTCGTGGGATGCGCCTGGTGACCGAGGCGGCGCAGCTGCTGCCGGCGCTGCAGAGCGCGCGCTCCGAGGCGACGGCGGGCTTCGGCGACGGACGTCTGCTCATCGAGCGCGCCGTACGGCGACCGCGCCATGTGGAGGTGCAGGTATTTGCCGACACGCAGGGCCAGTGCATCCACCTGGGCGAACGCGACTGCTCGGTGCAGCGGCGGCACCAGAAGATCATCGAGGAGGCGCCAAGTCTGGCCGTTTCCCCCGAACTGCGCGAGCGTCTGGGCCAGGCCGCCGTGGCGCTGGCCAGCGGGGCCGGCTACGCAGGCGCGGGCACGGTGGAGTTCCTGCTCGACGAGGACGGCGCCTTCTACCTGATGGAGATGAACACCCGGCTGCAGGTCGAGCATCCCGTGACCGAAATGGTGACGGGCCTGGACCTGGTCGAGTGGCAGCTGCGCGTCGCGCGCGGCGAGCCCCTCCCGCTGGCGCAAGACGAGGTGCGCCTGAACGGCCACGCGATCGAGGTGCGCCTGTGCGCCGAGGACGAGAACTTCACGCCACACACGGGCTCGGTGCGGCGCTTCCGGCCACCGCCGACCGCCGCCGGCCTGCGCTTCGACCACGCGCTGGACACCGGCAGCAAGGTGACGCCACACTACGACGCGATGCTGGGCAAGCTCATTGCCCACGCGCCCACACGCAGCGAAGCCATCGACCGGCTGGCACAGGGTCTGGCGCAGCTGCAGGTGCTGGGCCTGCCAACCAACCGCGCCTTCCTCGCGGCCTGCCTGCAGCACCCGGTCTTCCGCGCCGGCCAGGCCCTGATCCCCTTTCTGGTCGAGCACGGCGATGAGGTACGCGAAGCAATCCGGCCATCGCCCGAGGCTTCGCTCGTCGCCGCGTTGGCCGCCGCCTACGCTGATCGTCCGCCGGCTGACGCCCTTCCCCTGCCCTTCGGCCGCGAGCTGCGGATGGAGGTGGACGGGCAGGCCTCGGTCATGCCGCTGCGCGTGCAGGAAACCGGTCTGGGACGCCTGGCCGTCACCCGGGGTGAAGACCCGACCGAGGTGGACTGGGCGGCGTGGTCACCCGGCGAAGCCACGCTGGTGACGGAGGGGCGCCAGTGGCGCGCAGTGCTGATGCGCTGCGAGGCACCGAACGGGCGGCCGTGCTGGCATGTGCAGGTCAGCGGTGACCGCGATGGCACCGCCATGGCCTGGGACATGCGCGTGTGCGAACTGACGCATGTGCCCGCGCGGCAGGCCTCGTCGGCCGACGCCGCGCGCGAACTGCGCGCCCCCTTCAATGGCAAGCTCGTGGTCGTGCTGGACGTGCCCGGCCAGACCATTGCGCGCGGCGCACCGCTGCTGTCCATCGAGTCCATGAAGATCGAGCACCAGATTGCCGCGCCGCGCGACGGCACCATAGGTGCCGTGCATGTGGCCGCAGGCCAGCAGGTCGCGCCCGGCCAGTTGCTGGTCAGCTTCGCCGACACACCCGCCAGCGCACAGGCCCTCGCATGAGTACACCCGACGACTGCTTCGACGACGCGGTTCAGGCTGCACTGACCGCGACCGTGCGCCGCTTCGCGCTGGAGCGCATCCGCCCGCAACTGGCGCAATGGGAAGAAGCGGGAGAACTGCCGCGATCGCTGCACGCCGAGGCGGCGCGGCTGGGCTTGCTGGGGCTTGGCTACCCCGAGGCACTGGGCGGCACACCCGCCCCCTGGCGCGCGCGCAATGCGCTGTCGCAGACGCTGGCGCGCCACGGAGCCAGCGGCGGCGTGATGGCGAGCCTATTCACGCACAACATCGCACTGCCGCCCATCCTCGCGCACGGCAGCGAGGCACTACAGCAGGAGATTGTCCCCCCTGTGCTGCGCGGCGAGCAGATTGCGGCGCTGGGCATCACCGAGCCGGGCGGCGGTTCCGACGTCGCGAGCCTGCGCACCACGGCCCGACGCGACGGTGACGACTACGTCATCAACGGCGAAAAGGTGTTCATCACCTCCGGCATGCGCGCCGACTGGATCACGCTGGCCGTGCGCACCGACACAGCGGCCAAGGGTGCATCAGGCATCTCCATGATCGCTGTGCCTGGCGACGCCAACGGCCTGAGCCGCAACCCGCTGCAGAAGATGGGCTGGCACTGCTCCGACACCGCGCACCTGCGTTTCGACGGTGTGCGCGTGCCCGCCCGCAACCTCATCGGCGAGGAAGGCACGGGCTTTCGCATGATCATGGGCAACTTCAATGGCGAGCGCCTGGGACTGTCGGCCATGTCGCTGGGCTTCGCACAGGCCTGCTACGACGAGGCGGAGGACTGGGCGCGCCAGCGCCACACCTTCGGCACTGCGCTGATCGAGCGGCAGGTCATCCGCCACCGGCTGATGGACATGCGCATGCGCATCGAGAGCACGCAGGCCTGGCTCGACGCGGTCACCGCACGCGCCGATGCCGGCCAGGACCGCCCGCAGCCCGGCGTCACCAGCGCGCACGGCCTCGGCAGCCACCACGACTGGGTGGCACACGTTTGCCTGCTCAAGAACCACGCCACACAGACCATGCAGTTCTGCGCCGATGCCGCCGTGCAGATCCTGGGCGGCATGGGTTACATGCGCGGCACCGCCAGCGAGCGCATTTACCGCGAAGTCAAGGTGATGATGATTGGCGGCGGCACCGAGGAAATCATGAAGGAACTGGCCGCGAGACAATGGCAGCTATGAGCAAACAGACACCGCCACCCGAGGAGTTCGAGCCGGAGTTCATCGCCGGACTCAAGCAGATGTTCGAGGAGCGCATCCCGTTCAACCAGATTCTGGGCCTGCGCATCGTCAGCCTGCGCCCCGAGCGCGTGCTCGGCCGCATCGAGATGAAGCCCCACCTGGTGGGCAACTTCAGCCACAACCGCCTGCACGGCGGCGTCATCAGCGCCGCGCTCGACGCCATGGCAGGCCTGGCCTGCATGGCGGCCATCGGCGCGCGCCACATGGACCTGCCGCCCGAAAGCCGGCTTCAGCGCTTCGTCAAGCTCGGCACCATCGACCTGCGCATCGACTACCTGCGGCCCGGCCTGGGCGAGCATTTCGACCTCAGCGCGGAAGTGTTGCGCCTGGGCTCGCGCGTGGCCTCCACGCGCATGGAACTGCGCGGTGCCGACGGCAAACTCCTGTCCACGGGCTCGGGCGCGTACATCGTGTCCTGACGGCCTTCCCATGCCCCCACAAAAAACGCCGCTGATGGCGGCGTTTTTCGTTGCCCCTGGCGGTCCGCCACGCCGGCATCACCGGCACGGCGGATCCGCCATGCATCACAGGCTCTTGTAGTCGGAGATGACCTTCCAGCGGCCATTCTGGATCTGCGACAGGCGCGTGGCCGTACTGCCAAGGCGCTTTTGCGGACCGAAGGTCTGCTCCGCGCCGCCAAAGATGTCGCGCGCCAGCGTCATGGAGTCCATGGCCTTGATGAAGCTGTCGGTGGTCAGGTTGGGGCCGGCCTTGACAGCGGCCTGGATGAACGAGTCCACGGCGTTGTAGCCGTACACCGAGAACACCGTCGGCTCCTCGTTGAACTTGGTCATGTACTTGTTGGCCCAGAAGCGGATCGGCTGCGAGGCTTCGTCCAGGTAGGGGTGCTGCACCGTCATGGCGGCGTAGAAGCCGTCCATGGCCGGGCCGCCCAGCTTGTGGATCAGGTCGGTGTAGGCGCCGCTGGAGCCGAGGAAGGTCGGGTTGAAGCCGAGCTTGCGCGCCGTGGCGATGCCACCGATGGTCTCCCGGATGAGCGTGCCCATCACGATGAAATCGCACTGCGAGGAAGCGAGCTTCTGCATCTGCGAGGAGAAATCGGTCGCGCCACGCTTGAAGGTGGTGACCTCGGTGAAGGTCATGCCGATGGACTTGAGCCCGTCCTCGGCGCCGCGGTACACCTCCAGGCCGAATTCGTCATCCTGGTACATGGTGCAGATCTTGGTCGCGCCCTTTTCCTTGACCAGCATCGGCGTGGCGATCTTCATCTGGTCGTAGTAGGTCGCCGCGAACGAGTACTTGAGCCGGTGGAAGGGCTCGTACATCTGGCGCGCTGCCGTCACCGGGAAGAAGTTGATGACGTTCTTCTGGAACTGCACCGGCATGGCGGCCATGTTCTGCGCCGTGCCGATGTGGCCGATCATCGCGAAGATCTTGTCCTGGTTCACGAGCTTTTGCGCCGCCAGCACCGCGCGGCGCGGGTCATAGCCCGAGTCCTCGACGGTCAGCTTGAGCTTGCGACCGTGCACGCCGCCCTGCTCGTTGGCCTCGTCCACACGCAGCATCATGCCCAGGCGCACCTGCTTGCCGAACGCGGCGAGCGGACCGGACAGATCCTGGATCGAGCCCAGCAGGATCTCGTTCTTGGTCACGCCCTGTGACTGCTGCGCCATCGCGGCGCCGGCGGTGGTCAGCGCCAGCATCGCACCGATCACGCTCGTTGAAATCTTCATGGTTCCTGTCTCCTGCAAGTGTTGTCCCTGTGGGACGTTGGCGCTCCCGAAATATGGGGCGTGGCGTGGAGCGTCCGCCGCCGTCGCCGGCCGGCGGACGCGCTGTGCTCAGGTCATGGATTCACGTAATCGGACACCACCTTCCAGCGGCCATTCTGGATTTGCGACAGGCGCATCGCCATGCTGCCGTAGCGGCGCTGCGGGCTGAAGCGCAGCTCGGGCGAGCCGAAAATGTCGGTGGGCACCGTCAGGCTGTCCATCACCTTGATGAAGCTGTCGGTGGTGAGGCTGGCGCCGGTCTGGCTGGCTGCCCTGGCGAAGATGTCGATCGCGTTGTAGCCGTAGACCGAGAAGACACTGGGTTCGTCATTGAACTTGGTCTTGTACTTGTTGGCCCAGAAGCGGATCGGCTGCGAGGCCTCGTCCAGGTAGGGATGCTGCACCGTCATGGTGGCGTACAGGCCATCCATGGCCGGGCCGCCCAGCTTGTGGATCAGGTCGGTGTAGGCCGCCTGCGAGGCGAAGAAGGTCGGGTTGTAGTCGAGCTTGCGCGCCGTGGCGATGGTGCCGATGGTCTCGCGGATGATGGTGCCGAGGATGACGAAGTCGCAGTTGGCCGCCTTCATGCGCGCCACCTGCGACGAGAAGTCGGTGGCGCCGCGCTTGAACGAGGTCTTCTCGACCAGCGGCATGTTCACGGCCTTCAGGCCCTCCTCGGCACCGCGCAACACCTCCAGACCGAACTCGTCGTCCTGGTAGATGAGGCAGATCGCCTTGGGCTTCTTCTCCTCCACCATCTTCGGCAGGAAGATGCGGATCTGTTCGTAGTAGGGGCCGATGTTGGCGAACTTGAGCCGGTGGAAAGGCTCGTACATCTCGCGCGCGGCCGTCACGGGCAGGAAATTGATGACGTTCTTCTGGAACTGCACGGGCATCGCCGCCATGTTCTGCGCCGTGCCGATGTGACCCACCATGGCAAAGATCTTCTCCTGGTTCACGAGCTTCTGCGCCGCCAGCACCGCGCGGCGCGGGTCGTAACCCGAATCCTCCACCACCAGCCGCAGCTTGCGGCCGTTGATGCCGCCCTGCTCGTTGATCTCGTCCACCCGCAGGATCATCCCCTGCCGCACGGCCTTGCCGAATCCGGCCAGCGGCCCGGACAGGTCCTGGATCGAGCCCAGCACGATCTCGTCCTTGCCAACGCCCTGCGTCTGGGCCAAAGCGGTTCCCGCCGACAGGCTCAAGGCCAGGGCAAACAGGTGGCGTCGCGTCAACATGATTGGCCTCCTTTGGATGAAAGAAGCGGGTGGAGAAACCGGCTATCGGTACATGGCCTCGATCTGTTCGGCGTACTTGGTCTGCACGAGCTTGCGCTTGAGCTTCATGGTCGGGGTCAGTTCCTCGTCCTCTGCCGTGAGCTGCGTGTCGAGCAGCCAGAATTTCTTGATCTGTTCGACCCGCGCGAACTTCTTGTTCACCTGGTCGATGACATCCTGGATAAGTTGCTGCACCTCGGGCGAGCGCGTCAGGCTGGCGTAGTTGGAGAAGGGGACATCGTTGTCCTGCGCGAACTTCTCCACGTTCTCCTGGTCGATCATGATGATCACGGTGAGATAGGGCCGCCGGTCGCCGATGACCACCGCATCGGTGATGTAGGGCGAGAACTTCAGCTCGTTCTCGATCTCGCTGGGCGTGATGTTCTTGCCCCCTGCCGTGATGATGATGTCTTTCATCCGGTCGGTGATGCGGAAAAACCCTTCCTCATCGACCACGCCCACGTCGCCCGTGTGCAGCCAGCCGTCGGGATCGATGGTCTCGGCGGTTTTCTCGGGCAGGTTCAGGTATCCCATGAACACGTTGTCGCCGCGCACCTGGATCTCGCCCGTCTCGGGGTCGATGCGCACCTCGTTGTACTCGGCCGCCGGCCCGATGCTGCCGGGCTTGATGCGCGAGGCCGGCACGCCCGTGGATGCCCCGCAGGTCTCGGTCATGCCCCAGACCTCCAGCATGGGCACGCCCAGCGCCAGGTACCACCTGACCAGATCGGGCGAGATGGGCGCCGCGCCGGTGACGAGGAAGCGTGAGCGGTGGATGCCGATGAGCTTGCGAACGTTGTCCAGCACCAGCACGCGCGCCAGGCGGAACTGGAGCCTGAGGCTGCCGGGTACGGCCTCCCCCTTGAGCACGTGGTCGGCCACGCGCTGGCCCACGTCAATGGCCCAGGCGTAGGCGGCCTGCTGCAGGCGGCTGGCCTCCTTGAGCGCGATCATCACGCCGGAATAGAACTTCTCCCACACGCGCGGCACGGCGGTGAAGACGGTGGGCGCGATCTCGCGCACGTTCTCGGGCACCGTCTCGGGGTTCTCGACGAAGTTGAGCTTGGCCCCGGTGTAGAGCGAAAAGTACTCCCCCCCCATGCGCTCGGCGATGTGGCACAGCGGCAAGAAGCACATGCACTCGTCGCTCTCGTAGCGCGGCAGGATGCGGTTGTAGCCCCGCGCCGCGTAGATCAGCCCGTGATGGCTGTGCATCGCGCCCTTGGGCTTGCCCGTCGTGCCCGATGTGTACACGAGGATGGCCAGGTCTTCGGGCCTGACGGCGCTGGATCGCTCCTCCAGGGCCTTCGGGTTGGCCTTCGCGTGCTCGCGGCCCAGCGCGCGCAGTGCGTCGAGGCTCATGACCTGCGGATCCTTGAAGTCGCGCAGCCCTTCCATGTCGAACACCACGATCTTGCGCAGCAGCGGCAGCCGGTCGCGCACGGCCAGCGCCTTGTCCAGCTGCTCGTCGTCCTCGACGAACAGCACGGTCGTGCGCGAGTCCTCGCTCAGGTAATGCACCTGCTCGGGCGCGTCGGTCGGGTAGATGCCGTTGGCCACGCCATTGGCGCTGAGCACCGCCAGATCGCACAGCACCCACTCGATGTTGGTGTTCGAGAGGATGGAGGCGGTCTCCCGATCGCCGAAACCGATGGCGATGAGGCCGTGGCCGATCTCGCGCACCGCCTCGCCCACCTGGTTCCAGGTCCAGCTGCGCCAGATGCCCAGGTCCTTCTGCCGCAGCCACACGTTGGGTCCGCGCCGCGCCACGGCGTTCCAGAACAGCGCCGGCACCGTGTCGCCGGGCATCACCACCTCGGTTTCGGGGCGGATGGCGGAGAGATCCCACAAATAGCTCATATCAGATTCCCATGGCGCCGCGGGGCGGCACGACAGCGACGGTGGAAGCAGCGCGGTGGCGCAGAAGGAGCAGGCCGGCCATCCTCATCTCCAGGTCTTTTTCTTCTTCCATCGGCGGTCGGCACGCACGCCCGCTTCCTTCATGCCCAGATAGAACTCCTTGATGTCATCCTTCTCGCGAAGGTGCGCGCAGGTGTCCTCCATCACGATGCGTCCGTTCTCCAGCACGTAGCCGTAGTCGGCGGCATTCAGCGCCATGTTGGCGTTCTGCTCGACCAGCAGGATGGTGGTGCCGCGCTCGCGGTTGATGCGCACCACGATCTCGAAGATCTCCTTGGTCAGCTTGGGCGAGAGGCCCAGACTCGGCTCGTCCAGCAGGATCAGGTCGGGGTCGGACATGAGGGCGCGGCTGATGGCCAGCATCTGCTGCTGCCCGCCCGAGAGCAGGCCCGCGTCCTGCAGCGAGCGCTCCTTGAGGATGGGGAAGTAGCCGTAAACCATCTCCATGTCGCGCGCCACGCCGTCGCGATCCTTGCGCGTGTAGGCGCCCATGAGCAGGTTGTCGCGCACCGACAGCAGCGGGAACACCTCGCGCCCCTCGGGCACGTGCACCAGGCCCTTCTGCACGATCGAGGCCGGGTCCTGCGCCGTGATGTTCTCGCCCTTGAACTCGACCGAACCCTTGCGCGGGTCGATGATGCCGCTGATGGTCTTGAGGATGGTGGTCTTGCCGGCGCCGTTGGAGCCGAGCACGGTGGCGATCTCCCCGCGACGCACCTGCAGGCTCACGCCGCGGATGGCCTTGATGGGTCCGTATGCGCTCTCGACGTTGAGCAGCTTCAGCACGGCCTGGTCGGAAACGGGGGTCGTCATGTCCGGGCTCCTTGCTCGGTGGCGATCGCGGTGTCGCGCCGAAGGCTGGACACATCGTCGATCGAGCCCAGGTAGGCCTCGATCACGCCCGGGTCGGCCTGCACCTCGGCCGGCGTGCCGGTGGCCAGCTCGGCCCCCATGCTCATGGCCAGCACGCGGTCGGACACCTTGGACACCAGCCCCATGTCGTGCTCGACCATCAGCACCGTGATGCCCAGCTCGTTCTTGATGTCCGAGATCCAGAAGGCCATGTCGTCGGTTTCCTCCACGTTCAGGCCCGACGAGGGTTCGTCCAGCAGCAGCAGGCGCGGCTCGGTGCACAGCGCGCGTGCCAGCTCCACCACCTTGCGCACGCCGTAGGGCAGACCGGCCACCAGGCTTTCGCGATGGTGCTGCAGGTCGAGGAAGTCGATCACCTGCTCCACCTTCTCGCGCGCCTCGATCTCGGCGCGGCGCGCGCCCGGCGTGAAGAACATGTCGCTCCACAGGCCCGTGCGCCGGTGCGTGTGGCGGCCGATCAGCAGGTTCTGCAACACCGTCGCGTGCTCGAACAGTTCGATGTTCTGGAAGGTGCGCGCGATGCCCAGCCCGGCAATGCGGTGCGGCGGCTGCTGGGTCAGGCGCAGCATGCCGTCGGGGCCCAGGTAGTCGATGGTGCCCGAAGTGGGCGTGTAGATACGGCTGATGAGGTTGAAGACCGTGGTCTTGCCAGCGCCGTTGGGCCCGATCAGCGTGAACACCTCGCCCTTGCGAACATCGAAGCTCACGTTGTTGACGGCCAGCACCCCGCCGAAGCGCACGCTCAGGTTGCGCGCCGACAGCAGCACCTCGGAGGAATCGGTGGAGGTAGTGCTCATTTCAGACGGTCCGATTTCTGGAAGGACTTCTGCCGCTTGAACATGCCGCGCCGGTAGAAGGGGAAGAGCTGGAACCAGGTGCGGATCTTGAGCCAGCGACCGTACAGGCCCATGGGCTCAAACAGCACGAAGGCCACCAGCACGATGCCGTACACCGTGCCCTGCAGCCCGGTGGACTGGCCGATCGCCTCGGGCAGGAAGTCCTTGCCCATGGCAATCAGCTGAGGCATCACGATCAGGAAGATCGCGCCCAGGAACGCGCCATGAACCGAGCCCAGCCCGCCGATCACCACCATCAGCAGCAGGTCGATCGACTGGATGATGGAAAACTGCTCGGGCGAGAGGAACTGGATCTTGTGGGCGTACAGCGCGCCGCCGATGCCCGCGAGTGCCGCCGACAGCGCGAAGGACAGCGTCTTGTAGCGCGCCAGGTGGATGCCCATGCTCTGCGCCGAGATCTCCGAATCGCGAATCGCCACGAAGGCGCGGCCCGTGGGCGAGCGCAGCAGGTTGACGATGCCCAGCGTGGCCAGCACGGCGACCACCAGGCACAGGAAGTAGAACTCGTTCGTCGAGTCCAGCTCCCAGCCGAACATCGCCGGGTAGTTCACCATCAGCCCCGCGTTGCCACCCGTCACGCTCTCCCAGCGCGCCAGCCCTTCCTCGACGATGAAACCGAAAGCCAGCGTGGCCATGCCCAGGTAGATTCCCTTGACGCGCAGCGCAGGAAGGCCGACCACCACGCCCACCGCGGCTGACAGCGCCGCCGCCGCCAGCATCGCCAGCGGGAACGGCAGGCCGGCGTTGACCATCACCGCCTGCGTGTAGGCGCCCACGCCCAGGAAGGCCGCGTGCCCGAGCGAGAACAGCCCGGTGAAGCCCGAGAGCAGCATCAGCCCCAGCCCCACCACGGAGTAGATGAGCACGAAGGTCAGCTGCGCGAGCCAGTACTCCGGCATGATCCAGGGCGCCAGCACCAGCAGCACGCACAACAGGCCGTACCAGAACACATGGCCGCCGTGCTTGGCCAGTCGGATGTCCTGGTCGTAGTCGGTCTTGAAGATGAAACGCATCCGGACTCCTCGGTTCAGACTTTCTTGCGCAGCTGTTCACCGAACAGGCCGTTGGGCTTGAGCACCAGCATGATCAGCACCACGATGTAGGGAGCGATGTCCTTGAAGCCCTCTGGCAGATAGAAGCCCGAGAGCGCCTCGACAATGCCGATCACCAGGCCGCCGACGATGGCCCCAGGCAGGCTGCCGAAGCCCCCCACCACCGCGGCCGGGAAGGCCTTGAGACCGATGAATCCCATGTTGGCGTGCACAAAGGTGATGGGGGCCAGCAGCAGGCCGGCGATGGCCGCCACGCCCGCGGCCATGCCCCAGACCACGCCGTTGAGGCGCTTGACCGGAATGCCCATGTAGTAGGCCGCCAGCTGGTTCTGCGACGAGGCCTGCATGGCGATGCCCAGCTTGCTGTACTTGAACATGGCGAACAGCAGCGCGCACAGCAGCGCCGTCGCGCCGATCACCACGAGCTGGTCGGCCGAGAGCACCAGCGAACCCAGGTTGATCACCTGCCCGGCGTAGGGCACGGGCAGCGTGTGCGTGTCGGTGCCGATGTTGGGCAGCATCGTGATGAGGCCGCGCAGCACGTAGCCCACACCGATGGTGAGCATGACGATGGAGAACGCCGGCTGGCCGAGGATGGGACGGATCACGATGCGCTCGAGCAGCACCCCGAACAGCGCCATGCCGGCCACAGACGCGATCACCGAGAGCCAGAACGGAAAGCCCAGCAGGGTCATCGTCAGCAGTCCGCCGAACGCGCCGACCATCATCAGGTCGCCCTGCGCGAAGCTGACCGTCTCGGTCGCCTTGTAGATCAACACGAAACCCAGGGCGATGAGGCCATAGATACATCCCTGGGCCACTCCACTGATGAACAGTTGCAGCAATTGCACGCTTATCTCCTGTCCTGGACGGGCCGGTCGCCAGCGGGGTCGCTGCATGCGTGGTGGCACGTAGTCCTTGTGTCTCGCGGAGTTATATCGGGCCACCCCCAAACCGTCGCTAGGGTTGTCCCCATGACGAGTCGCTCAAGTGCCATCTCTTGGCGTAAACACTTAGATTTTTGAAAAGCGCTTGATTGGCAAAAATCTGGCCGCCGCTTATCCTGACCCTCATGAACAGCCTCCTCATCGAGAACATGGGCCCGGTGCGGGTCATCACCCTCAACCGCCCCGACGTGCGCAACGCCGTGGACACGCCCACCGCCCAGGCCCTGTACGCCGCCTTCCTCGATTTCGAGAATGACCCCGATGCCCGCATCGCCGTGTTTCACGGCGCTCACGGACACTTCTGCGCCGGGTGGGACCTGCAGTTCGGCGCCCGCGTGCACGCCAGCGGCCAGGGCGAGGAGCTCTGGCAGCTGGACTTCGAGAGCACCGACACCCGCGCCATCGGCCCCATGGGTCCCACCCGCCTGATGCTGGGCAAGCCGGTGATCGCGGCTGTCAGCGGCGCCGCGGTGGCCGGCGGCATGGAGCTGGCCCTGTGGTGCGACATGCGCGTGATGGAGGAGAACGCCTACTTCGGCGTGTTCTGCCGGCGCTTTGGCGTTCCGCTCATCGACGGCGGTACCGTGCGCCTGCCGCGCCTGATCGGCATGGGCCACGCCATGGACCTGATCCTCACCGGCCGCAAGGTCGAGGCGGACGAGGCCCTGCACATGGGCCTGGCCAACCGCGTCGTGCCCAGGGGCGGCGCCCGCGAGGCCGCCATCACCCTGGCGCAGCAGCTGGCCACCTTCCCCCAGGCCACCATGCTGGCCGACCGGGAAAGCGCCTACACGCAGTGGAACCTGCCACTGGGCGAGGCGCTACAGCAGGAATGGCAGCGCGGCAAGCGCCGCATCCCGGACGCGCTGGAGGGGGCGACGCGCTTTGCCGGCGGCGAAGGGCGGCATGGCAAGTTCTGACGCCATTGGCCCCATGGGCGTGGCCGGCCACGCCCTATCATCGCTGCCCATGAACGCCGAAGTCCTTGTCCTGCAGCACACCATCGAAGATCACCCCGGTTTCCTCGGTCAATGGCTGGACCGGGAACAGATACGCTGGGACGTGTTCTGCGCCGAGGCCGGCCAAGCCTACCCCAACTCGGTCAAAGGCTACCGTGGCGTTGCCGTGCTGGGCGGCGAATGGAGCGCCAACGACGAGCGCCCCTCGCTGCGCCAGGTCGAGGCGCTGATCCGCGAGGCGGATTCGCTCGGCATCCCCGTCATCGGGCACTGCCTGGGCGGCCAGCTCATGGCCCGCGCCTTCGGCGGCCGCGTCGAGCGCCTGCCCCTGCCCGAGGTCGGCTGGTGGACCATCGACGTTCGCGCCGCCGACGCCGCCCGCGCCTGGTTTGGCGATGCAGCCGGCCGCGCCACACCCGTGTTCCAGTGGCACTACGACGGTTTCACCACCCTGCCGCCGGGTGCAGAGTCGCTGGCCAGCTCGCCGGCCTGCCCGCACCAGGCCTTCGCCATCGGCCCGCACCTGGCGATGCAGTTCCACATCGAGATCAATCCCGAGAAGATCGAGGCCTGGCTCAACGACCCCGGCACGGTCTACCCGGTTGCCGTGCGCGAAGGCGTTCCCACCGCGCAGCCGCCCGAGACCACGCGCGCCATCACCCCGCGCCATCAGCCCGAGAGCGAGGCGCTGGCCAACCAGATCTACCGGACGTGGCGCTCGCGCTGGCGCTGAGCGCGACGACGGCTCACTCCACCACCACGGCGGTGCCGCTGGCCGATACCATCAGCATGCCGTTGCCCTGCCCCAGCACCTCGTAGTCGAGATCGACGCCCACCACGGCGTTCGCCCCGGCCGCCTGGGCGCGTTCTTCCAGCTCCTTCAGGGCGATGTCACGCGCGCGTTGCAGCTCCCTCTCGTAGGTGGCCGAGCGCCCGCCCACGATGTCGCGGATGCCTGCGAACAGGTCCTTGAACACGTTGGCGCCCAAAATGGCCTCGCCGGTCTTCACGCCGAGATAGCGCACGATGCGCCGGCCTTCGATGCTGGGTGTGGTGGTGATGATCATGCGCATGCTCCCCTGATGGCCTTGTACCGCCTCATTCTGCTGCGCGCCTGGCCGGTTGGCAAACGGCGCCTGCAGCAACGCTCAGGCAATGCGCAAAAGGTCACCCACCCGGGCGAACTCCTCATCGGGCGCGTGCGCCCTGAGCGATTCGATCGTGCCGTAACCCCAGGCCACCGCACCGAAGGCCACCCCGGCCTTGCGTGCGGCTTCAAGATCGGGCACCTGGTCCCCGATGCAGATGGCCTCGGCGCGGGGGATGCCGGTTTTCTCCAGGGTGCGCTCGATGCGCGCGGCCTTGCCGAAGATCGACATGCCGCACTCGAAATGGCTGAACAGCCGGGCATGCTCGTCGCCCAGCACGGCGCGCACGTTGTCCTCGGCGTTGGACGACACCAGCGCCAGCCGCACGCCGCGCTTGGCCAGGCCCTGCAGCACCTCGCCCATGCCCTCGAAGAGCGCAATGGCGCCGGTGCTCTCGCGCATCCTCGCCATGAAGTCGCGCGCCACGAACGGCAGCTTCCACGCGGGCATGCCCACGTGCGCCATCATCTGGCGCGGGCTGTGGCCCCGGTACCGGTCCACGGCTTCCGGGTCGATGGACCTGAAGCCGTGTCTGGCCGCCAGTTCATTGAACACCGAGGCAAAAAACCCGAACGAGTCGGCCAGCGTGCCGTCGAAATCGAAAATGGCAAGTCGGTACGTTTTCATCGCGCCGATTGTCAGGCGATCCTGCCTTCGGCGTCTCAGGGTTTGCGCACCGCGTAGCGCAGCTCGACCATGGTCGGGCCCATCTGGCGCACCTCGGTCAGACTCAGCACCGGATGCAGCACGCGGCGCGGAAACACCGGCTTGCCGCACCCCAGCGTCACCGAACCCACCTGCAGGATCAGCTCGTCAAGCAGCCCCGCGTCGTAGAACTGACCCACCAGGTCGCCACCGCCCACGATCCAGAGGTTCTTCCCGCCGGCGGTCTCACGCATCCGCGCATGCACCTGGCGCACGTTGCCCTGCACGAAGTGGATCTCGCTGTCCGTCGTCGGGATGCGCGGCAATTCACGATGGGTGAACACCCACGTCGGCTGCGAGTACGGCCAGGGCGAGCCGGCCTCGGCCACCACCTCGTCGGCGTGGCGCAGCATCCACTCGTAGGTCGTCGCACCCATGGCCAACGTCCCCACCTCGGCGATGAACGCCGGGTAGCTGGAGTTGCCCAGCTCGCCCAGCGGAAACAGCCAGTCCAGCGAATCGTCCTCGGTGGCAATGAAGCCGTCGAGACTGGTGGCGGAATAGAACTGGGTCTTCATGAGCGGCAATGATGCACCAGCGCGGCCTCATCGGCCAGCCGTTCGAAACCCCGGGCCACCAGCAGGCACAAAAAATACTGCACGAACGCCAGCACACGCTGCTCCAGCACAGTCGCCTTGTCCTCCACCTCGAAACCCAGCGTTCAGAGCGCCAGACGGAGCCGAGGGTGATGACGGTGATGCGTGAATGTATCTTTCGGCGCCTCGATCAGTCAGGAAAAACCGATGGGCATCCATATGCGCCTTGGGGCCTTGCACAACCGCCCGCAACACAATCTGCGCTGAAACCTTGCCAACCCGTCACTCCCACGGCCCTGTTCCCACCGTCAGATAGATGGTGCTGCCATTGCGCGTTCTGTAGCTCATCGTCAACCCCAGAGAGCCGCGGATGTAGATGTCGTTCTCGCCTTCCTCTATGGCCAGCGTCACGGCGGCCGGTGCGTAGTGCGACGACACCTCGACCAGGATCGCGATGGTCGTGCCATCGGGCAGGGTGACATCCCTGTAGCGGGAGAACCCGTAGTTCCCGTGGCCCCGGGATTCGAGTTCGATGGTGATGGGCGGCGTGTCATCCGGGAAGCTGATGCGCAGCGATTTGTACAAGTTCTTCTTGGTGATCGGATACGGCGGTCTTGTCGTCATGCCGATGACGTACGAATCGCCAAATGGCTCGACGGTGGCCCACTTGCGCTCGCCGTACTTGAAGTAGTGCGTGGGCTTGCCGGCCATGTCGTACAGCCCGTCGTACGTGATCTCCCCAGGCTTCAGGCTCGACAGTGCATCGGGTTCCTCACCGTACTCCAGGTGCAGATACTCCAGGATTTCCTGCTCGATTCCAGCTGGCAGATCCACGACACCCCCTCCTTGTACTCAACGGGCCATACAGATCAAGAAATCATCACCCACTCGGCGAGCGCGTGCATGAGCACGCCGGCCGTTCTGTTGCAGCGCGGTATCTCATCCTCGGAAATGCCACCGCAACTTCTGGCCACAGGATACACAAATGAAGCTGCCAGCGACCCATATTCGATCCTCTCTTGTCGAGTGAGCTGGGCAAGGCGCAAGCAAGCCCCCGGCGGCAAACACCGGGGCCCTGACTTGAAAAGAGAAACCTGAACGAAAAACCGGCGCCGCTGTCGCCGGTCAGTCCGCCGTCTTCGGCAGCCCGTCCCGGGGAATGGGCGTGGGGCGGCCTTCGTCGTCGATGGCCACATAGGTGAGCGTGGCTTCGGTCACCTTGACGTACAGGCCCTGGGCGCCGAAATGTTCAGCGAACACTTCCACCCGCACGGTGATGGAGGTGTTGCCGATGCGGGTGATGTGCGCGAAGAAACTGAGGATGTCACCCACGCGCACGGGCTGCTTGAAGATGAATTCGTTGACGGCCACGGTGGCCATGCGGCCACGCACGTAGCGCGCGGGCAGCACCGAACCGGCCAGGTCCACCTGCGCCATGACCCAACCGCCGAAGATGTCACCGTTGCTATTGGTGTCGGCGGGCATGGGGATGACTTTGAGCACCAGTTCCCTGCCTTCGGGTAGGGGTGTATGCGGGCGTGGGCTTGATTCGTGGGTCATGGGCACAATCTCGGGATCCAGCGGCGGAATTATCCTCTTCCGCCCGTTTTCACGCAGACGCTGCGCCGAGCAGACCCCACAACCTACATGCCTGAATCCGCCGCGCAGGCGACCGGAACCCGCCCTATCCCGCGCTCGGACTGGGCGACGCTGGCCCGCCTGATGCCCTACCTGTGGCAGTACAAGGGCCGCGTGGTCGCGGCGCTGCTGTTCATGGTGGGGGCCAAGCTGGCCAACGTGGGCGTGCCCGTGCTGCTCAAGCAGCTGGTGGACACCATGACCATCCCGCCCGGCAGCACGCAGGCGCTGCTGGTGGTGCCGGTGGCGCTGCTGCTGGCCTACGGGCTGCTGCGCCTGTCCACCAGCCTGTTCACCGAGCTGCGCGAGCTGGTGTTCGCCAAGGCCACCGAGGGGGCCACGCGCTCCATTGCGCTACAGGTGTTCGGGCACCTGCATTCGCTGTCGCTGCGCTTTCACCTGGAGCGCCAGACCGGAGGCATGACACGTGACATCGAGCGTGGCACGCGCGGGGTGCAGTCGCTCATCTCGTATTCGCTCTACAGCATCTTCCCCACGCTGGTGGAGGTGGCCATGGTCCTGACGCTGCTGGGCACCCAGTTCGACATGGGCTACGTCTGGATCACCCTGGCGGCACTGGTGGCCTATGTTTTCTTCACCGTGACGGTGACCGAATGGCGCACCAAGTTCCGGCGCGAGATGAACGAGCTGGAGTCGCGCAGCCAAAGCCGCGCCGTGGACTCGCTGCTCAACTACGAGACGGTCAAATACTTCAACAACGAGGGCTTCGAGGCGCAGCGCTACGACCAGGCGCTGCAGCAGCTGCGCAAGGCGCGCCTCAAGAGCCAGCGCACGCTCTCGCTGCTCAACACCGGGCAGCAGCTGGTCATCTCGGTGGCACTGGTGGCCATGCTCTGGCGCGCCACCCAGGGCGTGGCCGACGGCCACATGACGCTGGGCGACCTGGTCATGGTCAATGCCTTCATGATCCAGCTGTACATCCCGCTGGGGTTCCTCGGCGTTCTCTACCGCGAGATCAAGCAGAGCCTGACCGACCTGGACCGCATGTTCACGCTGATGGAAAAGGAGCGCGAAATCGACGATGCGCCCGGCGCGCAGCCGCTGCAACTCGACGGTCCGCCTTCGGTGGTGTTCGAGGACGTGCGCTTTGCCTACGAGCCGGCGCGCGAGATCCTGCACGGCATCAGCTTCGAGGTGCCCGCCGGCAGGACCGTGGCCGTGGTCGGCCCCTCGGGCTCGGGCAAGAGCACGCTGGCGCGTCTGCTCTACCGCTTCTATGACGTAGGCTCGGGCACCATCCGCATCAACGGGCAGGACATCCGCCAGGTGACACAGGCCAGCCTGCGCCGCGCCATCGGCATCGTGCCGCAGGACACGGTGCTGTTCAACGACAGCATCGAATACAACATCCTCTACGGCAAGCCCGATGCCGGGCACGACGCGGCCGTGGCCGCCGCCAAGGCCGCGCACATCCACGACTTCATCGCCCGCCTGCCCAAGGGCTACGACACGGTGGTGGGCGAGCGGGGCCTGAAGCTCTCGGGCGGCGAGAAACAGCGCGTGGCGATCGCCCGCACGCTGCTCAAGGACCCGCCCATCCTCATCTTCGACGAGGCCACCTCGGCACTGGACTCGGCCAACGAACGCGCCATCCAGGCCGAGCTGCGCAGCGCCGCGCGCGGCAAGACGGCGCTGGTGATCGCGCACCGCCTGTCCACGGTGGTGGACGCGCACGAGATCATCGTGCTGGAGCACGGCCACATCGTCGAGCGCGGCTCGCACGCCGAGCTGCTGGCGCGCGAGGGGGTGTACGCGGGCATGTGGGCGCTGCAGCAAAGCGGCGCCGACGAAGGCGCCTCGCCGCCGGCCCCTGCCGTGGGCAACGGCGTGTCAGGCGACGCTGCTGCTGCCGCTGCCTGAGATGCCGGCCAGCCCGTCCACGGCCTGGAACATGGCCTGCCGCGCCTGCGCCACGATCTGGCCACGCCAGGTGCCGGTGTCGGTGTAGAACGCGTCGATCATCCGCTGGCGGATCTGCGCCTGCAGCTCGGCCCCGGCCTCGGGGTGCAGGTGCAGCCAGTGGTCGCCGCGCAGCGCCTCGATCACCTGCGGAACGGGCTGCGTGCCATATTCGAGCGCAATGCCGGTGTACTGTGCCTGCGGACAGTCCTCGTAGGCCGAGCACCACATCATCCCGGTGAGCCTGGCCGAGGTGGAGCTGCCATCGTAGATCGAGGTGATGGGCGTCTGCCCGCCACCGGACCACCAGGCACGGGCGCGCGCCAGCGCCTCGGCGTCGTCACGGCAGGCGAAAATGCGCTCGCCCACACCGCTGGGACCCAGGCCAGTGTGCAGGTCGATCCAGGCCAGCCGCCGGCACCGGGAGGCCCAGGTGCGCAGCACCTCGCGCAGGGTCCGGTTGCTCCAGGTGGGTGCCTGCCCGCCAAAAAACAGGCCGTCGGCACGCTCATACTGGCCCTGCGTCACCGCCGCCTGGAAGGCCGCCATGCCGTTGCGCGCCACCCAGGCCTGCAGCGCGGCCTCGTTCTCGGACGTGGGGGGCCACTCGCGCGGCAGCAGCAGCTCGTGCAGTTCGGCATACGCAGGGTTGGCGGGCAGCGGCTGCGAGAAGTCCTGGAAGTTGCGGTTCAGGTCCACGTTCTCGTTCGTCACCCGCCGCAGATGCGAGAAACCGTGCGGGTTGAGCGCGTGAATGTAGAGCACCGCCACCCCGCCGCGGCGCGCATGCTCGCGCCACTCGGCATCGTGCGCGGCGAACACCTGCACGCCCGATCCGCAGAAACCCTCCACACCGTGACAGGCGCTGCTGACGATGAGCAGGCTTTCGGCATCGGCGGGGCCGTCCAGCGCCACGTCCATGGCCAGCGTCTCGCCCTCGCGCCCCTTGAGCGGATGTTCGTAGCTGCGGATCGCCATGCCGGCCGCGGCGGCGGCCTCCAGAAACTTCACCCGGGCCCGGGCGTAGCTGGGGGAAAACGCCTCGCTGATGCCGATCATGCCTGTCCTTTCCTGTCAGCCTGCGCGAACCATGCCTGCACAAGGCTCACCCAGTAGGTGGCCCCGAGCGGGATCAGCTCGTCGTTGAAATCGTAGTGCGGGTTGTGCAGCATGCAGGGGCCGGCGTCGTGGCCGCCGCCCTCGTAGCCGGCGCGGTGCGAGCCGTCGCCGTTACCGATGAACAGGTAGCAGCCGGGCCGCTCCTGCAGCATGAACGAGAAGTCCTCGGCGCCCATGGTGGGCTCCTGCACCAGCACCTTGTCCTCGCCCGCCACGTCGATGGCCACGCGGCGCGCGAACTCGGTCTCGGCCGGGTGGTTGATGGTGGGCGGGTAATTGCGGTGGAACTCGAACTCCACCGTGGCGCCGAAGGCCTCCGCCGTGTGGCGCGCGATTTCCTCCATGCGCCGCTCGATCATGTCGAGCACCTCGAAGGTGAAGGTGCGCACCGTGCCCTGGATCTCGCACTGGTCAGGCACGACGTTGGTGGCCTCGCCGGTGTGGATCATGGTCACCGAGATCACGCCCGCGTCCACCGGCTTCTTGTTGCGCGTGATGATGGTCTGGAAGGCCTGAACCATCTGGCAGGCCACCGGCACCGGGTCGATGCCGTTGTGCGGCAGCGCCGCATGCGAGCCCTTGCCGCGGATGACGATGCGGAACTCGTTGCTGGAGGCCATGACCGGCCCGCTGCTGAGCGCGAAGCTGCCCGCCGGCAGGCCCGGCCAGTTGTGCATGCCGAACACCGCCTCGACCGGAAACCGCGTGAACAACCCGTCCTTGATCATCTCGCGCGCGCCGCCGCCGCCCTCCTCGGCCGGCTGGAAGATCAGGTACACGGTGCCGTCGAAGTCGCGGTGTGCGGCCAGGTGCTTGGCCGCCGCCAGCAGCATGGTGGTGTGGCCGTCGTGGCCGCAGGCGTGCATCTTGCCCGCATGGCGGCTGGCATGGCCGAAGGTGTTGAGCTCGGTCATGGGCAGCGCGTCCATGTCGGCGCGCAGCCCGATGGCGCGGCCGCTGGCGCCGCCGTCACGCCCCTGCACGATGCCCACCACCCCGGTGGTGCCCATGCCGCGGTGGATCGGTATGCCCCACTCGGTGAGCTTGGCGGCCACCAGATCGGCGGTGCGCACCTCCTCGAAGCACAGCTCCGGGTGCGCGTGGATGTCTCGTCGGATCGCCGCCATGGCGGCGGCCTCGGTGAGGATGGAGTCGATCAGTTTCATGGCGTCGTTTCTGATGGAAAGACCGATGGGCACATCTTGGCGTGCCATGCCGCCGTGCGCCATCCATCCTAACCCTTGTTCGGCGAGGATGTCAGCGACGCACGCGACCGTCCTCGGTCAGCATCGTCAGCTCGACAAAACGCGAGCCCACGCGCTGGGCAGGCCCGAATTCGAGCGAAAAACCGCCCAGGTCGATCTTCTTGAGGTCGTCGAGCGTGGTCAGGAAACTCTCGCGCGTGAGGCCGCGGCCGGCGCGACGCAGTACCTCGGTGAACAGCTTGGCCGCGACGAAACCCTCCATGCCCGAGTAGTTCGGCACGACGCCCCGCTTGTCCTTGAGGGCGGCCTGGTATTCGGCCGCGACCGGAATGGAGACAGAGTACGGGTACGGCATGACCTGGCTGACCGCCACGCCCTTGGCCTCGGCGCCCAGCTCGTCGAGCAGCGCCTGCGTGCCCACGAAGGACACGTTGTAGAAGGTGCCGGTGTAGCCCGCGCGACGCGCCTGCCGAACGAACACCGCGCACGCCTGGTAGGCACCGATCTGCACAATGGCCTCGGGCCGCGACGCCAGGATGGTCTTGAGGGCAGAGGCCACCTCGGTCGAGTTGCGCGCCACCACACCCACGCTCACCGGCGCGAGGCCCAGCGTCTTGAGTGCGGCCTGCACGCCCGCCAGGCCCGCCTGGCCGTAGCCGTCGTCCTGATGGAACACCGCGATCTTTTTGATGCCTACCGAGGTGAGCTGGCGGACGATGGCGGCCGTCTCGTCGTTGTACGAGGCGCGGATGTGCACCACATGGCGATCGAACGGGTTGCGCAGCGATTCGGCGCCCGTGAGCGGGGCAAACAGCGGCACCCGAGCCTGCGTGGCCAGTGGCAGCGCGGCCTGGGTGGTGGGCGTGCCCACGTAGCCGAACAGCGCGAACACGTCCTCCTGCAGGAACTGCCGCGTGTTGGCCTCGCACTTTTGAGGGTCGTATCCATCATCAAGCCGCCTGAGCTCGATCTTGCGGCCGTGCACGCCACCCTTGGAGTTGACGCTGTCGAAATAGGCCATCGCCCCCAGGTGGTACTGCACCCCGAGCTGCTGCGCCGGCCCCGAGAACGCGGCCGACTGGCCGAGCACGATGGCGTTGTCCTTCACGCCGGCCGACTGGGCCTGCGCACCTCCGACCCAGCCGCCCAACAGCGACAAGGCTGCGCCTTGCCCGAACCCTGTCAACACCTTGCGACGCTGCATCGTCTTCTCCTGCTATCCTGTTTTTCCGGGGACCGGAAGCGACAAACAACTTGCAACAACCTTAGCAGATCAAGCACCCCATGCACCACCTGTTTGATGCCAATGCCGTGCATTCGACCGTTCGGGGCGCCTGTCCGCACGACTGCCCGGACACCTGCGCCCTGGTGACCACGGTGGACAACGGTCGTGCCATACGGGTGCAGGGCAATCCGGATCACCGGCACACCGACGGTGCCCTCTGCACCAAAGTATCGCGTTACCCGGAGCGCACCTACCATCCCGAACGCATCCTCACGCCCCTGCGTCGCACGGGCCCGAAGGGCAGCGGCCGCTTCGAGCCCGTGGACTGGGACACTGCCCTGGACGAGATCGCCTCACGCCTGGGCGCCATTGCCCGCCGTGATCCGCAAGCCATCCTGCCCTACAGCTACGCCGGCACGATGGGCCTGGTGCAGTCCGAGGGCATGGCGGCCCGCTTCTTCCACCGGCTGGGCGCCTCGCTTCTTGATCGCACAATCTGTGCCACCGCGGGCAGCGAGGCCATGACCTACACGCTGGGCGGCAAGAACGGGATGAAGGTGGAGCATTTCGCCGAGTCCAGACTGATCCTGATCTGGGGCAGCAACTCGATCGCCAGCAACCTGCATTTCTGGCGCTTGGCCCAGCAGGCCAAGCGCGATGGCGCGCGGCTGGTGTGCATCGACCCGCGCCGCACCGAAACCGCCGACAAATGCCACGATCACATCGCGCTGCGCCCGGGCACCGACGCCGCGCTGGCGCTGGCGCTCATGCACGAGCTGATCGTCCACGATTGGCTGGACCACGACTACATCGGGCGCCACACGCTGGGCTGGCCGGCGCTGCGCGAGCGCGCTCTCCAGTGGCCACCGGGGCGCGCGGCCGAGGTCTGCGGCGTTCCTGTCGAGCAGATCGAGCGCCTGGCACGCGACTGGGGCACCACCTCGCCCGCGGCCATTCGCGTCAACTACGGCGTGCAGCGCGTGCGCGGCGGCGGCAACGCGGTGCGTGCCATCGCCTGCCTGCCCGCACTCACGGGCGCCTGGCGCCACCGTGCCGGCGGCGTGCTGCTGTCCTCCTCGGGCCATTTCCCGGTGCGCCGCGCCGCACTGTACCGGCCCGACCTGCTGGCAGGCCGAACGCCCCGCACCATCAACATGTCCACCATCGGCAACGACCTGCTGCGCGAGGCCTCGCCACAGTTCGCCCCGAAGATCGAGGCGCTGTTGGTCTACAACAGCAACCCGGTGGCCGTAGCCCCCGAGTCGGGCAAGGTGGTGCGCGGGTTCGCGCGCGAGGACCTCTTCACCGTGGTGCTGGAACACTTCCAGACCGATACCGCCGACTATGCCGACCTCATCCTGCCGGCCACCACGCAGCTGGAGCACTGGGACATCCACACCAGCTACGGCCACACCGACGTGCTGCTCAACCGCCCGGCCATCGAGCCGCTGGGCCAGGCACGCAGCAATGCCGCGATCTTCCGCGCACTGGCCGCGCGCATGGGCTTTGACGAGCCGTGTTTCCGGGACGACGACCTCACGCTGTGCCGCACGGCCTTCGGCGACGCGGTCGATTTCGACCTGCTGCTGGCGCAGGGCTTTGCCACGCTGGACCTGCCCGAGGCGCCCTTTGCCGAAGGCGGTTTCCCGACGCCCTCGGGCAAGTGCGAGTTCTTCAGTGAACGCCTGGCCCGCCAGGGCATGGATGGTCTGCCCGACCATCTGCCCAACCACGAACCGGCCGGCTCAGACCCTCGCCATCCGCTGGCCATGATCTCGCCGCCGGCGCGCAACTTCCTCAACTCCAGCTTCGTCAATGTGAAAAGCCTGCGCGACATCGAGGGCGAACCGCTGCTGGAAATCCACGCCAGCGACGCCGAACCGCGAGGGATCCGGGACGGCCAGATGGTGCGCGTGTTCAACGCGCGTGGCGAATACCGCTGCAAGGCCCGCGTGAGCGGGCGCGCCCGGCCCGGGGTCGTCAACGGCCTGGGCATCTGGTGGCGCAAGCTCGGCCCCGATGGCACCAATGTCAACGAGCTGACCAGCCAGCGCCTGACCGACCTGGGCTGCGGTCCGGTGTTCTACGACTGCCTGGTGGAGGTCGCGGCCTGCCCATGAGACAGTCCCGCACAAAGCTTCGCGCTGGTGCCGCGCTGCTGCTTTGCGCGACGCTGCTGACGCTGCCCGGCTGCGCCGGCCCGCTCATCGGCCCGGGCTACTACTGGCAGTCCGTGACCGGACACCTGGCGCTCATGAACGCCGCCCGCCCCATCGACGACTGGCTGCAGGACCCGGCCACGCCCGCGCCGCTGCGCGCGCGCCTGCAGACGGCGCGCGAGATCCGCCGCTATGCCGCCGGCGTCCTGGCCCTGCCCGACAACGCGAGCTACACGCGCTACGCCGACCTGGGCCGGCGCGCGGCGGTCTATAACGTGGTCGCGGCACCCGAGTTCTCGCTGCAGCTGCATCAGTGGTGCTTTCCGGTGACCGGCTGCATCGGCTACCGCGGCTACTTCAACGAGGACAACGCCAAGGCCTTCGCCGCCCGCCTGGCCTCCGATCTGGAAGTGGCCGTGTACCCCGTGCCGGCCTACTCCACGCTGGGCTGGACCAACTGGCTCGGTGGCGACCCGCTGCTGAGCACCTTCATCGCGTATCCCGAAGGCGAGCTGGCGCGGCTGATCTTCCACGAGCTGGCGCACCAGCAGCTCTACGTGCGCGACGACACCGCGTTCAACGAATCCTTCGCCACCGCCGTGGAGCGCCTGGGCGGCGAGCGCTGGCTGCGCGAGCGTGCCAGCCAGGAGGCGCGGCAGGCGTATGAGCATTTCCGGCAGCGCCGGCAGGCCTTCCGCGAACTCACCGGCCGCACACGCGCGCAACTCGCCTCTCTCTACGACACGCCCGGCCTTCCTGACACCGAACGCCGCACCCAAAAGGCCGCGATCATGGCGGAATTCCGTGCCGGCTACGCACAGCTGCGTGAGCGCTGGGGCGGCTGGCCAGGCTACGACCGCTGGGTGGAACAGGCCAACAACGCGCTGTTCGGCGCCCAGGCGGCGTACGACGAATGGGTGCCCGCCTTCGAGGCGCTGTTCGAGCGCGAGGGTCGCGACTTCACGCGCTTTTACGCCGCCGCACGCCAGCTCGCCGACCTTCCGGCCGGGCAAAGAAAAG
The DNA here is from genome assembly GCA_023415035.1 of Pseudomonadota bacterium. Lineage (GTDB taxonomy): Bacteria > Pseudomonadota > Gammaproteobacteria > Burkholderiales > Burkholderiaceae_C > Hydrogenophaga. Next base: position 12,683 of record JAEZLX010000207.1, on the reverse strand, counting down.
CCGCCCTGGCAGCACTGCTGCAGGGCGGCTAGACCCGGCCCGTGCGCGATCAGCCGCGCAGTTCGCGCCGCAGGATCTTGCCCACCGGCGTCTTGGGCAATTCGGTGCGGAACTCGATCACCTTCGGCTGTTTGTAGCCGGTGAGGTTGGCCTTGCAGAACTCGCGCACCTGCGTCTCGGTCAGGGCCGGGTCCTTCTTCACGATCACCAGCTTGACCGCCTCGCCCGATTTCTCGTCGGGCACGCCCACCACGGCGCACTCCAGCACACCGGGCATCGTGGCCACCACGTCCTCCACCTCGTTCGGGTAGACGTTGAAACCGCTGACCAGCACCATGTCCTTCTTGCGGTCCACGATCTTGAAGAAACCGCGCTCGTCCATGATGCCGATGTCGCCGGACTTGAAGTAGCCATCGGCCGTCATGACCTTGGCGGTTTCGTCGGGGCGCTGCCAGTAGCCGGCCATGACCTGCGGCCCCTTGATCGCGATCTCGCCCGGCTGTCCGACCGGCACCTCATTGCCATCGTCATCGACACACTTCATCCACGTGTTGGGCAGCGGCACGCCGATGGTGCCGCTGAACTCGGTCGCCGTCACCGGGTTGCAGCTGACGGAAGGACTGGTCTCCGACAGGCCGTAGCCCTCGCAGATCGGGCAGCCGGTTTTTTCCAGCCAGAGCTTGGCCACGGCGCCCTGCACCGCCATGCCGCCGCCCACGGCCACCTTCAGGTGGCTCCAGTCCACCGTGTTGAAGTCGGGGTGGTTGGCGAGCCCGTTGAACAGCGTGTTCACGGCCGGGAAGCTGTGGAAGCGGTGCTTGGACAGCTCCTTGAGCACCGCCGGCAGGTCGCGCGGGTTGGGGATGAGGATGGTCTTGCCGCCGGTGCGCATGCTCAGCATCATGTTCACCGTGAAGGCGAAGATGTGATAGAGCGGCAGCGCGCAGATGCTGGTGGACTGCTCGCCCGCCGGCACCTTCTTCATGACCGGATCGTTCCAGGCCTCGGACTGCAGCACGTTGGCGATGATGTTCCGGTGCAGCAGCACGGCCCCCTTGCTCACACCCGTGGTGCCGCCGGTGTACTGCAGCACGGCCACGTCGTCGGGCTTGAGGTCCGGGCGCTTGAAGCCACCGCGCGAGCCGCGCGCGATCGCCTCGTTGAAGCGCACCGCCTGCGGCAGGTTGAACGTCGGCACCATCTTTTTGACGTTGCGCACCACGTAGTTGACGATCGCGCCCTTGATCAGCCCCAGCAGATCGCCCATCGCGGCCAGCACCACGTGCTTGACAGGCGTGTGCGCGATGCACTGCTCCAGCGTGTGGGCGAAGTTCTCGATGATGACGATGGCCGTCGCGCCCGAGTCCTTGAGCTGGTGCTCCAGCTCGCGCGCGGTGTACAGCGGGTTGACGTTCACCACCACGAAGCCCGCGCGCAGGATGCCCGCCACCACCACGGGGTATTGGGGCACGTTGGGCATCATGATGGCGACACGGTGGCCCTTGGCCAGCCCAAGGCCCTGCAGGTAGGCCGCGAAGGCCTGCGACAGGCTGTCGGTCTGGGCATAGGAGATCTCCTTGCCCATGAAGCTGTAGGCCGGCCGGTCCGCATACCTGGAAAAGCTCTCCTCCATCAGGTGGACCAGCGAGGGGTACTGGTTCACGTCGATATCGGCGGGCACGCCTTCGGGATAGGCGCCGAGCCAGGGACGGTCTGCCGTTGCTGCGGTCATTCGGGTCTCCACGTCGTGTTGTCGGTATGAGGTCAGCCGGACATTGTGTTGCCGTTCGCGCCGGACCGGCCCTGTGTTTTTCCCTTACCCGTGACTGACATGTCGTCCGGGTCGGGCACGAAGTGCCGGTCGCACGCTACAAAAAAGGCAGGGACGGCCGTGCGCCGCCCGGCTGGTACGCAACAGTTCCAAGCTTACTCGATCGCCTTGGTCATGTCCTCGACCACTTTCTTGGCGTCGCCGAAGACCATCATGGTCTTGTCCATGTAAAACAGTTCGTTGTCCAGGCCCGCGTAGCCCGCGGCCATCGAGCGCTTGTTGACGATCACGGTCTTGGCCTTGTAGGCCTCCAGGATCGGCATGCCGTAGATCGGCGAGCCCTTCTGCAGCGCAACCGGGTTCACCACGTCGTTGGCCCCCAGGATGATGGCGACATCCGCCTGGCCGAACTCGGGGTTGATGTCCTCCATCTCGAACACCTGGTCGTAGGGCACCTCGGCCTCGGACAGCAGCACGTTCATGTGCCCCGGCATGCGCCCGGCCACCGGGTGGATGGCATAGCGCACGCTGATGCCTTTTTCGGTGAGCTTCTGCGCCAGCTCCTTGACCGCGTGCTGCGCGCGCGCCACCGCCAGGCCGTAGCCCGGCACGATGACCACGCTCTCGGCATTGCCCAGGATGAAGGCCGCGTCGTCGGCGCTGCCGCTCTTGACCGTGCGCTGCTGCTGTGCGCCGGTGGCGCCGGCCGACGTGTCCCCGCCGAAGCCGCCCAGGATCACGTTGAAGAAGGAGCGGTTCATCGCCTTGCACATGATGTAGCTCAGGATCGCGCCCGAGGAGCCCACCAGCGAGCCGGCGATGATCAGCATCGGGTTGTTGAGCGAGAAGCCGATGCCGGCCGCCGCCCAGCCCGAGTAGCTGTTGAGCATGGACACGACCACCGGCATGTCCGCACCGCCGATCGGGATGATGATCAGCACGCCCAGCGCGAAGCCCAGCGCGATCACCAGCACGATGTCGATCCAGCTCTGGCTGTGCCAGAAACCGAAGATGAAGAAGACCGAGGCCAGGCCCAACACCAGGTTGAGCAGGTGCTGGCCCTTGAAGACCACCGGCGCGCCCTGGAACAGGCGGAACCGGTACTTGCCCGAGAGCTTGCCGAAGGCGATGACCGAACCGGTGAAGGTGATCGCGCCGATGAACGCGCCCAGCGCCAGCTCGATGCGGTTGCCACCCGGAATGGACCCTCCCTGTTCGGCGATCTGGAAGGCCCAGGGCTCGGCAACCGCCGCCACCGCGATGAACACCGCTGCCAGGCCGATCATGCTGTGCATGAAGGCCACCAGCTCGGGCATCTTGGTCATCTCGACGCGCTGCGCCATCACGGCACCGATCCCGCCGCCGACCACCAGGCCCAGCAGCACCCAGCCCAGGCCCATGCCGCCACCGGCCAGCTGCACGATGAGCGCCGCCGTCGTCACCACGGCGATGGCCATGCCGGCCATGCCGAAGCGGTTGCCACGGATCGATGTCGTCGGGTGCGACAGGCCCTTGAGCGCCTGGATGAAGCAGACCGAGGCCAGCAGGTACAGGAGAACGACAAGGTTCATGCTCATTGCCCCGCCTCCTTGCCGGCAGCCGGCGCCTTGCGCTCCTTCTTCTTGAACATTTCCAGCATGCGCCGCGTGACCAGGAAGCCGCCGAACACGTTGACGGCGGCCAGCGCCACGGCGAGCACGCCCATGGTCTTGCCCAGGCCGGTTTCGGTCAGCGCGGCGGCCAGCATGGCGCCGACGATGACGATGGCCGAGATCGCGTTGGTCACGGCCATCAGCGGTGTGTGCAGCGCGGGCGTGACGTTCCACACCACGTGGTAGCCCACGTAGATGGCGAGCACGAAGATGATGAGGTTGAAGATGATCGGGGATACGGCGTCCATGTGGTGTCTCACTTCCTTTTCACTTCGCCGCCCTGCGTCATCAGGCAGGCGGCCACGATGTCGTCGTCCATCGGCACCTGCACGGCCGTGGCGTCCTTGGGCAGCACGAGCTTGAGAAAATCGAGCACGTTGCGCGCATACAGGGCTGACGCGTCGGCCGCCACCAGCGCCGGCAGGTTGGTCTCGCCGACAATCACCACACCATGCCTGGTCACCGTCCTGCCCGCCTCGGTCAGGGGGCAGTTGCCCCCGACGCCATCCGGCCCCTTGCCGGCGGCGATGTCCACGATCACCGAGCCGGGCTTCATGGAGCGCACCATTTCCTCGGTGATGAGCACCGGCGCGGGCCGGCCCGGGATCAGCGCGGTGGAGATCACCACGTCGGCCTGCGCCACGCGCTTGGCCACCTCGGCCTTCTGGCGCTCCAGCCAGCTCGCCGGCATCGGCCGCGCGTAGCCGCCCACGCCCTCGGCCGCCTCGCGCTCCTCGTCGGTCTCGTAGGGCACGTCGATGAACTTGGCGCCCAGCGACTCGACCTGCTCCTTGACCGCCGGACGCACGTCCGAAGCCTCGATCACCGCGCCCAGGCGCTTGGCCGTCGCAATGGCCTGCAGGCCCGCCACACCCACGCCCAGCACCACGACGCGCGCGGCCTTCACGGTACCGGCCGCCGTCATCAGCATGGGAAAGAACTTCTGGTAGCGGTCGGCCGCCATGATCACGGCCTTGTAGCCGGCGATGTTGGCCTGGCTGGAGAGCACGTCCATGCTCTGCGCGCGCGTGGTGCGTGGCGCGGCCTCGAGGGCGAAGGCCGTCAGCCCCGCCTGCGCCATGGCCGCCAGGCCTTCCGTATCGAAGGGGTTGAGCATGCCGACCAGGGTGGTGCCCGGCTTCATCAGTGCCAGCTCGCCGGCCGAGGGCCGCTGCACCTTGAGCACCAGCTCGGCACCGAAGGCTCCGGCCGCGTCCACGATGCGCGCACCCGCCGCCTCGTAGGCCGCATCGGGCGCACTGGCCGCGACGCCGGCGCCCGACTGCACGAGCACCGCGTGACCTTGTGCCACGATCTTCCTGGCCGTCTCGGGCGTCACGGCCACCCGTGTCTCGCCCGCCGCCGTTTCGGCGGGAACACCGATCAGCATGTATGTCTCCTCACTCGTTTGATGACAGGTCAGCGTAAGCTTATCTGCAAACAACCGTTTGTTCCAATTTGGTGCACAGCACAAAATCATCTGTCGCATCAAGCACTTACGGGCATTCGAAATTCTTGAAACCCCGCCTGATGGCCGCATGCCCACTCAAGTTCACGCTTCAAATTTCGCAAAATGAAACAATCCGACAAGCGATGGAAACCGCACACCACCGTGGCCGCCGTCATCGAGCGTGACGGCCGCTACCTGCTGGTGGAGGAGCACACGGCCGACGGCCTGCGCCTGAACAACCCGGCCGGCCATCTGGACCCCGGCGAAAGTCCCGAGCAGGGCGTCGCGCGCGAGGCGCTGGAGGAAACGGCCCGCCGCTTCAGGCCCACGGCACTGGTGGGCATCTACCTGGCGCGCGTGGAGCGGCGGCACGAGAACGAGGACATCACCTACGTGCGCTTCGCCTACTGCGGCGAGATCGGCGAGCCCGAGCCGGGCCGCGAGCTCGACACCGGCATCGTGCGCACCATCTGGATGACACCGGAAGAGGTCCGCGCCAGCGCCAATCGCCACCGAAGCCCGCTGGTGCTGCGCTGCATCGAGGACCACATCGCGGGCCGGCGCTACCCGCTGGACCTCGTGATCACCCACCCTTCCGTGACCGACACCGACGACTGAGCCCGGGGCGGGATGTCCCAGCACGCCGGTGCGTGAAGCGCTCTGGAGATAATCCCCGCCATGTCCGAGTCCCGTTTGTCCACTCCCTACTACCTGATCGACAAGGCCCGCCTGCTGCCCAACCTGGAAAAGATGGCATGGCTTCGTCAGGCGTCGGGCGCCAAGTCGCTGCTCGCGCTCAAGTGCTTTGCCACCTGGTCGGTGTTCGACTTCATGTCGCAGTACATGGACGGCACCACCAGCTCCTCGCTGTACGAGGTGCGGCTGGGCAAGGAAAAGTTTCCCGGCGAGACGCACGCCTACTCGGTGGCCTGGGCCGATCACGAGATCGCCGAGGTGCTGAACCACAGCGACAAGATCATCTTCAACACCCTCGGGCAGCTGCGCCGTTTCGACGAAGCCTCGCGCGGCAAGGTGCGCGGCCTGCGCGTGAACCCGGGCGTGAGCTCGTCCAGCTTCGACCTGGCCGACCCGGCGCGCCCCTTCTCGCGCCTGGGCGAGCATGACCCGGCCGCCATCGAGCGCGCGCTCGGCGAGATCGGCGGCATCAGCGGCTTCATGTTCCACAACAACTGCGAGAACGCCAGCCTGGAGCGCTTCAGCGGGATGCTCGACCACATTGAGCAGCGCTTCGGCCACCTGATCCGGCGCATGGACTGGGTCAGCCTGGGTGGCGGCATCTCGTTCACGCACCCCGACTACCCGCTGACGGCTTTCGCCGAGCGCCTCAGGCGCTTTGCCGGCGAGTACGGCGTGCAGGTCTACCTCGAACCCGGCGAGGCCGCGGTGCAGAACTCCACCACCCTGGAAGTGACGGTGCTGGACACCCTGTACAACGGCAAGCACCTGGCCATCGTGGACAGCTCCATCGAGGCGCACATGCTGGACCTGCTGGTGTACCGCTACCAGGGCCGCGTCGTGCCCGACACCGGCGAGCACAGCTGGATGGTGTGCGGCAAGTCGTGCCTGGCCGGCGACATCTTCGGCGAGTTCCGCTTCGAGCGCCCGCTGCAGGTGGGCGACCGCCTCTCGATCGAGGATGCGGCCGCCTACACCATGGTCAAGAAGAACTGGTTCAACGGCGTGAAGATGCCGGCCATCGCGGTACGCGAGCTCGACGGCAGCGTGCGCCTGGTGCGCGATTTCGGCTACGCCGATTTCGCCGCCGCGCTTTCCTGAATCCCCCCTGCGGCCGGAGCCCCCGTCCCCGGACGGGGTGGCCTGCTTTGTTCAACCCACCTCCGACGATAGAAAGGACTTCGACGACATGAAGCGCAATGTGCTCATCATCGGCGCCGGCGGCGTGGCTCAAGTAGCGGCGCACAAGTGCGCGCAGAACAACGACGTGCTGGGCGATATTCACATCGCCTCGCGCAAGATCGCCAAATGCGAGGGCATCATCGCCAGCGTGCGCGAGAAGGGCAGCCTCAAAAACCCCGATGGCGTGCTGCAGGCGCACACCATCGATGCCATGGACAGCGCCGCCGTGGCCGACCTGATCCGCCGCACCGGCGCGCAGATCGTCATCAACCTGGGCAGTGCCTTCGTGAACATGAGCGTGCTCGAAGCCTGCATCGCCGTGGGCAACGTGGCCTACATGGACACCGCGATCCATGAAGACCCCGCCAAGGTCTGCGAGCCGCCGCCCTGGTACGCCAACCACGAGTGGAAACGCCGCGCGCGCTGCGCCGAGGCCGGCGTGACGGCCGTGCTCGGCGTCGGCTTCGATCCCGGCGTGGTCAATGCCTACGCGCGCCTGGCCGAAGACCGCTTCGTCGACGACATCCGCAGCGTCGACATCATCGACATCAACGCGGGCAGCCACGGCCGCTACTTCGCGACCAACTTCGACCCCGAGATCAACTTCCGCGAATTCACCGGCACGGTGCTGTCGTGGCAGAAAGGCCAGTGGCAGGAGAACCGCATGTTCGAGGTGAGCAACACCTGGGACCTGCCGGTGGTGGGCCCGCAGAAGGCCTACCTCACGGGCCATGACGAGCTGCACTCACTCTCGGCCCGCTACCCCAGGGCCGACCTGCGCTTCTGGATGGGCTTCGGCGACCACTACATCAATGTGTTCACGGTGCTCAACAACCTGGGGCTCCTGTCCGAGAAGCCCGTCAGGACCGCCGAGGGCCTGGAAGTGGTGCCGCTGAAGGTGGTCAAGGCCGTGCTGCCCGACCCGGCGAGCCTGGCACCCACCTACACAGGCAAGACCTGCATCGGCGACCTGGTCAAGGGCACGAAGAACGGGCAGGACACCGAGGTGTTCATCTACAACGTGGCCGACCACGCCGAGGCCTATGCCGAGGTGGGCAGCCAGGGCATCTCGTACACCGCGGGCGTGCCGCCCGTGGCCGCGGCACTGCTGATCGCCAACGGCACCTGGGACACCCGCACCATGGTGAACGTGGAAGACCTCGACCCGGCGCCCTTCCTCACTCTGATGGACGGCATGGGCCTGCCCACCCGCGTGCGCGACGCGCGGGGCGACCGTCCCTGGAACCAGTGAGGGCCACGCCCACGCGCTGACCCGGGGCTCCGGAACTGTCCCGGTTCTTCCACGGATGGACGGGACAACGCTGTGGACAAGTTCTGGGCGGGTGGAAAAACTCCATGCCGCATCAGCACTTGGACTGGATTGCCCAACAAACAGGCAACCGACGCGGTGGCGCGAGATAATCCCTTTATGACGAACAGCAAGCATCGCGTGGTGGTCGGCCTGAGCGGCGGCGTCGATTCCGCCGTGAGCGCGTACCTGCTCAAACAGCAGGGCCACGAGGTCATCGGCATCTTCATGAAGAACTGGGAAGATGACGACGACAGCGAATACTGCTCCAGCCGGCAGGACTGGCTGGACGCGGCCAGCGTGGCCGACGTGATCGGCATCGACATCGAGCACGTCAACTTCGCCGCCGAATACAAGGACCGGGTCTTTGCCGAGTTCCTGCGCGAGTACCAGGCCGGGCGCACACCCAACCCCGACATCCTGTGCAACGCCGAGATCAAGTTCAAGGCCTTCCTCGATCACGCCATGCGCCTGGGCGCGGAAAAGATCGCCACCGGGCATTACGCCCGTGTCCGCTGCGTCGAAGCGGACACGGGCAAGCCCGTTGGGCAGGATGGAACATCACACGCGGCCGCGCGCGATGGCGCCCGCGTGCGCTATGAGCTGCTCAAGGGACTGGACCCGCTGAAGGACCAGAGCTACTTCCTGCACCGGCTGAACCAGGCACAGCTGTCCAGAACCATGTTCCCCGTGGGCGAGCTGCCCAAGACGGAGGTGCGCCGCATCGCCGCCGAAATCGGCCTGCCCAATGCCAAGAAAAAGGACTCGACGGGCATCTGCTTCATCGGCGAGCGGCCGTTCCGCGACTTCCTCAACCGCTACATCTCGCGGGAGCCGGGTCCCATCAAGGGCCCGGACGGGCGCACCATCGGCCAGCACGTGGGCCTGAGCTTCTACACCCTGGGCCAGCGCCAGGGCCTGGGCATCGGCGGCGTCAAGGCCAAGGGTGCGCAAAAGGGCGGCAGCGAGCACGAGCCGTGGTTCGTCGCCCGCAAGGATCTGGACAAGAACATCCTCTGGGTCGTACAGGGGCACGACCACCCCTGGCTGCTGTCACCCAGCCTGCGCGCCGGGGACATGAGCTGGGTGGCGGGCGAAGCGCCCGCGCCCGGACGCCTGGCGGCCAAGACACGCTACCGCCAGGCCGATGCGCCCTGCACCTTCGAGGCCGACAGCCACGGTTTCACGCTGCGCTTCCAAGAGGCACAGTGGGCGGTGACACCCGGCCAGAGCGCGGTGCTGTACGACGGCGAGGTCTGCCTCGGTGGCGGCGTGATCACCAGCGACGCCTTCCACCTGCCCGGTGAAGCCTTCGCGGTGCCGGCGCACGCCGCATGAAATCCGCGCTGCAACACTGGTTTCCCATCCTCGCCTGGGCGCGGAGCTACGGCCGCCCGCTGTTCGCACAGGACCTGACCTCGGCGGCGGTGGTCACACTGCTGCTCATACCGCAGGGCCTGGCCTACGCCATGCTGGCCGGCATGCCGGCCGTCACCGGCCTGTACGCGAGCATGCTGCCGCCCGTCATATATGCGCTGATGGGCACGAGCACGGTGCTGGCGGTGGGGCCGGCCGCGCTGCGCTCCATCATGTCGCTGGCCGCGGTTGGCACGGTCGCCGCTGCGGGCTCGCCGGAGTTCATCGCCGCGAGCGCGCTGCTGGCGTTGCTGGTCGGCACCATGCTGCTGGTCATGGGCGCGCTGCGCATGGGTTTCGTGGCGGGCTTCCTGAGCCACCCGGTGCTCTCGGGCTTCGTCACCGCCTCGGGGCTGCTGATCGGCATGAGCCAGACCTCGCACCTGCTGGGCATCCGCCTGCCCAGCGACAACCTGGTCAACTTTGCGCGCAGCCTCTGGCTGCAGCATCATCAGCTGCACGGTCTGACGCTGGCCGTAGGGCTGGCCGCCATCGCCCTGTTGTGGGCATCCAAGCGCTGGCTCAAACGTGCCCTGCTGGCCATGAGCCTGAACAACACGGCCGCCGACCTGCTCACCAAGGCGGCGCCGCTGGCCGTCATGGTGCTGGCCATCGCGCTGACCACACTGGGCGGCTGGTCGCAACGCGGCCTGGCCGTGGTGGGCGAGATTCCTCAGGGCCTGCCCTCGTTCACGCTGCAGGCCATCACCGGCATGCCCGACAACGCGCTGCGCCTGCTGATGCTCCCAGCCCTGCTGATCGCCATGCTGACCTTCGTGGAGCAGATCTCCATCGCCCAGGGCATGGCCGCCAAACGGCGCGAGCGCATCGACACCAGCGCCGAAATGCGCGCCATGGGCGGCGCCAACCTCGCGGCAGGCCTGACCGGCAGTTTTGCCGTTGGCGCCAGCTTCTCGCGCACCGTGGTGACGGCCGACAGCGGCGCGCGCACGCCGGTGGCCGGCATCCTGACGGCAGCGCTGCTGGCCGTGGCCGCCCTGCTGTTCACACCCTGGCTGAGCCAGCTGCCGCTGGCCGTGCTGGCCGCGACCATCATGCTGGCCATCGGCAGCCTGATCGACCTGCGCAGCTTCCGCCGCACCTGGCAGTTCTCGCGGGCTGACTTTGCCGCGCAGGTGCTGACCTTCGCGACCACACTGCTGATCGACCTGGTCAGTGGCCTGACGGTGGGCGTGGTGGCGTCGCTGTCGCTGCACATCTGGCAGAGCAGCCGCCCGCACATCGCCGAGGTGGGCAACGTGCCCGGCACCGAGCACTACCGCAACGTGCTGCGCCACTCGGTGATCACCCACCCGGGCATCGTGAGCCTGCGCGTGGACGGCAGCCTGTTCTTTGCCAACGCGAGCTACCTTGAGGACCGCATCTCGGCCGAAATGGCCAACCACCCCGGGATGCGCCACCTGATCCTGCAGTGCACTGCCGTCAACGACATCGACGCCAGCGCACTGGAGAGCCTGCGCACCATCCAGCAGCGCCTGAGCGACGCGGGCGCGCTGCTGCACCTGAGCGAGATCAAGGGTCCGGTGATGGATCGCCTCAAGCGCAGCGACTTCCTGGAGCACCTGAGCGGCCGTGTGTTCCTCACCCACCACCAGGCCGTGAGCGCGCTGGTGGCCAACGCGCCCCCCGCAGCGGGCCGCTGACCTGCGCCGCCTGCCAGGCGATCAGCCGTGCCCGGCGTGCAGCCTGGCGTGGATGCGCCGGATCGTGTGCCACACGCCCAGCAACACCAGCGGGATTATGGCGCCTGCCAGCAACTCCGGCTGCACGGGCAGGCCGGCCGCCTTGCCCGCCTTGGCCACATACAGGATGAGGCTGACCACGTAGTACGAGATGGCGGCGATGGACAGGCCCTCGACGGTACTTTGGAGACGAAGCTGCGTTGCCTGACCCTGTGCCAGCCGCTCGAGCAGCTGCTGGTTCTGCCCCTCGGTCGCGATGTCCACGCGCGTGCGCAGCAGCGCGCTGGTGCGCGTGATGCGGTTGGACAGCGACGACAGGCGGCTGGCCGTGGATATCACGGTCGCCATGGCGGGCGACAGGCGCCGCTGCATGAAGTCGCCAATGGTCTGCGTGCCCGGGATCGGCTGCTCGCGCAGCTCGGCAATGCGCTGGCCGACCAGGGCGTCATAGGCCTGGGTCGCGGAAAACCGGTAGGCATGCTCGGCAGTCGCCCGCTCCACCCTCGCGGCCAGCGACACCAGGGTGTCGAGCAATGCCTGCTCGGAGGATCTTTTGTCCTCCATCTGCGCCGTGATGTCGGCCAGCCGGCGCTCGGCCTCGGCCAGCATCGGCCCGAGCGTCTTGGCCACGGGCAGACCACGCAGCGCCATCAGGCGGTAGGTTTCCAGCTCCAACAGCCGCGCCGCGATGCGGCCTGTGCGGGTCTCGTTGGTGCCCTCCTCGGCAATCACCAGCATGCGCTCGAATCCGGTATCGCGCAGGGCAAAGTCGGTGACCGCAACCGAGTGCCCCTGGTTGCCCATGAGCGAGGCCACGACCGGGTGCTCGCCCAGCCAGGTCCGCGCGGCCGCCACGCAGTCCTTCGGCCGGGACACATCGCCCGTCACCATGACCAGCTGGATGGCGGCAAAGGTCTGCCCCGGGATGCCGGCGAGCCAGTCGCCGGGCACGGCCAGGTGCCTCATCAGCCCGGGATCGCGCTGCCCCAGACCACTTCCCTCGGGCAGCGTCTGGACAATGGAGTAGCGCGTGAATTCGGTGTGCCGCTCCCATTTGAGTGTGCAGCCGGCCAGCCGCAGGCTCAGGAAACTGCCCTGCAGGCGGTCGGGTGTCAGGTCTTCCAGCCCCGGCAGGCGCCGCAGGTGCTCCCACTCCTGTTCGCGGCTGACCCCTTCGTGCAGCACGGCGACATAGGTCAGCAGCGCAGGCAGCCGGATGCGCGCCGGAGGGCGGGCATGCACTTCGTTGTGCAGCTCATGGCGCAAGGGGTCTTCGGCGGGGAGTACAAGCGAGACGTTGTCCATGGCGGACATTGTGCCCGGACAGACGGTCATCCCGGCCGGGCCAGATGCGCGAAGGGCCCGCGGCCTGGAAGCCGCGAGCCCTTCTTCAACGGACAACGTTCTTTTCTGAATTAGAACGGAATGTCGTCGTCCATGTCGTCGAAACCGCTGGCCTGGCGCGCCGGGGCCGGCGCGGGTGCCGGCGGACGCTGCGCGGGCG
>JAEZLX010000200.1 GCA_023415035.1 Pseudomonadota bacterium | reverse complement strand
GAGGCGGCGAATCGGCACATCCAGCCAGACGCGTCGATCGAACCAGTCTCGATCGCGCACCCGGCGTCGCCGGCGCTCGTGGAGCAGAACACAGTCGCTACCGCAGCGCCCACATCGCGGGCGGTGTGAGGGGTCTTCAGAGAGGGTGAGAAGCAGCGAACCGTCGGCTCGCTCCTGGCATGAATCGACGAGGCGGCCTTCCCAGAAGACCACGCCCAACATAGCATCGCACATGACGGGGAAGAGGAAGGGGATCGGTTTGTTTGGCGACTGCCAATCTACCAACCTCCGAACCGTCAACCACTACTTCCCCCAGATCGCGCGAAGAACCATTTTTTTGCGCTCAAGCTGTGTCGACCCTACCTCGTCACAAGGGCAATGGAGCTCATTGGCGTTTCTAAGCCCTGACCACCGGCACATCCTCCAGCCGCGTCGTGTACTGCGGCGTGCGCCTTTCCTGCTTCATGCCCCATGTCCGCGCCGGTGCGGTCTGACCGGTGGAACCGACATGCACGGTCCCCTTGCCGTAACGTTGGTTGATCACGTCCATGGCCACCATCAGCCGTGACCGGTCCCGTGGTGTCTCAGCCTCATGCTCGGGCTCCAGATCCAGCTCCTGCTGCTGAATATTCGCTGGCTGAAGATCCACGAGGATGACCCCTGCCTTGATGAACCGGTAGCCCGGAACGTACATCCGGCGCATGGCATCGGCTGCAGAACCTGCGAGCAGTCTGCTGTCATCCGTAGGCCTGCGCAGAGGCACGACCACGCTGCGCGAAAGCTGTGGCCCTTGCCAATGCGGTGAAGTGTGCATGAACACCAGCAACTCCCTGGCCAGGCTGTTCTGCCTCCTCAGCTTCTCTCCCGCCCTGCTGGCAAATTCGCTGACTGCCTCGATCAGTGGCTCCAGTTCCGTCACCGGCTGTCCAAAGGACCGGGTGCAGGCGATCTGCTGTTTGGGCTCTGGGGCATCGTCCAGATCCACGCAGGCTTGCCCCTGCAGCTCCCGCACCGTCTTCTCCAGCGTGACGTTCCAGCCACGTCGGATGGTGGCCGGGTCCATGCGGACCAGGTCCAGCACGGTCTGGATGCCTTGCTCCTTGAGCTGCTTGCTGATTCGCCTCCCCACCCCCCAGACCTCTCCGACATCTGTGGCCTGCAGGACGTCATCCAGGTCCTGTGCCGGCAACGCGGCCAGGTTGCACACCTGCGCCAGTTCCGCTGGATAGCTTCCGGGCTTGCGCTCGGCTGTTTTGGCGATGTGGTTCGCCAGCTTGGCCAGGGTCTTGGTCGGGGCGATGCCGATACAGGTCGGGATACCGATCCACTGCAGGATCCGGTCCCTGACCTTGTGCCCCCGGGCGACCAGATCGCCGCGTACACCTTGCAGCCCGATGAAGCTCTCGTCGATGCTGTAAATCTCCTGGGTCGGTCCCAGACCAGCGGCCAGGCTCATCATCCGGTCGCTCATGTCACCGTACAGGGTGAAGTTGGCCGACAAGGCGACCAGTCCCGCTTGCTGCTCCAGGTGGCGGATCTGGAACCAGGGTGCTCCCATGCGAATGCCCAGGTCCTTGGCCTCGTTCGAGCGGGCAATCGCGCAGCCATCGTTGTTGGACAGCACGATCACCGGACGGCCGCTCAGGCTGGGACGGAAAACCCGTTCGCAAGAGACATAAAAATTGTTGCCATCGACCAGGGCATACATGGCCGCACCTTCATTTCGCAGTTGCCTGGCCTTCAGGTGATGAAGCGCTTGATGCAGGAAGAGACCACGCCCCAGACCTCGATGGTCTGACCGTCCTTGGGGATGATGTCCGGAAAGGTGGGGTTGGCGGCCTTGAGGCGAACCCTCCCGGCCCTCTGGTGCAGGTACTTGACGGTGTACTCACCATCCACGACAGCCACCACCACATGGCCGTGGCGAGGCTTGATCGCCCGGTCGATCACCAGCATGTCACCGTCGTCGATGCCAGCGTCCTGCATCGACGTGCCTGAGACGCGCATCAGGAAGGTAACCTGGGGTGAGACACCAGGATCTGGGTGAGATCGAGGCGGTTGACCGTGAAGTCTTCGGCTGGAGAAGGAAACCCGGCCTTGAGGTGGGCCTGAGGCATGGGAAGCACCAGCGGCGTGGCCACCGCTGGCTCAGGCTCCGTGCTGATGCAAATACTGTTCATGCATCCAGTATAAATGCCAAACATCAAGCTACCTGAATGACCGAGCAAAGCACCAGCCTGAGCGCCTTGCATTCCTTGCCACAATCGAGCCATGTGCTCGAACTACGACCCGGTGATCCACCCCGATCGGCTTCGGATGTACTTTGGTGTGGACGCCCCAGCGGGTATCCGTCCTCAGGTCTGGCCCACCTATCTGGCGCCTTTTATCCGGCGCCATCCCCATGCCAATGTAGGTGATGACGCAGTCCCGCCGCGGGAGGCCTTGGCCGGGGTGTTCGGCATGATCCCGCACTGGGCAAGTGAAATGAGCTTTGGCCGGCGTACCTACAACGCCCGCTCAGAGACCGTGGCCGAGAAGCCGAGCTTCCGGGATGCATGGCGCCACGGGCAGCACTGCATCGTGCCGGTGGAGGCGATCTATGAACCAGACTGGCGATCGGGCAAAGCGGTGCCCACCAGAATAGAACGGGCCGATGGCAAGCCCATGGGCATTGCCGGCTTGTGGACCAGCAACCGCAAGGCCACCGGCAGCGAGGTGCTGAGCTTCACCATGCTGACAATCAATGCCGATGAGCACCGCCTGTTCAACCAATTCCACAAGCCGCAGGACGAGAAGCGGATGGTGGTGATCCTGTCCGAGGATCAGTACGACGAGTGGCTGCACGCGCCGGCGAGAAAATCGATGGACTTCATGCGGCAGTACCCGGCGGATTGGCTGGTAGCGAATGGAGAGCCTGGCCGGGGTCGTGGTTGACTATAGCGACGGCTGTAGGCTGGGTGCAGCCGGTGACTTTGCACTCTTGAATGTCGGCCGCCGCATTCACCTGCCTTTCGAGCACAGAAGGGTCGAACGACTGCAGCCGCGGAATCAGCAGTCGGCCAAGAGCTGGCACTTAACTTTGCGGGTCCGTGCCACTGTCTTCTTCAATGTTGGAACTGGCTAGGCTAGGCGGGGATTCCTCGACGTAGACGTTCACGTGCCGGCCGTTCTCCTGCACACCACTCGCAAGCGTGATGATTTTTCCGTCGTAGGGCGCTGAGGCAGTCTGCAATGTCACGACCTCGGTCATGGTTTTGATCCCAACCGCGATGCGCCGGACCACCATGCGCTCCCCTTTGTCAGACTGGACAAACCATGTCCGCCCCTCCGGGGGAACAACATGCGTCCAGAAGTCCCCCGAGCCGAGCGGCGCATGGTCAAGCATTACAGTCCGCACTTCTTCGTCTGTTAAGAGCTTGTTCAGAACGCCCTGCATTGAACCAGCCACACGCCCAGCTTCATCGAACCAGACCGCCAGTTCCGGGCTATTCATTGGAACAACGTCGCTATTTGCGGTTATGACCAAGACCTCAGGCTGGAATGCAGGGGTAACGAGCCGAATCTTGGAACCTACAGAGGCACGAGCGAACTTGGCCCAATCAGCGCCTTTCACATCACGAGCCGAAACAGTATCGATGTTGAGGAACTTCGCCTTAGCAGCTGCAGGGGCGGTAAAGCCGCTGCGTGACCAAAGCACAAGCTTTGACGTGTCCAAGTTAGCGTGTTTTTGAGCCATCGACTCCACCCAAGGCGTATCAGCAGGCCGCTGGTGGTCCCGACACTCCACGCTGAGGACGATTTGATGCGTACCAACAGTCGCCGTGGCTGTCACATCCACCTCTCGCAGTTCGCCCGTTATCCGATCAACCAGCATCTTTGACTCTTCGACCTTCCACCCCTTACTTAACCGAGCGTGGATGTGAACCGCGAGTCTTTGGAATTGGTTGGTCCGTTTGGGCATCGAAGAATGATAGTTGGACAAGCAGAGTCGCACCACCAGCTGACTGTGACTGATTCCAGGCTCAGTACCAACGGTGGTTAAGCTGCCAACTGGGATGGTTTTCCACACAGGTGCCAGTCACGGGGCCAAGGGCATCAGCCTAGGAACGACCGAGATCAATCGTGGTCGCTGAAGTCCGGCTCCACTTCGGCAGCTTCCAGCGAGTACTTCCCGGAGCCAATCTCAACCTCAATTTCCCACAATTCAGGCGCCACTTCCAGCTTCACAGAGTGGCAGGTGAGAAACGCCTCAACTTCCACTTCTTGGGAGAACGTGAAGCTGTCATGGCCGAAGGCCAATTCTTCACGGTCAATTGAGTCCCAGACAAAAAACTGAACGCTCACTGTGACGTCTACCGTTACGCTGGCCGTCAGTTCGACGACCCAGGCTCCCGGTTCGTTCTCGACCTTCCAGACGTTCAGCGAGCTTTCGTGGACGGAATAGTCCGTCAGCTCCACATCACTAACCTCAGGTTCGATGCGTCGAGACCCGTTGTACAGTTCGCTCGCGTCCCAATCTGCGCTAGAAACGTGCTCCTTTAGTGACTCCGTAAGTTGCGCCCGTAGAGCGGAATGATCGTCGCCTACGGCGGCCGCTATCTTGTCCCTCACCGCTTGAGCGTGGGCATCGGTCGCGGCGAACAGCGCTGCCAAGTCGTCCAGCGATGAGACGCAGTAAAGGTGGGCAGACTGGTCTGCAAAGGCTTCCTGTGCGACCGCAAGGAGCTGCGAAAACAGGCCAAGAACGCGTTCAACGATTTCGTCCAGGAACCCATCTATGTCATCGGCCAGGCCAACGACGTGGGCAAGATGGACGCACGCATCTACATCGGTATCTACCAAGGCTTGATCAACGACTACGAGTCGTTCGACGTTGGATTCTTCGACTTGATCATTGCTGACGAATCCCATCGCTCCATCTACAACCTGTACGGCGACCTCTTCAAATATTTCGATGCCATTCAAGTGGGCTTGACGGCCACGCCAGTCGAGATGGTCAGCCGCAGCACCTGTCGGCTGTTCGGGTGCGACTACAAGCTGCCCACGGCCAACTACCCGCTGGAGCAGGCCATCGCTGACCGAAAGTTGGTGCCGTTCCGCGTCGTTGCTCACACCACCAAGTTCCTGCGTGAAGGCATCAAGGCCGCACACCTCACGGACGAACAGATTGCTCAGCTTGAGGATCAAGGAATCGACCCCAATACCCTGGAGTTCGACGCTAAGGAAATTGACGACGCCGTGTTCAACAAGGACACCAACCGCGTCATCCTGCGTAACCTGATGGACAACGGCCTGCGCGACGCCGACGGCCAGCTGCCCGGCAAGAGCATCGTCTTCGCCCGCAACATTGACCACGCCCGACTGCTGGCTGACCTGTTCGATGAGATGTACCCGCAGTTCGCCGGTAAGTTCTGCCGTGTCATCCACTCCAAGGAGCCGCGGGCCGGGGAGCTGATCGACCAGTTCAAGGAGCCGAAAGGTGACCTGCGCATAGCAGTCTCGGTAGACATGCTGGACACGGGCATCGACGTCCCCGAGGTGGTGAATCTTGTCTTCGCCAAGCCGGTGAAGAGCAAGGTCAAGTTCTGGCAAATGATCGGGCGCGGCACCCGTCTCTGCAAAGACCTGTTTGGTCCAGGTCAGGACAAGAGCGAGTTCCTGATCTTCGATCACTGGGGCAACTTCGCCTTCCACGACCTGAACACGGACGAGGTGGAGCCCACCATTCCGAAGGCGCTCACCCAGCGGCGGTATGAGGCCCGTAGCCTTTCTTGAGTGCTTGTTGATGACAGCGCGAATGTCTTTGAAAAAGCGGTGAGCAGAACGCTGGGCTTCGATCTTTGCAAAGTTGTGTAGGTCTTCCTTGACGGCAGTTGAGTCGCCATTCAAGTCCCTGGCAGGTATCTCAAGTGGCCTGCTGTGCTTGACCTCGTCGAAAGTTCGAGACTTGGTCGGCAGGATCACAGCGGTGTTCAATGTGAAGCCGTCATCCGTGCCCAGCACGCAGACTTCCATGTCGTCGTCGGTGTCTGAAGCTGAGGGTTCGGTTGAATTGGCCTCGGTCACGACGGCCTCTTCGGCGTCCTTGTGAATTGTGGCTGCATGTCCTTTGACGGCACGTAGCCAGTCCTGGTGGTGCAGCGCTGCGCTCACGACCTGGCCGCTCAGGAATGCCGCCACGAAACCCGGCAGGGTCATCGCGTTCTCCTGCCTAACGACCTTGCAGAAATACTCCAGCAACACCAAAGGACTGGTGTGCTTCGGATCGCGATCAGCTGCCTCAAAGATGGGACTCAGCAAACTGGATTGTTGAGGCTTTGTCAGATCCAGGTGTGATCTGGTTTCCCAGGAGCGGTCGAGCCAACGTGCTGTGTGGTCAGGTATCCAGAACCTTCGTGCGGCGGCATTCGCTTCTCATCCTGAGGCTTGTGGAACTGGCTAAAGAGTCCGTGTCCGTCAGCATTGATGGTCAGCATGGTGAAGCTCAGCACCTCAGCGCCAGTTGCCTTGCGGTTGCTGGTCCACAGACCGGCAATTCCCATGGGCTTCCCATCCGCTCGCTCGATCCTGGTGGGCACCGCTTTTCCGGAGCGCCAGGAGCGCCTTCGACAACCTGGAGTGGACCGGCGGCTATGGCGTGCGCTTCGGGCTGGTGCATGTGGACTTCGCCACGCAGAAGCGGACGCCGAAGCTGAGCGCCGAATGGTACCGCCGCGCCGCGGAAACGAACGCGGTGGCCTGATCGGCGTCGCGCCCCTCAGCGCATCTGGAACAGTTCCTGGTGGAAGCGATCGGGCGGCAGCCCGTGGGCGCACAGGTCGTTGCGCAGGGCTTCGCCGAACCCCGGGGGGCCGCAGAACCAGACGCTGGCCGAGCGCCACTGCGGCACGGTCGCGCGGATGCGCTCGCCGTTCAGGCGTCCATCTTGCTTGTCCACCAGCAGGTGCAGGCTTACGCCCGCTGCCTCGGCGTCGGCCTTGAGGCGGTCGATCGCGGCGGGCTCGTATTCGGCGCTCGGGTGGAAGAGGTCGATGGTGCGGTCGTCGGGGCGGGCCGCCCGGTGCTGGAGGCGGGCGATGAACGGTGTGATGCCGATGCCGGCGCCGATCCAGATCTGGTTCGGCTGCTCGTCGTCGAAGTCGAAGCAGCCGTAGGGGCCTTCGACCGTGACCGGCATGCCGACCGTCAGGCGGTCACGCAGACGTGAGGTGTGGTCACCCAGTGCCTTGGTGATGAAGGTGAGGCGCCGTTCTTCGGGCCGCCACGCCGATGCGATGGTGTACGGGTGCGCGCCCTCGACGCGGTCCGAGGTGACGAAGGCAAACTGGCCGGCTTTGTGACCGGGCCAGCCTGGCTCCACCGCGATGGTGGTTTCGAGGACGCGCAGCGCCGGGTAATCGGTCAGGGACTCGATGGTGCCGCGCACCTTGCGGCGGGCGCCGATGCCGCCGGCCAGGGTGAGGATGGCGGCGATGGTGCCGCCGATCAGCAGCAGCGCGAGCACCAGGCCCACGGGTTGCGTCCAGTAACCGGTCTTGGTGAGCACGACGGTGTGCCAGGCCAGGGCCATGTAGGGCACCAGGATCCACTTGTGGGTCTTGACGAACAGGTGGTAGGGAAAACGGTTCACCAGGGCCAGCACGATGAACACCACGGCGGCGTAGAAGGCCCATTCGCCCATCGACTCGGCCAGGCCCCGCTGGCTGCGCATCCAGCTTTCGATGGCGCCCAGGGTTTCCTCGGGCCGCGGTTGGCGGGCCGGGCGTTCGAGCCAGCCCCAGCCGCCCATCCACTTGGTGCCGGTGGCCAGCCACCAGTGCAGGACGGCGCTCGCCAGGGCGCCGATGCCGAGCCACTTGTGCAGGCGGTACATCTTGTCGAGCCCGTCCAGCAGCGGTTCCAGCCATGTCGGCCGCAGTGCCAGCAGCATGGCGATGCTCATGAACCCGATGGCGAGCACGCCGGTGAGCTGGATGGCGACCGTGCGGAACGCGAAGTAGGTGAAAGGCGTGGGGAACAGGGTGTCGGCCGCCAGCCACAGCGCGATCAGAATGAAGAGGATGGCTCCGAACGAAATCCTGATGCGCTTCATGGACGGCTCCCTGTGGTCAGCCCTGATACTACGGTTTGGCCGCTGTCAGTGGCTTTGACGGATCGCAAGCAGGCGGTGCCCGGGGTGCCGGTTGCCGCAGGGGTGCCGCACCTGGGCATGCGGGCGCGCGGCGCCGGGGTCAACCGTGGCTGGAGGCGCTCCAGTCCACGCGGTTCCATTCGATGGCGCGCTTGCGCCAGTGCGTGTCGATGGCCTGGGTGAAGTCGGGGCGGACGAGCTTGGCGCGGGCCAGGCACCAGTCGGCGTCTTCCTGGCGCACCACCACGCCTTCGAGAGGCTGGCCCTCGCGGTAGCGACTCGGGGTGCCCATGACCAGCTGCGTGAGGGCCTCTACTGTTGTGTGGCCGCCCGACACGCGGGGCACGGTGAGCAGCCCGGCTTCGGTGGCCAGCGCATTGCGCCGGGCGGTACTCCAGAAGCGCCCGCTGTGGCGGTCGTACACGTCAAAGAGCAGGAACCAGTCGGGCAGGGCGCCGTAGTCGAGCGAGTGGCGCGCGGCGCACCATTCGCCGAACAGCATGAGGCCAGGGGTGAGCACGGAGCGCAGGCCGGCTTCGTGCTGGTCCAGCCAGGCCGGCAGGCGGGCGAACTGGCCGGCGAGGGGTTCTGTCAGGTACTGGCCGCGGTTCTGCGCGCGCATGGCGCCGTCCGGGGCGAGCGAAAAGCCGAGGTTGGCCCCGTCGAGCTTTTCCTCGATGACCACATCGCCCGACAGCAGCGACTGCACCTCGGCGGGGGACAGCACCTTGTCATCGCGCGGCAGGCCTTCCTTGGCGAGCCAGGCCAGGTGCGGGGTGGTGGGGAAGCGGAAAAAATCGGACACGGTCAGTCACTCACTCGGGAAGTTGGGGGCGCGGATTGTGCGGAAACTTCTTCCGGTAGAAGTCGCAGGCGTCATCGGGACAGAGAAATTTGACCTCCACGCCACGGGCCCGCAGCGCGGGCCACCAGTCCAGCCATTTGCAGTCGGCGGCCTGCCAGATCTCGGGCCGGTCGGGGTGGGCGTGGGCGACGGCGGCGAACTTGCGGTCCGAGGCGTCAAACCTTGGCTCCAGGGCGCGGGAGGGGAACTCGGCAAACTCGTCGGGCGCCGTTTCGTGCAGGCAGACCTGGTCCACCCTGGCCGTGCCCAGATGGCGCAGCAGCCACTTGAGGAACACGTCGCCGACGCCCTTGGGGGGATCGAGCCGGGTTTTG
Organism: Pseudomonadota bacterium; assembly: GCA_023415035.1. Taxonomy (GTDB): domain Bacteria; phylum Pseudomonadota; class Gammaproteobacteria; order Burkholderiales; family Burkholderiaceae_C; genus Hydrogenophaga. Next base: position 9,848 of record JAEZLX010000200.1, on the reverse strand, counting down.
TGATGGTATTCGTTCAGGATCCTGAAGCCGTCGTCGATCACGGTCACGCCCTGCGCCTGCATGGCCAGCAGGTGCTCGATGCAGGCTGCGACGCAGTCAGGCGAGACGTCTTCATGGCCGCCATTGGCCACGAGCAGCACGTTGGTGTCGATAACGGCTTTCATGGCTCAGGAGACTTGGCGGCGGCTTTCCTGCGCTGCATGGCGGCCAGGGCACGCCCGGCGATATCGGCCATCTCGTCACCGAAGAAGTGCTCGGGCCAGTTCTCGATCTCGCCGAAGGCGTTGAGCCGCAGGGGTTCCAGTTCGGTGGCGGCGCCGGTGCGGCGGCAGAAATAGATGGCTACCTGCGACGCGTCGATGCGGCCTTCGGCCACACGGCGCTGCAGGCGGTTGAGGAAATGTTCGGAGTGGCTCTCGATGACGAGCTGCACGTCGCGAGGTTGCCCGTTCTCTCGGGCCTGCACGGCGGCGATGAACACGTCGGCCAGCTCGGACTGCACCTGCGGGTGCAAATGCACCTCGGGCTGCTCCATCCAGACGGTGGCATGCGGCGGGCAATAGAAGGCCTGGACCAGGGCGGGCAGCACCTGCGACACGCCAAAACCCACATCGGTGATGCTGACCTCCGGCGCGCGGGCGTGGGTCTTGACCAGCACCTCGTATTCCTTGCGGCCGCGCGCCAGCGGTCGCACCGAAAAAGCATGGATCACGCCCAGCGCCTTGAGCCAGGCGGCGATGAACCCGGCGAAGGGTTGGGGTCTCTGTCTGGGCCCCAGGCTGAGTTGGCGCCCTTCGGCCTGTGCGGCGAGGATGGCGGCCACGGTGTGCTCGCCCCTGGCGCCGACACCGGTCGGTGCTTCGCCGGACCAGGTGGTCATCCGTTGCGGTGGCTGCCGCAGGGGACCGAGGTAGGCAATGCTTTCCAGCATGGACTCGGTCGCCAGCGCGAAATCGGCCAGAAAGCCGGCGTTGCGGTAGAGGGCCAGGCTGGCGTCCGGGAGCCGGTAGAACTTTTCCGGGGCTTCCAGCGAACGATGGCGGCTGTCCGAGGGCTGGAAGTCGTAATGGCGGGACTTGAGGGTGTACCCGCGGCGCGCATCATGGGTCAGCGCCGCGTCCAGGACGTCGTTGTCTCCGGCCGATAGGGCGTAGCGCAGGGCCCGTACCTCTGGCAGCTGGGCCTTGCCGGCGGCAAGGGTCGCATCCAGCCGCATGTGGTCACCCACGTAGCGGGCGTCGGGGCGCAGCGGGTCGCGCACTTCCATGGTTTCGGACAGGGCCCAGCCCAGCCCGAAGGACAGGGCCTTGCGCGCGTCGCGTCCGTGCAGGCAGTCGATGAAGCTGCCCAGATCAACCAGCGAGCTGGCGTCGCCCAGATGCAGGGCCCGGCGGCGATCGGTCGAACGTGCCGTCTGCTGCAGGGCCAGCAGCAGTTGTCCGAGGCTGCTTTTGCCGGCACTGTTGGCACCGAAGATCACAGTCAGTGGCGCCAGGCGAATGGCGCCGGTGTCCTTCCAGGCCTTGAAGTTCTTGATGTGCAGGTGGGTCAGCATCCGTGCAGGTTCCGGTGGGTGAGGGCGCGTCCGGGCGCCGCCGCCGTGCGGGGGGCTCCTCCTTATTGTCGCTGCTGCCCGCGCGTGCAGGGCGCCTACGTGGCTGTCCCGCACCGGGTGTGGCGCCCGTGTCGCCGGCAGGCTCGCCAATCGGGGCCGGCCAAGCTATGCTTTCGCACGGGGCTGCTGATGGAGACGGCTCCGTGTCCGCTACAACCACATCAAGGAAGACAAAACATGACCATTCTCGTCGCCTATGTCGCACGTCCCGAAGGCAAGGCCGCCCTGGACAAAGGCATCGAAATCGCCACCCGCCGCAATGAGCGGCTCGTGGTCGTCAATGCCGGCCCCGGCGGACGGGATGAGTCCATCGTTGACGGCTACGAAGGCGAGCGCGTGGCCGAGCGTCTGGCGCAACTGCCCATCCAGGCCGAGTTCAAGCACTTCGTGCGTGGCAAGAGCACCATCGAGGAGATCGAGGAGCTGGTCGACCAGCTGCAGGTGTCCGTGCTGATCATTGGCCTGCGCAAGCGCTCGCCCGTGGGCAAGCTGCTGCTGGGGAGCATGGCGCAAGAGATCCTGCTCAACGTGCCCTGCCCTGTGCTGGCCGTCAAGGCGAGCTGAGCCAGCCGCATGGCGCGTGCCGGGTGGCCACGGGAGCGGTTACCCTGTGCGGATGAGTCAACTTGCATTCGAATTCGACGCGCCGCCGGCACCGCAGCCTCAGGCCAGGCGGCGCGCCGCGGCGGGCGTCGGCACGCGGACCCTGGAAGAGATGGCGCGCCGGCTGGAGGCCGACCCGGACTACAGGGTGCTGCGCCGGCTGGTGCCGGTCATGGATTACGGCCCGCGTCCTGAGTCGTCCGCGGACGGCAGTGCCGGTACGCGCAGCCTCCTCATTCTCGATACCGAAACCACCGGTCTGGTGCAGGCCAGCGACCGCATCATTGAGCTGGCCATGCTGCGCGTGCAGGTGGATGTCGCAACCGGGCAGCCCTTCGGGCCGGTGGAGACCTTCGAGGGATTCGAGGACCCGGGCATGCCGATACCCGCCATCGCCCGTGAGGTGACCGGCATCACCGACGAGATGGTGCGCGGCCACCGGCTGGACGATGGGCGTGTGGAGGCCATGGTGGCGGCCGCCGATCTGGTCGTCGCCCACAACGCCGGATTTGACCGGCCGTTCGTGGAGGCGCGTTTTCCTGCCTTTGTCCTCAAGCCCTGGGCCTGTTCGCTGGCTGATATCGACTGGAAGGCCCTGGGGGCGGAGTCGTCGCGGCTGGGCGCGCTGGCGCAGGACAGGGGCTGGTTCTACGACGCCCACCGCGCCCTGGTGGACTGCCACGCGCTGCTCCAGGTACTGTCTTGCCCGCTGGGTGGCGGAGGGGGTACCGGGCTGGGGCGTCTGATCAGCGCGTCGCAGCAGCCCCGATTCAAGCTGCGCGCCACCGGTTCGCCGTTCGAGAGCAAGGAACTGCTCAAGGCGCGTGGCTACCGCTGGGACGGCGAGGGCAAGGTCTGGTGGCGGAGTCTGGATGGCGAAGGACCGCTGGAGGCCGAGATCGCCTGGCTGAAGGACGAGATCTATGGCGGCCGGCGATCGGCGCAGGTCCATGTTGAAGTGCTGGACGCGCTGACGCGCTTCTCGGCACGCCCCGGGCAGGTCGAGATCCGCGGTCTGTCAGACGCTTAGGGTTGGACCTCCGGCGAGGCAACGTAGTGCCCGCTCTTGCCGCCCATTTTTTCCAGCAGACGGATCGACGAAATGGTCATGCCGCGGTCAACGGCCTTGCACATGTCGTAGATCGTCAGCAGGGCAGTGCTCGCGGCGGTCAGGGCCTCCATCTCGACGCCGGTGGGTCCGGTGCATTCGGCCGTGGCGCGGCAGGTCACGGTGCTGCCTGCCTCGTCGATGTCGAACTCCACGGCCACGCGTGTGAGCGCGATGGGGTGGCACAGCGGGATCAGGTCGCTGGTGCGCTTGGCACCCTGGATGCCGGCGATGCGGGCGATGCCCAGCACATCGCCCTTCTTCGCGTTGCCGCTGCGGATCAGGGCGAGGGTGTGCGGCAGCATGGTGATGCGCCCTTCGGCGACCGCGACGCGGTGCGTGTGGGCCTTGGCGGAGACATCCACCATGTGGGCCTTGCCCTCGGTGTCGAAATGGGTGAGTGCGGAAGCGGAGGTGTCAGACATGGGTGTGGTGACGACGGAATGTCGGGGTCGGTGCACGGATGGTTACGGACGCCGGCCAGGAACCGGCGGATTCTGGGGGCATCATACGGAGATGCGTCGCACTTTCCCTTCGATTCCATGGAAATGGGCCCGCCCGCGGGCGCTGGTGGTTGCCCTGGGCATCACATTGGCTGGATCGGGCGCCATGCTCCCGGTTCCGCCGCTTTCCCCCGCGCATGCGCAGGGCCTGCCCTCGCTGGGGGACGGGCACGACCTGTCACTGTCGGACGAACGCGAAATGGGCGACGACATCGCGCGCCAGATCTACCGCGACCCGGACTACCTGGACGACCCGCCTCTGGTCGACTACCTGCAGTCGATCTGGCAACCGTTGCTCGCGGCGGCGCGCGCGCGCGGCGACGTGGCGCCGGACGTGGTGGACCGCATGGCCTGGGAACTGATGCTCAACCGGGTGAAGGAGGTCAACGCCTTTGCGCTGCCGGGTGGTTACCTCGGGGTGAACCTGGGCCTGGTGGCGGTGACCGAAACACCCCAGGAGCTGGCCAGTGTGCTGGCGCACGAACTGAGCCACGTCTCGCAGCGGCACATCGCGCGCATGATCACGCAGCAAGGGCGTCAGGCCCCCCTGCTCATCGGTGCGATGATCCTGGGCGCACTCGCAGCCGGGTCGAGCTCCAACTCCAGCATCGACGTGGCCAACGCGACCATTGCTGGCAGTCAGGCGCTGGCCGTGCAGAACCAGCTCAACTTCTCGCGCGACATGGAGCGCGAGGCCGACCGCGTCGGCTTCGGTGTGCTGACTACGGCCGGGTTCCCGGGCGAAGGGTTTGCGCAGATGTTCGACAAGCTGCAGCAGGCCTCGCGCCTGAACGACGACGGCTCGTTTCCCTATCTGCGCAGCCACCCGCTGACCACCGAGCGGATTGCCGACATGCGGGCACGCCTGCCGCTGGCCGCGCCGAACGCGCAACCGGTCGGGCCGCTGGCCTCGGCCGCGCCGCAGATGGCCATTCCCGGGCGCGAGGTCCATGTGCTGATGTCTGCACGCGCACGCGTGCTGGCCGAGAACCGCCCGGACCGGATGCGTGAATGGCTGCGCCAGGGCATGGAGGCCAAGGCCGGACCGGGCGAGCTCTACGCCGCGGCGCTGTCGGCTTCGCGCCTGGGGCAGCACGAGCAGGCCAGGCAGCTGGCCGACCGGCTGGCGGCACAGGCCGGGCCTGCGGCCCAGCGCACGGCGGAGTGGTTGCGGCTGGAGGTGGGCACGGCGGCGCTGCGCCAGCGCACGGGGACGGAACCGTCATCCGAATGGCTCGTCTGGCGCGACCGCGCCCTGGCCGGAGGCCAGCGCGCTGGTGTGCTGCTGGGGGCGCAGGCTGCGATGGTCAGTGGCGGGTCGAGGGTGGTGGCCGAACGTCTGCACGCCTGGGTGGTCGATCACCCGCGCGATGCCCTGGCTTGGCAGCTGCTGTCCGGCGCGGAACTGGCAGAGGGGAAAAGGCTGCGAGGCATCCGTGCCGATGGCGAGGCGCGTGCGGCGCACTTCGACTGGAACGGCGCGCTCGAGCGCTTCCGCGCGGCGCAGGCCCTGCCGCTGGCCGACCGCTCCGCCGACCCGATGGAGCTTGCCATCGTCGATGCGCGCGCGCGCCAGATGGAGCAACGGGTGCGGGAAGAGTCAGCGCGAAAGAAGTGACTGCACGACCATGTTGACCACGAGCATCAGGACCGAGTAAATCAGCGAGCCCAGCAGCGCCGTCCAGAAGCCACTGACCTGGAACCCGGCGAGTATGCTGCCCGCCGCCCAGAACATCAGGGCGTTGATCACGAACAGGAACAGCCCGAGCGTGACGATGGTGACGGGCAGGGTCAGGATCACGAGGACGGGCCGCACCAGCACGTTGAGCAGGCCGATCACCGCGGCGGCGATCATGGCCGACCCGAAGCTCTGCACGTTCACGCCCGGCAGGAAGTTGGCCACCAGCAGCAGGGCGCATGCGGCAAGCAGCCAGGTCAGGATGAGTCTCATGGCGGCAGCATAGCATCGCATCGCCGCCGGCAGGTCCGGTCGGGGCAGCCGGCCGGGGCCGGCTGCCATCCGTTCATGCCATCAGTCTTGCGCGGCCTGCTCCGGCTTGCGCGACGCAGCCCACTTGCCCAGGGCCAGCACCAGTAGGGCGCCGGCGATGTGGGCCGTCCAGTACAGCGTGCTGGAGATGACGGCCTCGTTGGTGGCCGGGTCCATGGTGCCCAGCTTGGGCATCCAGGTCCACTTGTCGGGGTTGACGAAGGCCGGGTCGGTCACCAGCATGCCGCCCGCGATCCAGCCCAGCAGCATGCCGCCCAGCGTGATGATGACGGGGAAGCGCGCCATCAGCTTGATCACCAGCTGCGAGCCCCAGACGATGATCGGGATCGAGATCAGCAGACCCATGACCACGAGGACCAGGGAGTGGTCCTGACCGGCGCTCTGCGCTGCGCCCGCGATCGCGATCACGTTGTCCACGCTCATCACGAGGTCGGCCACGATGATGGTCTTGATGGCCGCCAGCAGCTTGTCGCTGCCCTGGATGTCGTCGTGCCCTTCCTCATCGGGGGCCAGCAGCTTGACGCCGATCCACACCAGCAGCAGCGCGCCGACGAACTTCAGGAACGGGATGTTCAGCAGCGTCATCGCGAAGGCGATGAGGATGACGCGCAGGATGATGGCACCGGCGGTCCCCCAGATGATGCCCTTGGTGCGCTGCTGGGGCGGCAGCCTGCGACAGGCCAGCGCGATCACGACCGCGTTGTCACCGCCGAGCAGGATGTCGATGATGATGATTTGCCCCAGCGCTATCCAGAAGGGGGCATGCAAGAAAAATTCCAAATCCATGAGGTCCTCGTTGCTTCTTTGATGGGGCCGCCTGGCGCGGCGGTGAAGGCAAGCGAAACCCCCATGAACGATGCATCGATCGAAGGGGCGCGCGCAGCCTGACACCGGCCGTGTTCGGCCTGTCAAAGGTCTCGCTCGACCCGCCGGCGTTGGCGGGCCCGGATCGCCGGAGGCCAGCCAAGGCCCCGTGGTGACGACGAACCGGACGGTCGGGGGTGACCGTTGAGCTACTCCCCTTCGAAGGGCCGATTGTAGGCGCGAGTGCAACCCGCTGTCGCCGGCGCGGTATAAGGAGTTCCCACAACACCCTGCGGCGGGGGCACGTGGCTATCATGAACGCTCACATGGCCGGCATTCACATCACCGATATCGAGGCCTCCGTCAACTACTGGCGTGAGCGCTCGCCTTCGCTTGAAGGGTTGTTTCTAGCGGAAGAAGTGCGTGCGCTCGCGGAGGTGTACGCGCTCATGGTGTGGCAGCGCCAGGAAGAGGTCGACGAGAACGAGATGCCGACGCCGGCCCGTCGAGCGTGGCTGGCCTGGTACGAGACCACGCCCGACACCCCCTGCATCGCGATCTGCTCGACCAGCCAGGGGGACGATACCTGCAAAGGCTGTGGCCGCAGTTTTGACGAGGTACAGCACTGGCCGGCGATGACGCCCGGCGAAAAACGCGCTGTCTGGCGCCGCATCACGCTGCAGGCCTGCGCCTGGCGCTTCAACCGTTACGGGGAACGTGCGGTCGAATAAGGCCGGAGGAAACAGTCTCGTTCAGGCAGGCACCGCGTAGTTGCCCTGGGTCAGCATGTCGATGCCGCACTCGATGGTGCCGATCCAGTCGATGAATTCGGTCACCGCCTCGCCCACGAGCGGGGCGCCGTGCTGCGGCACGATCATGCGGATCGGCAGGGTGCGGGCCATGTTGGCCCACAGGCGCAGCACCTTCTGCGACACCATGTAGCGGCGATGGAAGGCCTCCATGCGCGGCAGGTGCGGCTTGAGTTCCGTGATGGGCTTGGAGGCGTCGGCGGATGTGCCGATCGACACGCCCAGGTCGCCCGAGAACAGGATGCGGCTGACCGGGTCCCAGAACTGGAAGTTGCCTTCCGAGTGCATGAAGTGCGCGGGCAGCGCGACGATCTCGCTTCGCCCCAGCGGGATGCGCATGCCGGGATCGGGGATGCCGATGATGCGGCCGGCTGTCTTGCCGGGCTTGCAGAAGTGCGGTGCGAAGCGCTCCCACAGGCGCGAGATGTACAGCTTGGCCTGTGTGCTGGTCATCCAGCGGTCGAGCGAGGCGATGATGTCCGGATCGGCGTGCGAGGCCAGGATCTCGGTCAGCTTGTTGGGCTGGAAATAGCGGCCGATGGTCAGCAGCAGTTCGTTGTAGGCGACGTTGCCGCCCGGATCGATGATGGCACCCTGCTGGCCGTCAATGACGAGGAACTGGTTGGCCTGCACGGCCTCGCCGCCCTCGTCGCTGAGGTGGGTGAACATCAGGCACACATGGCCATTCTTGTTGTACAGCTCGATGGCCATGGACGATGACTCCGGCAATTCAAGGATCGAGCACCCTCGGCGCTGGATGCGTCAGAGTGTGGGTTGGAAAAAAACTGTTAGCAAATAAAGTAAATATTATGGTGCCGGTCGCGTGCCGGACTTGAGATAAATCAAATCGCGGGCGGGCGCGCGCACGAACGCCCGGCATGACGCGGGCAGCGTCACACCGGGCGGGAGATCGCTGTGCGATTTTGACGACATCCGTGCCCGCAGGCACGAACGTCAAGGGGTCAGGCGCGGCGGGCCAGCTCGGCCGCCTTGCCGACATAGGTGGCGGGGGTCAGGGCCAGCAGGCGCTCCTTCTCGGCTTCCGGGATCTCCAGGCTGCGGATGAGCGCGTGCAGTGCCTCGGCGGTCACGGTCTTGCCGCGCGTGACCTCCTTGAGCTTTTCGTAGGCGCCGGGCACGCCGAAACGGCGCATCACGGTCTGGATCGGCTCGGCCAGCACTTCCCACGAGGCGTCGAGGTCGGCGGCGAGCGCTTCCTCGTTGAGTTCCAGCTTGTTCAGACCGGTCATCAGGGAGTGGTAGGCCAGCACGCCGTAGCCCATGGCCACGCCCATGTTGCGCAGCACGGTCGAGTCGGTGAGGTCGCGCTGCCAGCGGCTGATGGGCAGCTTTTCCGACAGGTGCTTGAGCAGCGCGTTGGCCAGGCCGAGGTTGCCTTCGGCGTTCTCGAAGTCGATCGGGTTGACCTTGTGCGGCATGGTGCTGGAGCCGATCTCGCCGGCCTTGAGCTTCTGCTTGAAGTAGCCCAGGCTGACGTAGCCCCAGATGTCGCGCGAGAGATCGACCAGGATGGTGTTCGCGCGCGCGATGGCATCGAACAGCTCGGCCATGTAGTCGTGCGGCTCGATCTGGATGGAGTAGGGCTGGAAGGTCAGGCCCAGGCCCAGTGGCTCGGGCGTCTCGACGACCTTGCGGCTGAAGGCTTCCCAGTCGAAGTCGGGCCAGGCGGAGAGGTGGGCATTGTAGTTGCCCACGGCGCCGTTCATCTTGCCCATGAGCCTGACGCCGGCGATGCGCTCGCGCGCGTTGGCCAGGCGCACCGCCACGTTGGCCAGCTCCTTGCCGACGGTGGTCGGGCTGGCGGTCTGGCCGTGCGTGCGGCTGAGCATGGGCACTTCGGCGTAGGCATGGGTCATCTCGCGCAGCTTGCCGATGATCTGGTCCAGCGCCGGCAGCAGCACCAGATCGCGGCCGCCCTTGAGCTGCAGCGCGTGGCTGGTGTTGTTGATGTCCTCGCTGGTGCAGGCGAAGTGCACGAACTCGGCGGCCTTCTCAAGCTCGGGGCGGGCCTCGAACTTGGACTTGATCCAGTACTCGACGGCCTTGACGTCATGGTTGGTGGTCTTCTCGATCTCCTTGATGGCCGCGGCATCGGCCTCGCTGAAGTTCTTGACCAGGCCCAGCAGGTAGGTGCGCGCGCCGGGCGTCAGCGGCTGGAATTCGGCGAAACCGGCGTCGGACAGGGCGATGAACCAGGCGATCTCGACCTGCACGCGACGGTGCATGTAGCCCTGTTCACTCATGAAGGGCCGCAGCGCGGCGAGGCGGCCGGCGTAGCGGCCGTCGAGCGGTGACAGGGCGGAAATCGGTGACAGGGCGGGGGCAGCAGGGGCGTTCGGTTTCATCCCCCGATTGTAGAAGTGCGGGCCGCCGG
>JAEZLX010000188.1 GCA_023415035.1 Pseudomonadota bacterium | reverse complement strand
GAGGCCTGCTGGGCGACGTGACCGGCAACAGCGGTCTGCTGGGCGACATCACGGGTTCGGAAGGCCTGCTGGGCGCGGTGGCGGGCGAGGACGGTCTGGTGGATGGTCTGCTGGGTGTGACGCTGCTGGGCGATGGCTCGGCATCGTCGGGCAGTGGTCTGCTTGGTGGTCTATTGGGCGAAGGGGGCCTGCTCGGCGGGATTACCCAGCCGCTGACCAGCCAGGCGGACACGTCGGCCGATGCTGGCGCGGGCAGCGGTGCTGTCGGTGGCCTGCTCAATGGCCTGCTGGGCTGACGCGGTCAGTCTGTTCCGTCAAGGATCGGCCGCCGGCCCATGCGCCGGCGGCCACTGGGAGGTACTGATGAAAACATCAAACTTTGTAGCTTGGACGGCCGTGGCCGCCCTGATGGCCGGTTGCGCAGGATCGCCGCGCAATGGCAGCAACGAGGCCGAGTACGTCGTCGTGACGCCGCGGCGAGCCGCCACCGTCGCATCCCCTGCCATCGCGCCGGTGCAGACGCCGGCAGCAGGCCGTGGTCCGGCCGATGTGGCCCACATTGTGTATTTCGGCTTTGATCAGTGGCGCATCGAGCCACAGTACGCCGATGTCGTGCAGAAACACGCAGCCTACTTGCGTGCCAACCCGCGCCGCTCGGTGGTCCTGGAAGGCCACACGGATGAACGCGGTGGTGCCGAATACAACATCGGTCTGGGAAACCGGCGTGCGGAAGCGGTCCGGTCGGCACTGAGTCTGCTGGGGGTTTCCGACCGCCAGATGGAATCTGTCAGCTTCGGCAAGGAGAAGCCCGCATCGCTGGAGCGCACGGAAGAGGGATATCGCCTGAACCGTCGCGTCGAGTTCAATTACCGCTGATACGACCATGCCCTCGCTGAACGGAAAGATCGCAGCCGCGCGGGCTGCCATGGAGGACCTGGCGGCAGCCCGCCCGGGTAACCGGCCGACGGTGTCCTTGATCGGCGCCTCATCGGGTGGTGATGCCCGGTCGTGGTCGCAGAAACTGCCGCCTTGCACCTTGTTCTTTTCGGTCACCGATGGCCGGCGCCGCGCACGAACCATCCATGTGAACGCACGGTCGTTCGCCGAGGCGTGGGCGCAGGGAGAGGCCGGGTTACGGGCGCTGTGCAGGGACGAAGGCTGGGATCCCGAAGCCGCATTGTGGCTGCGCGTCGATCTGGTTGATCAGGTGCGTGTCATGTCTTGGCAGGGCCTGCAGCAGGCGCTGTTGCGCGTCAAACGCAACTACTTCCGCCACGGCCTGGCCCTGGATGCGGGCTTTCGCCAGGCTTTCGTGGAGCAGGAGCTCAATGCCAATGCGATGCTGTATGGCGGCACCGCTACACCGCATGCGGTCATCAACACCGCACATTTCCAACGCTACGGTTGCCAGCGCCACGGGCAGGATTTCGCACTGCCACAGGCCGGCAGCGATCCGGTTTTCCTGCTGGGCATGGCGGGTGTGTTCTGTGGCGACGACGGTGTGGCGCACACGCTGGTGAAGCAGGGGCCCGATGTGGGGCGACGCCAGCTTGGGCCATTGCGGCCGGAAGACGTGCTCACCCTGGTCACATCCGCGGCCGACCATCTGACACGTCAGGCGCAAAAAAACGGTCGCTTCATCTATGGACATTTCCCGTGCTTTGACAGGGAGATCGGGACGTACAACTCGCTGCGCCACGCGAGCACGACCTATGCCATGGCCGAAGCCTGGGGGGTGACGCGTGACCCGGCGCTGCTCGAAGCGATCGAGTCGGCGCTGAACCACCTCATCGACCAACTCATCATCCGGCGCCGGCTGCCCAACGGGCGGGAGGCCGCGTTCGTGGTCGATGCTGGCGGAGAGATCAAGCTGGGAGCCAATGCCGCGGCAATCCTTGCGCTGGTCCAGCATGCCGAGGTGACGGGCGTGCATGCCTATGCGTGGCTGATGTCGCTGCTGGCCGAGGGCATCCTGTTCATGCAGGATGCAGCCCGTGGCGGGTTCGTCCATGTGCTTCATGCTGACGACCTCTCGGTCAAGGAAGCGCACCGCATCATCTACTACGATGGCGAGGCTGCTTTCGCACTGTGCCGCCTGTATGCATTCGACGGTGAGCCGCGTTGGTTGCATGCGGTCGAAAAGGCTTTCGGTCATTTCATCGAGGCGGAGCACTGGCGTGCGCATGACCACTGGCTCGCCTACGCCGTGAACGAGCTGACGAAGTACCGGCCCGAGGAGAAGTACTTCCGCTTCGGCATCCGGAATGTGGCGGACCACCTGGACTTCGTGCTCAAGCGACAGACGACGTTCCCGACGCTGCTGGAGCTGATGCTGGCGGCCCGGCGCATGCTCGACCGCATCGAGGCATTGCCCGCCTTGCACCATCTGCTGGAGGACATCGATCACGACAAGTTCCAGCAGGCGCTCACGCACCGCGCGCATCATTTGCTCAACGGATTCTTCTGGCCGGAAATGGCGATGTTTTTCAAGCGGCCAGAGGCAGTCGTGGGGTCGTTCTTCATCCGGCATCAGGCGTTTCGCGTGCGCATTGACGACGTCGAGCATTACCTCTCGGGATATGTCGCTTACTACCAATGGCTCAAAGGCCAGGGCGGCAAAAATGCGGCGGCCGTCGGGACGGCAGATCGGCTGACCGAAGAGTTTGTTTGATGGGCCGTTCGTACCTTTTCCGGCTTTTGGGTGCGGCGCAGACCGGGACAATCGACTGGGTCAACCGAGATACCGCATGATCAAATTCCTGTTGCCCCGCCAGCTGGTTGTGAAGGGGCCTGCCAGCGAGCGTGCCCACCCGTACGCTGCCGCTCTTTCCGATGCTTTCGAGAGGGCCTATCCCGCGCTCAAGCGTGCCGCGCTGTGGTCGGTGCCGATCAGCCTGTTCGGGCTGTTGCCTTCCATCTTCGTGCTCCAGGTCTATGACCGCGTCATATCCCGCAGCGCGATCGCGACGCTGGTGGCGCTGGTGGCCGGCATCTTTTTCTTCCTGGGTCTGGAGTTCGCTCTTCGCTCGCGCCGCTCGCGCGACCTGCGCAATGCGGGAGCCACCATCGACCATCAGGTGTCGCAGGCCTTGCTGGGTTCCATGCTCGACCGCCCCTTGCGCGTGCTCGAGTCGCGCCCGATGTCGAGCTGGCTGATGCTGTTCCGCGACGTCGGTGCGGTGCGTGGCACGGTCACTGGCGGACTGATGAGCGCGATTTTCGATCTGCCCATGGCGCTGTTCGCGTTGATCGTGATCGGTTTCGTGGCATGGCCGGTGCTGCCGGTGGTTCTGGTGTTCCTGGCGCTCATGAGCTTCCTGGCCTGGTGGTGGGCCGACGAGGTGAGGGCCGGCCGCGTCGAGGAGACCGCTCGGGCCCGCGATCTGGATCGCATCGCCTCCGAGATCTGCCGCGCACGCGAAACCATCAAGACGTTGAGCCAGGACGGGCAGGTCACGGGCATGTGGCGCCAGTCGTACGAGCACTGGCTGACCGAGAGTTTTCGCAAGAACGGGGAACTCGAGACGGCGCGCGAGGCGAGCACGGTGCTGATGACGGTGTTCTCGGTGCTGGCCGTGACGGCCGGCGCGATGGCGGTGACGGACCAGCTCATGACCGTGGGCAGCCTGATGGCCGTCAACATGCTGGCCATCAAGGCCTTGTCGCCGGTCGCTGGCCTGGCCACCAACTGGCGGCTGCTGGCCCGTGCGTCCGAGGCGGCAGCACGCCTGGAGACCGCATTGGCCGAACCCGTTGACCGGCCCGACGGCCACCTGAAGCTGCCGCGTCCGAAGGGGCGGCTGAGGCTGGAAGGCGTCACGTTCGCTTTCCAGGAGAACGGACCCGCGGTGTTCGAGGAGCTCGATCTGGAGATGGGGCCGGGTGGTCTGCATGTGGTCGTCGGACGCAATGGCGCAGGCAAGTCCACGCTGTCCAAGCTGCTGGCCGGCCTGTATGCCCCGAACCTGGGTACGGTGCGTCTGGACGAGTACGACCTGACGCAGTTTTCGCGCCGCGAACTGGCGCAGTGGATCAGTGTGCTGTCGCAGGAGGTGTACTGGTTCAGCGGTTCCCTCATCGAGACGCTGCGCCGCACTACGCCCGGACAGAGCGATGAGCAGATCGTGGCAGCGTGCCGCCTGTCCGGCGCGCACGAATTCATTTCGCGGCTGCCAGACGGATACCAGACCGTCGTGGGTGAGGGTGGTGCCGGACTGTCGGTGGGTGAGCGACGCAAGCTCGCGCTGGCGCAACTCTTCCTGCACAAGCCGGCGGTGCTCATCCTCGATGAACCGAGCAATGACCTGGACTTTGCCAGCGAGACAACGCTGATCTCGGCGTTGCTGGCCGTGGCCCGGCACCGGACGGTGATCGTGGTCACGCATTCGTTGCGGATGGCTACCGCGGCCCAGCAGATCTATCACGTGCGTGGTGACGGCACCATCGAGCAGGGCGCGCCTGCGGTGATGGTGCCACGCCTGTTCGGTGTTCAGAAGCCGGTGGCCGTTGCTGCGGCGGATGACACCGAGGTGGAGGTGGCGCCATGAGCGCAGCAGACAGAAACGATAGGGACAAGCCGGACATCCTGCGTGAAACGTCGGTGAAGGCGGCCGGTGGCATGCCCTTGCGGCGCAAGCTGATCTGGGCAGGCGTGCTGGGGCTCGCATTGGTGGGGCTGGGTTACCCGGTCGAGACCGTTGTGACGGCGCCGGGCCAGGTGATTCCATCGGACCGTGTGAAATCGGTGCAGCACCTGGAGGGAGGCATCATCACGGCCGTTCTTGTCAAGGACGGTGAACGGGTCAAGCAGGGCCAGCCGCTGATCGAGATCGATCTCGGCGGTGCGGGCCTTAATCTGGAGGAGCTTTCCGCACGCTTCTCGGCCAGCCAGGCAGCACGGATCCGCCTGCGTGCCGAGAGCCAGGGCAAGCCGCTGGCTCGCAGTGATTTTCCCGGGCAGCTGGACGAAGATGTGGTGCGGGGTCAGCTCGGTGCCTACGAGGCTCGCATGCAGGAGCAACGCGGCATGGAGCTTGCTGCTCGGTCCATGCTGGCGCAGGCCGTCAGTCTGGAGCATGAGCAGCGTGCCAAGGTCGAGGGCCTGCAACAGCGCATGTCCCTGTACGACAAGGAAATCGAGATATCCGAGCAGCTGCTACGCGAGAAGCTGGTTGGCCAGATGGAAGTGCTGCAGAAGCGGCGCGAGTTCGAGGCGTTGCGGGGCGAGCTCAATGTTGCGCGGCAGTCTCTGGTGTCGGCCCAGGCCGGCATTGCCGAGGCCAAGGCACGGCAGGCGGAGACGGAAGGACGTTTCCGTCGGCGTGCGTCGGACGAGCTTGCCGAAGTCGAGCGCGAACTGGCCAGCCTGACCGAGAACCTGCAGCGCGCCCGCGCGCAGCGCGAGCGCACGGTGGTGCGTGCGCCGACCGAAGGCATCGTCAAGGGTGTGCGCAGCACCAGCCCTGGATGGGTGGTCAAACCCGGTGAGCCCATCATGGAAGTGGTGCCGGACGAGGAACAGGTCGTCATCGAGGCGCGGCTCAGTCCCAATGACCGAGGCTTTGTCCACGTCGGGCAGCCGGCGCGCATCAAGATCACCGCTTACGATTTTCTGCGCTATGGCACGGTGGACGGCAAGGTGGCGCTGGTGGCTGCCGATGCCGACCAGGACAGCACGGTGCCCGGCATGCCGGCGTTCTACCGTGTGGTGCTCAACGCCAGCCAGTTCCACGTCGGCCATCGCGACAACCGCATCACGCCCGGCATGCAGGCGGAAGTCGATCTGCAGGTCGGCCGCGATCCGTTCATCTGGTATCTGCTGCGGCCGGTGCTCAAGCTTCAGCACGAAGCATTCAGGGAGCCATGATGCATCCTTCATGCAAGAACCCGACGGCGCAGGCCGCGCTGCTGGTGGCAGCCCTCACAATGGGGCCGGCCCTGGCAGCCGACCAGGTGGCGCTCAAGACCTCTCGCACGATCGCCATTGGGTCGCTCGTCATCTCGGGGCAGACCGAGCGCGTGCGCCAGGGGTTGCTGCAGGCGCTGGACATCCATCCGGAGGTGCGCGGAGCGCTGGCGGCCAAGGAAACAGCTGGCTACCAGGTCGATGCGGCCAAGTTCGCGCGCTTTCCCCGCTTGCAGCTGGCCAGCGGAGCGGGTTCCACCAGTGCGGAGATCGGCGGCGAGAAGGACTACAACGTGCTTTCGTTGAGCGCGCGCATGACACTCATTGACGGTGGCGTCATGGGGGCCCGAGAAGATGCGGCCAAGGCCAACGACGAAGCGTCGTCGGCGGCGCTGCGCGCCACGCGCCAGAAAGTGGCGCTCGACGCGCTGACCGCCTATCTGCAGGTGCTGCGTTACAGCCACAAACGCGATGCCGCCGTGCGGGCCACCCGGTCGCTGGACGAGCTGGTGCGGCTGGAGCAGCGTCGCGTCGATCTGGGCGCCACGGGCGAAAACGATGTCCGGCTGGCACAGTCGCGGAGGGCCACGTTTGCCGCCAAGCGCCACGAATTCGAATCGCAGCTGGCCGAAGCCAGGTCGAAGTTCGAGACCTATTTCGGCTTTCAGCCCGAACCTGCGACCCTGCCGGCGCTGGTCCCTCCCGACCACTGGTCGATACCGGCGACGCTGGATGACGCCCTGAGCCAGGCGCAGGCGAACAGCAGCGAACTGGCCGAGGCACAGAGCAGGCTGGACAACGCCAGGGCGCAGGTGGCGCAGTACGAAGCCGCGCGTTTCCCGTCACTGGATGTGGTCTGGACCAAGACCCATGATCCGAAGGGGGTGGTGTACAACGATGCGACCCGTACCGGCGTCGAAATCAACTGGAACTTCGGCAACGGCTTCGAGCTGCAGTTGCGCGTCAAATCTGCCCTGACGGAAGTTGCCAACCAGGAAGCCAAGTACGAGGCCGCTCGGCAGAACCTGATGCAGCTGACCAGCGCGGCCTGGGGCCAGGCCCGTGCCGGCAGGGACAAGACGGCCGAGATGGCGGTGGCGGTCCGTGAGGCGGAGTCGGTCCTGCAGGGCCGGCGCCGCCTGCTCGAATTCGGCCGTGAAACCCTGCAGCAGGTGCTCGACGCCCAGGTCGACTACGAGTTGCAGGTGCTCGACTTCATTGATGCCGCCACCGATCAGCGCGTGAACGAACTGCGCGTGGCGCGCGTCATGGGTTTCATGGACGATCAGGCATGGGGGACCACCTGGGTCAACCAGATGTTCGTGGCCGGCCGAACCGATGATGTGCTGCGCATGATCGACTTCACCAAGGCTGTTCAGCCGCAGGCGGAGCCTGCCGGCCGCATCGGTATTTCTGCGCCCGAACCACAGGCCGTGGCCCAGCTGCGCCTGCAGCCGAGCTACGCCCTGTTGCGCAATCCCTGACCGTTCAGGCGATGTCCGGGATGCTGGGCTCGCCGTCGGTGATCTGGTACTTGCGCATCTTTTCCCACAGGACCTTGCGGCTGATGCCCAGCTCCTGTGCGGCGTCCTGCCGCTTCCAGCCATGCTGGTTCAGGGCGGCGATGATGCGGTTGCGTTCATGGCTGTCCCAGCGGCGGCGGTCGGCCAGGTCGATGATGGGGCCATTGCCCGACATCTCCTGGATCGGTGCCAGCACGCGCTGGATCAGCGGCTGGTCCCATCGGCCCAGTTGGCGCACAACCACCCCCACGCGTTCGGCCACGTTGCGCAGTTGGCGCACGTTGCCCGGATAGTCCATGTTGGCGATCATCTCGATCAGCCAGAATGGCACGTCCCCGACGAGGTCGGCCCTGTCCTGCAGGACCGACTGCACGTGGTTCTTGAAAATGGCGATCTTGTCGACTTCACCGCGCTGTTCGAGATTGGGGATGTTCAGTTCGATCACGGCCAGGCGAAAGAACAGGTCCGAGCGGAAATCGCCGCTGCGCACCATCTCGCGCAGATCGCGGTTGGTGGCGGCCACGAGCCGGAAGTCGAGCCGGATCGATGTCGTCGACCCGATGCGGGTGACGGCGTTGTCTTCCAGCACACGCAGCAGCTTGACCTGCTGATAGCGGGGCAGGTCGCCGATTTCATCGAGGAACAGGGTACCGCCGGTGGCCTGCTCGAAGTAGCCCTTGTGCGAATGGACGGCACCGGTGAACGACCCCTTCGCGTGTCCGAAGAACAGCGACTCGAAAAGCCCGTCGGGGATGGCGCCGCAGTTGACCGCCACGAAAGGGCCCCTCGAATACACCTCGTGCCCTGCGTGCAGTTGCTGGGCGATGCGCTCCTTGCCGACGCCGGTCTCACCACGGATGAGCACGTTGTGGTCGCAGTTGGCGAAAGTCCGCACTTCCTCCAGCAGACTCCGCATGCAGTCCGAATAGGCGATGAGCTCTTCCGTCTGGACGATGGAGGTGCCGTGCGCGCGCAACTGCTTGGCCAGCTTCGACACCATCGTGCGAAGCTCGGCGCCAGTGAAGTCGTAGGGCAGCACATGCAGGTATTCAGGCGGATAGGTCGGCGCATCAGGGTCGCGCGACGACGCGCCCACCCACACGACCGGTATCCCTTTGAGCATTTCGGGGTCCAGCGTCAGTCGGCCGCTCTCGATGGCGGTCACGCTGATGATGGCGATGGTCCAGCGGTTGGCGAAAGGATCGTTCGGCAGCGGCCGCCCGTCGGCATGCACCACCTCTACATCGAAGCTGGACATGCACTGGACCACGCGATCGTAGATGTCGACCTTGCCCTCCCATACGTAGATGCTGAGCTGGTCGAAGGTGGATGTCGTCATTCGGATCCAGGTGAATCAGTAAACAAGCCGGGCACCATGGGCGCAATCGGCAGACAGGAGCTGTACATCGGTGTAGCCAAGTTGCAGCCCGAGTGCGCTGAGCAGCGGGCCCAGGACGGTGTCCAGCAGTGCAAGGATGGGCGTCAGGATCAAGCCCAGCAGACCAAGCACACCCCCCAGGATGGTGCCGATGCTGTTGACCAGGGCGTCGACGACTTCGCTCAGCACGTTCAGGTTCAACCCGAGCAGTTTCAGGCCCTCGGTATCAATTTCTGCCTGTAGCAGGTTGCTTGAAATGGCGCTGCCTATGGCCGCGCCCAGGTGCTGTTCCGTCCCGACGGTCGCATGCAGATCGGGTTGTTCCGCACGGGGGGTATCGGGGTCGAAACCGAACGTGACCAAGGACTTGGTCACTGTCGCGTCTTCGGGGATGGACAATTCCAGTTTGGCGTTGAGATTGACGGGGGCGTTGACCACATTGATGAGGCCACCGAGCAGATCCACCCGCAGCATCAGGCTCAGCAACGGAAACATCTCCTTGCTCAAGGCGCTCCATGCCATGTTGGTGTTGTCGAAGGCAGCGTCGTCGATCTCTCCCAGCAGTACCTGCGCGACGCCAGGCGTCACACCCAGCGTGACCTCATGCTTGCCGTTGGCCTTGTAGCAGACCATGTTTTCCAGAACGGCTTCGCCAGGCGCCACCTCCACATAGATGGGCAGCTTGACGAGCTGCCCCGCGGGCATGCCCAGACGCACCCTGGCAAGCAGCAGGTTGAGGTCCAAGAGATTGGCGTTGCCGCCGGTGGGTGTCAGGGCTTCGACGACCAGGTGCACCCGAACAGGTGCCGTGTGCGCAACGGTCCTCGGGGTGCCATCCGCGTGATAGCCAGGCGGTCCTACAGCGATGCTCGGCGGCTCGATCACCCTGACCTTGGCCTCTACAGTGGCAAGGGGTGAAAGGTTCACGGATGCCGGCAAGGACAGTGCCGTGTCCTTGTTCGCGATCTGCAAGGCCGTGGTCAGCAGGTTCAGGAGGCTGACGTTGCCGTTCAGCGCCGACCTCGGGTCCTGTGTGTCCAGATCGATGTTGAGCAAGCCCGGTCGATCGATCGTTTTCAACAGATGGATGGCAATGCTGTTGATGTCCAGCGCGATGGGCAGGTTGAGGAGCTGGTTGAGCAGGCCCGCAGCAATGTCTGCCGTGTGCTGATCGTTGCTGCTGGGCAATGCGGAGACTGCTGCGGTGAGCAGTTCGCGCAGATCGACATCGGCGTTGGCCAGATCGTTCATCGTGCCAAGGCTGAGGCCCAGAGCGTCGGCCATCGCCAGCAGGTTGACGTTGGCGTTGGCAATGCCCTCGTAGTCGACGAGGCTGAGATCGACCGAGGTGCCCAGCAGCATGCTCAGCAGCAGATTCAGCGCGCCTGCGTCCAGCCGGGCCACCCCCGAACCGGCGGAAAACGAAGCCTTCGGCTCTTCGACCATGGCGAGGGCTTCTACCTGGACATGGCGGGTTCCCGGGAAGAAGGGCAGCAGTTTGGGCGGCTCTGCGGTGATGGCTACCTGCACCGCGTTGAAATTCGTCTCGTTGGCGCGGAAGTGCTTGTCGTCGGGGTACTCGGGATTCCAGTGCCCGCAGGTCACGTGCCCGTCGCCCAGGGTGACCCCCCGTGGAAGATTGCGCAGCGCGTCGTTCTCGCTGCTGCCGTTGGCGTTGGCCTTGGCTGCGTTGCGGGCAGTCTCGCAGGAGGTGAGGTCGAGCGCCTGTGCGCCCGCCAGCGCGGCCAGGTCCACTGCCTTTTGCAGTTCGCGCTTCTGGTAGAACAGATAGCCCAGTTCGGTGCCGACGAACAGGATGATGAGTGTGCTGAACGCGATGACCACGCTGACGGCGACCGAACCCCGTTGACGCAGGTGGGCAGGGGCGGCGCGGCAGCGTTCGGCGGTTCGGGGCGAGGTGGTCATGATCCCTGGTTTTTTCTGGTTGTCGGGTCAGATCGCCAGCGCGGCGGTGGCGTGGCTTTCCAGCGTCTCGGGGAACCAGGTACTGGCGTCTAGCACGGGAATGCTGGGGAACGGGTTGCCGGCGCCCCTGTACGGGTAGCTGACCGAGACCGTCACGGTGGACGCTGTCGGCGTGGCCACTGTGACGGTGACGTGCGTGCTGACCCAGTCACGACGGGCCTGTTCGCTGCCCGCGCCGGGGCCTGGCACGATCAGCGATCGGGCCAGGGTTTCGCGAACCGCTTTCGCCACATTGGCCTTGGCGGCGTTCAGTTCGGCTGACGTGCCGGAGAGAAATCCGGGCTGAACCAGGGCGGCACGGGCACCGTCCTCGGTGGCGCGTGACAGGGCTTGCTGGGTGTAGAGCGCGGCGCCGAAGGTGACGAGGCCGAACAGGACCAGCAGCAGCGCCATCATGACGCAGGCGAACTCGATCGCGGCCACTCCCCGCTGGATGCGGTGTGAGCCGACTGTGCTGCGCCCGGGGGGCATCACAGGGCAGCTCCTTCCAGCAGCACGCTGGCCTGACCGGTCAGCTGGTCGGGCAGGGCGAACTGGGGCAGCGGCAAGGCAAACAGGTTCTTCTGGCTGCCGTCGACCAGATGCATGTCGATGGTGACGAGGATGCTGCATCTGCTCTCCCAGTCAGTGCCGCAGGTGCTGCCCGCTCGCTCCACCGTGGCCGTGGGTTCCGGTGCAGGCACGGCAACGGGCCACCAGCCCTGGGTGCGTTCCAGGGCGACTTTCCGCGCTTCGTTGATGCGCAGGCTGATGTCGGGCTGGTATCGCAAGGCCGCTCGCGCGGCATCCTCGGCCGCGTTCTGCAGAGCAAGCTTGTAGGTCAGGAGGATGCCGTAGCAGACGATGGTGTAGATCAGGCCGAAGAGAAACAGGAACGTGAAGGCGAACTCGATCGCATAGACGCCACGCTGTACCCACGCCTTCGGGTGTGGGCGTCGTCGTGTCGGTGGATGGAGATGCTCCTTGCCGTTCATGTCAGGGGTAATGCCGGTGTCGCGCAGCCGGGTCAGTTGGAGGGGGTCTCCACCTGCTGGCCGAACCAGACGGGCAACTCATGTTCGAAGGATTTGAGATAGCGCTGGTAGGCACTGTCGACCATGGCGCCATCCAGTTGGCGGGGCTTTGTGCCGGCGTCCGCCTGTTCGCGCTGCAGTTGCAGCAGGCTGCGCGTGGCGTGGCCGATTGAGGCCGTTTGCCGCGTGGTCTGTGCTGGCTCTTCAACCGATGCTTCTTCCGCAGTGGTGGCGGTCTGGGCCAGCAGGGGAGCAGCCACTGTCAGACCTGCGAAGAGCAGGCCAAGGCTGCGCCACTGGCGCGTGAGGGGCGTCACGAGGGGGGAATCGTTGGCTTTCATGGCTGGTTCTTCCAGGTGGCTTCGGCGGTTTCGGTCTCCAGTGCCAGGGTGCGGCTCAGTTGCAGGCTGCTTCGCAGCACCAGCGCTTCCTGCGCCGCAGTGATCGGTTGGCGGGAGCGCGTTGTTGGTGCCAGGCCGGGCGGCGCGGTCAACGCCACAGGGGTGCCCTGGCCCAGCTCACTGGCCAGCCGCTCGATGGCCTGTCGGGTGGCGGCGGACATGCCGGCATCCGCCATGAGCTGGCGGGCTTCGGCGGGTTTCCCGTCCAGCAACAGGTACAGCGCCAGATTGCTGCGCACCTTCGGATGACCGGGCAGCAGTTGGGCGGCCTGCATGATGGGCAGCCGCGCTTCGGCGTGACGGCCATCCAGAATCAGGGCAAAGCCGAGGTCGCTGAGCACCAGACCATTGGTGGGGCCGGCCTGGCGGGCCTGATCGAAGTGTTTGGCCGCCAATGCATGCTCGCCTTGCGCGCCAGCAATCAACCCCAAGCCCCGCCATGCGGCCGCGCGCAGCGGAGTGTGGGTCAGCTGTTCATACAGGCGGGCGCTGGCCTCGATTTGCGAGGTCTGGCGCAGGGCCTCGGCGCGCAGCAGGCGGCTCTCGTCGCTGATGCCCCATCGTTGTTCCAGCGCGTCGATGTGCGCCAGCGAGGCATACCACATGCCCTTGTCCTGCATCTGGCGCACGAGGGCCGTGTGGGTGACGGCGTTGTCAAGGTCCGGCGTCTGGCTGGCATCCGCTTTGCTGTCGTGGTCGTCGCCATGCGGCACCGCTGCGCAGGCACCCAGCACAAGCGCAAGCGATGCAGCGGTCAGAGCAGTCAGCAGGCGATGGCCAATGGCTTTGGTGTGTGCGTTCATGATGTGTCGCATGCTCATTTGCCCATGCCCGAGACGGCGTGCCCGATGGCCAGGAAACCAGGGCCGGCCGTCACCAGGACCAGCGCTGGCATCAGGGTCATGACCATCACCACCGTCATCTTCACGGTGATCTTGCCGATGCGCGCCTTCATGTCCATCTTGCGCTGCAGGCGCAGGCGCTCGCTGAACTGGCGGATCGGTTCCTGAATGGCGCCACCATGGCGGTCCACCTGAATGATCAGGTTCACCAGATTGGCCATGTGCTGGTTGCCATGCAGATGAGCCAGGCGCCGGAAGGCGTGCTCGCGTGTGCGTCCCTGGCTGTATTGCCGGTTGGCGGTGTCGAGTTCTTCGCCGATGACCGGCAGCACGTGCCTGAAGTCGCTGGAGATGACCTGCAGGCTCTGGTCCATGCTCAGGCCAACGCTTTGCAGCAGCCCCAGCAGGTCGACAAACAGTGGCAGTTCCTGGCCCACCTTGTCGCGGCGGCGGGAAGCCAGCTTGCCCAGAATCCACTTGGGCAGCATGAAGCCGATGCCGAAACCGAGACCGTAGATGAGGTAGCTCCTGTTTGCGGCCTGTCCTTCGTGGCCGAAGATGGCCTGGCCCAGAAAGGGCAGGCCGATGGCCAGGACGCAGCGGGAGATGAGCAATGCCAGTTGCGCCCTGGTGGACGGAAAGCCGCATTGGGCGATCAGCCGGCGGTCCTCTTCAGCCACGAGCGCGCGGCCCAGGGCACTGTTGAGCCAGTGGCTGGGCAACTGGTCGTCGCGCAGGAAAGCCAGCTCGTCGTCATTGTCGTCTGTGTCCTGGTCGGCATTGCCCAGGGCCCGCTCGATGGTGCGTGCGCTCTGGTGGCGCAGGGCCTGCTGGCGCAGCATCGCACCAGCGGCGATCAACAGGGCCAGTACCAGCAGGGTCAGAGCGAGGATGGTGATGTGTTGCGCGCTCATTGCATCAGTCCAGTCTGGCCAGCCGGTACAGCAGCACGACACCGGCCAGCTGCAGCGCCGCCGCGCCGTACACCATATTGCGTCCGGTCGGGTCGTCCCACAGGCGCGCGAAGTAGTCGCCATTGACGATCATGATGAAACCGCCGACCACCACGGGCAGCAGGCCCAGCACCCACGCAGACAGGCGTGTCTCTGCCGAGAGCGCCGCCAGCTCCTCCTCGGACTCTTCTCGGTCGCGGATGAAGTTGGCCACGCGTTCGAGCAGGGCGTCCGAACGGCCGCCGTACCGCACGCCCAGCCCGATGATGGCCGAGAGCAGGAACATCTCGGGCACCTGGACCTTGCGCGCTGTCTGCAGCAGCGCCTGGTCGATGTCGAAGCCGGCGCGCACCAGCGCCATGGTGTTGTCCATGTGACTGCGCAGCGGCTGTTTGGTGCTGGCCACCGCGGTCTGGAAGGCCGCCTGGGTGGAATTGCCGACGACGATGAGACGGACGATGACATCGAGGAAGGCGGGCAGCTGGCTTACCAGTTCGCGGCGCATTTTCTGCACCGTCAGCCAGATGGCAAAGGTGCCACCCACCAGCAGCAGAACGGCAAGACCGGCCGCGCGGATGGCGTCGGCGAGCAGCCATGCCAGCAGGAAGGCCGCCGCGATGCCGGCCAGACCGCCATACAGCAAGTTCGGTGTGACGGCGCCATGCGCCCATCCCGGCACGGGCAGGCGTGCCAGTGCGGAGGCGGGGGCCGCTTCCTCGGCGGGCTCCGGCAGTGGCGCACCGAAGCGCATGTCGCTCAGACTGACGGTTGCGGCTGGCGCGGACGACAGCCGTGCTTCGAGATGGCGCTTGGCGGCCAGGCGTGCCTGGCGCCGTGCGCTGAAGTCCCACAGCAGCAGGCCGGCGGCAGCCATCAGCAGGGCCACGATGATGACGATGACAAGTCCCTGGGACATGCTGCTCATCCTCCCGGTTGCCGCAGTTGCTGGCGCTGCAGTGCCTGGCGCAGGCGTGCGATCTTGGGCGAGTGCGGGTGGATGCCCAGCGTCACCCAGCGGTCGCGCTCCTCGCCGTCGGGTGTCGCCTGCAGCTCGTGCCGGAACAGCTCCTGCATCGCGACCACGTTGTCATTAAGGCCCGTCACCTCGCTGATCGAGAGAATGCGCCGGTTGCCATTGGGCAGGCGGCCGATCTGCACGATGAAGTCAATGGCATTGGCGATCTGCCGGCGAAGGCTGATCTCGCTGCCCTGGTAGCCGGCAAAGCCGGCGAGCATTTCCAGCCGGTACAGGCACTCGCGCGGCGAGCTGGCATGGATGGTGCCCATGGAGCCGTCGTGGCCGGTGTTCATGGCCTGCAACATCTCGATGACCTCGCCACCCCGCACCTCACCGACGATGATGCGGTCGGGACGCATCCGCAGGCTGTTGCGCATCAGGTCGCGGATGGCGACGGATCCGGTGCCGTCGTAGCCGCCAGGGCGGCTTTCCAGCCGCACCACGTGCGGGTGATTGAGGGCCAGCTCGGCCGTGTCCTCGATGGTAACCACGCGCTCACCAGCGGGCACGAAGTTGGCCAACGCGTTGAGCAGCGAGGTCTTGCCCGAACTCGTGCCGCCGCTGATGAGGATGTTGCAGCGCGCCCGCACGGCCATTTCCAGCAGCTGGCCCATGGCGAGGTCGAAGGTGCCGAGTTTGAGCAGGTCCTCCGGCGTCAGCGGGTCCTTGCGGAACTTGCGGATCGACACCGCAGGGCCGTCGATGACCAGCGGCTCGATCACCACGTTGATGCGACCGCCGTTGCTCAGGCGCGCATCGACCATGGGGTTGGACTCGTCCAGGCGCCGGCCGATCGGGGCCAGGATGCGCCGCACGATGCGCATGAGGTGCTCGTTGTCGCTGAAGTGCAGCTGTTCCTTTTGCAGCACCCCGTGGCGCGAGACGTAGACCTGGTTGCAGCCGTTGATGAGGATGTCCTCCACGGCCGGATCTTCGAGCAGGTCTTCCAGCGGACCGAACCCGGCGAATTCCTTGGTCAGCGCGTCGGCAACCTGCTGCGTCTCCTGGGCGTTGATGGGCACGCGGTGCAGGCGCACCAGGCTCTCGCACTCCAGGCTGACGAACTGCGCGATCGTGGCGCGCGACCAGCGACCGAACTCCGCGCCCAGCTCCTCAATGCGGTTGAGCAGGTGTTCGTGGATGAACGCCTTGACCGTCTGGAACTCCGGCGTGTTCTGAAACGCCGTGCTGTTGTCGGAGAATTCAACGTCGATCGACATAGGGTCTGTCATCCTTGCGTTTTCCACCGTCGCAGCCAGCGGTCTAGCCATGCGGATGGCCGGCCGGTGCTCCGGGGCGCGTTGTCTTGCTCGCCGCCCTGCACCCAGGGCAGCAGTTCGCGGGCCATGGCGCCGATCGCCTGCGACCAGGGATCGGCAGGCGCGGCCTCGATGACCAGCTTGCCCCGGGTGGCCGCGGCCAGCAGCGCCCGTTGGCGTGATGGCAGCACATGCGCCACCGGCAGCTCGAGCTGGGAGGCAATGTCCTGCGCAGGCAGGTCCACAGCCGGATCGAAGCGGTTGACCACAAGGGAAAAACCAGCCGTGTCGACTTCCCGCTCGTGCAGCTCGCGCAGCAGGCTGGCCGTGGAGACGATGCCCCCCAGACTCTGGTCGCACACCACCCAGACGAGGTCGGCCTGGCGTGTCATCTGCGCCAGAAAGTCCACCGAGGTGAAGCCACCCAGATCCAGGATCTGCAGGTCGAAGAAATCGGCGAGGCGGCGGCTGAAACTGGCCGACTGCGTTTGCGATATTTCGCGGATCTGGCCCAGGTCGGACGGCAACGGCAGCACGGCGGTGCCACCGGCGTGATGGGCGAGAGCGGTTTCGAGCAGGGTCTGGTCGAGACGGTGCTGGTTCTGAACACCGTCCACGAAGCTGAAGCTGCTCTTGAGTCCCATGTACAGCATGCCATCGCAGGCGGGCAGTCCGAGGTCCAGCAGGGCCACGCCCTGACGGCTCTTCGGTTCCGTGGTGGCGGGTTTTGTTCCGCGATGGCCTGGCGCGCGTGAACCGAGCCGCTGCAGGCTCGCCGCCAGATTGCAGGCGATCGTGGTGGTGCCAAGCCCGGCACGCGCACCGAGCAGGGCCAGCTTGCGCCCCTTGGCTTTGGGCGGGTTGGCCTGTTCGCGTTGCGCCAGGCGCTCGCGCAGCAGGGGCACCACGTTTTCGCCGGGGCTGTCCAGGTCCACGAAGTCATCGACGCCGGATCGCAGCGCCGCGAGGGTCGTCTGGGTCTGGCTGCTGTGGCCCATGGCGATCAGGACCAGGTCCGGCCAGGCGCGTCGCAGCGCACTGGCCAGCTGTGCAGCGCTTTCCGCCTGGTTCCCTGAAAAGTCGATGAAGACGGCCTTGGGACGCTGCTGTCCGATGGATTCGCGGACTTCACCCTGCTCCAGCGGCACAGCGTTGAGCAGACCATGTCCGCTCAGGGCACTGGCCAGCCAGACTGCATGCTCGCGTGTATCGGATGCGTGCAGGAACACCGCACTGCCCAGGATCGAGGCGTTGCTGTAGGTGGGCAGGGAGGTCATGGCCGGTTCTCCGGTCGGCCTCAACGGGAGAATCCTGGCAGGGCGTCATTCGCCGCG
Organism: Pseudomonadota bacterium; assembly: GCA_023415035.1. Lineage (GTDB taxonomy): Bacteria > Pseudomonadota > Gammaproteobacteria > Burkholderiales > Burkholderiaceae_C > Hydrogenophaga. Next base: position 8,241 of record JAEZLX010000188.1, on the reverse strand, counting down.
CCGCCGAGCAGATAGCTGCGCCACACGCCAGGGTCATCCTGTTCCTTGTGACCAGGCAACGCATCGTCGGTCACGGTGCCACGCGCCATGGGCTGAACAAGGTGCGGCGTGACGACGATCACCAGTTCGGTCTCGTCACGCTGGAACTCCATGCTCTTGAACAGCGTCCCCAGCACCGGGATGTCCCCGAGCAGGGGCACCTTGTCGATGTTCGAGGCCGTCTGGCGCGACACCAGTCCGCCAATGACGAAGCTCTCGCCATCACCCAGTTCCACGGTCGTGTCGGCGCGGCGCGTGGAGATGCCGGGCACGATGGTGCCGTTGAGCTGCACCGCCTGCGCATAGTTCAGCTCGCTGGCTTCCGGAGCGACCTTCAGCGCGATCCGGTCGTTGGCCAGTACTGTGGGCGACACAGTCAGCCCGATGCCGAAGGGCTTGTACTCGACGCTGATCGTGCCCAGGCCCTGGGCGATGGGAATCGGGATCTCGCCACCGGCCAGGAAGGTGGCGCTCTGGCCCGACAGGGCCACCAGCGTGGGCTCGGCCAGCACGCGCGCCAGACCGTTGCCTTCGAGCAGCCCCAGTGCCATGCCCAGACCGGCCTTGCTCGAATAGCCCAGCAGGTTGAAGGCGCTGACCACGGGCGAGCTCAGGCCGTAGGCCAGCGATGCCGCCGTTGCCGTTCCGGCTGCAACGGCGGAGTTGGTGACCTGCGAAGCGGCCTCGGAAAATGTGCTCGTGACCGGAGAAGGTACGCCGTTGATGGAAGAGCCGGAACGGCCGGTGTTGCCGGTCAACGTGTTGCCGACGCTGTGGCTGTTGCTGCCGGTGAGCTGGGCCTGCGCGCCCACGCCGAACGAGGTGCTTCCGCTGCCCGGGGTTGACACGCCGAAGGTGAAACCGTGACGATTGCTGGCGGAGCTGAAAAAGTTGATACCCGCGCGCTTGAGCACGTTCTTGCGCAGCTCGACGAGCTTGACCTCCACCTGCACCGTGTGGCTCTTGAGCGCCAGGGTGGATCGGTCCATGAGCGGGGTCTTGTCGGCAAAGCCCGACAGCGTCCTGTCCATGGCCAGGCGGCGCTCCGTGGCATCGTCGAAGCTGCCTTCGAGCACGGCCTGGCGGCGCTGAACCTCGACCTGATAGGTGGTCGCGCGCTCGCTGCCCTGTGCCCAGACCAGCAGCGTGGTGCTGCCCGGGCCCTTGCCGGTCAGGATCAGCCGCGCAGCCGGGCTGCCCTTGGTCTGGCGCGTGACGGTCACCCCCAGTACGGATTCGTCAGCGATGGCGATGCGGCTCACGCCTTTGCCGATCACCAGCTCATGCTGGGTGCCTGCGGTCAGGCTCAGGATTTGCCCGGCCTGCGCCGTGGCGGTCACGGGGGTGGCCAGGGGCACGGCCGCACACAGCAGCACGGCGCAGATGGATCGATAAGCGAAAGGTGGCGTCAGTGGGCGCATCGTGGATGCTCCGTTCAGTAGTGCACGGTGTCGCGGCGGTCACCGCGAATGATCTCGACCTCGGTGCCGGCTGGCCGGGGTCTGCCGGGAGCGGCGTTGGCCGCATGCGCCGCGGCACGGGTCGTCACACGCGTGGAGCTGCCACCATTGGCCAGATCGGCCGTGGCAATGCCAGCCGCGGCTCGATCAATACCGCTGAGCGCCGGTTGGCCAGGCTTGGCCGCCTTCGGTTGCAGCGCCGGGGGCAGATCGGCAAACAGCGACGAATCAGGCTCGGTGGCGTCGGCGGGGTTGCGCAGGGCCAGCAGGAGGCGGCCGCTGGCTTCGGCCAGCGTGAGCCGGTTGACGTCCTCCACGGGTACCGCCAGCACCACGGTGCGGGCCTGTGCAGCGCGCTTGTTCGAAGCGCTGCTGCGCGAAGAAACTATCGTCCGGCCGCCTGAGCCCTCGGCGCCATCGGCCGATCCTGTCTCGTCCGGGGGCAGGGCGTCGAGCGTGGACTGGCCATACGCCAGGACACGCTTGCGGGCCAGCAGCAGCCGGGCCTGGCCACGGTCGATCTCGCGGTTGTCCGCTTTCAGGATGAAGAACACGTCCACGAAGTCCCCGGGGCGGACGTTGTTGCCCACGCCGATGACCTCGTCGGCTCGTACGGCCACGGCGCGTTCGCCGGCGTCGAGCTTGAGGGCCAGGCCGGTGGCCATCTGGGATTCGAGGAGGGGCGTGCCTTGCCCCAGGTCCAGCGCGGGAACCTTGCCGGCGGCTGCATCGATGGACTTGAACGCGCCGGATGGGTTGACGGACAGCTGGGCCACGCGCAGGGCATCGGCAGGAATTGGTTCACCTGCCGGCAGCGAGCGGGTGGCGACCACCACAGGGTAGGTGGTGGCGGGTGGCTGCGCCTGTGTGCTCGCTGCCGGTTTGGCTGCGGGCTGGCGACTCAGCATCCAGGCATACGCGGCCAGGGCGATGGCCAGGATCACCAGGATGGCAGCAATAATCTTGGAGAAGCGAAGCATGGCAGGGCCTAGAAAGAAGACGCGGACATCCTAGTGCCGTGACCCCAGGCAATCCATGCCAGGGTGGCGATGGCCAGATAGGCAGCCAGTGGTACGTGCCGGGCTTTTCTCACCGCCACTTCCTTGCCGGTAGCAGGAATACGGGGCGATGACAGGACCAGCAGCAGTCGTGGAGCCACAGGCCAGCGGCGAAGCAGCAGCCAGGCTAGGGCATGCACCCCACCCAGTAGGCTGGCGATGATCCAGATGGAAACCATGGGCATCGCCCCGGTCCACAGACCCAGCGCGCCCGCAAACTTCACGTCACCCGCTCCCATGACGCCCAGGGCGTACACGAGTAGCATGGTGCTGAAAGTGATGACGCCGCCTCCCAGTGCCTGCTGCCACGTCAGCCCGAAGGGCTGGTGGTTCACCGCCAGAGCCAGGACCGCACCCGCCGCGCCCGCCAGCACCAGGGCGTTGGGAACGCGACGCCTTGTGAAATCCCAGGCCATGACGGCCAGCAGGAACATGGCGAAGACGGCGCCCATCATGCCTGGTCAGCTACCGCCGCCGGTGGCGCCCGTGGCCAGGTCCTTCACGTTGTTGAAGATGGCCGTCAGTGTCGAGCCCACGACGCCGCCGTCGGAGAAGATCGCGGCCAACAGGATGGCCATCAGCCCGGCGATGATCCCGTATTCGATGGCGGTGGCGCCTTCTTCGTCTCGGATGAATTTGAGGATGGCAGCTTTCATGACGACTCCTTGGTTGCTGGGTGAAGAAAAAGGGAATTCCAGGACAGATGGTTTTTGTCGGCTCCTGAAATCTGCAGTTGCATTTAAGGTGCCAGGTTCTGGTGCCTGTCCTCGATCTTGTTGTTTTTCATGCTCGTTCCCTCCCTTAGCGGCATGTACTGGTCGTTACTTTACTGCCAGATTGCAAGTAGATGTTTTCATTGTAAATCAATAGCTTGGTCATATATTTGTGATGAAAATTGCATTCCATGGTATTAAATAATTGGGTTCTTATGTCTTTATGAACTAATCATTTCTTATCTGTTTCAGGTCTGGAGCTGATGGTTGTCAAGGGGTTGAAAAGGTCTGGAAACCCCAAAAATTTCACGCTTTTTTTGCGGTGCGGCGACGGACGGCAATGGCTGGGGATGAATGGCTGAGGGCGAATTGATTTTCATCATGGCGGCCTTTCGTGATTTATGTTCTCGTTTGTTTCGTTACGGCATGTCTCGTTGTAACGTAACCTGATGTATTGGTTTCTGGATTTGAATTAAATTCAAAGTTTTAGTTTGAAGGGGTTCCATTCAATAGTTGGTTCTGATAGACCATTGCTGGGTACGAATGGGTACCTGGCCTAAAACCTGCTTCACGCCGGAGTAGGGCAGCGCTTGTGAAAGGCTGCAGCCCAGTTCATCGGAGTTCGAGGAATGACGCGACCCTCAAGAAATCAGGCAGACTTTCGCGGGAGGCATATGGGAGACAGGGACGTACTGCCCGCCCTCAAGGAGGCGGAGCGCCATCTGCTGGTGTCGTTGGCCGACGAGGAGGACACGTCTCCACGCGTTCAGTGTCCACTGCTGCCGCGCCACGAATCTTGCGTGCCGGAGCCGTGTAGCGAGTTGGAGCAGCTGACGGCGCGATTGCACCGTCTCCAGCGGGAATACGGCGATCTTTCCGAGAGGCATGAGCATGCCCTGGGCCTGCAAAGGGAGGCTCAGGACCAGCGCACCCGTCTGCTGCAGCAGATGGCCGGCCTGCAGGCCGAAATCGATGTCCTGCGTGACGAACACCGGCTGCAGGTGAGGCGCTTTCAGCAGGCCGAGGCCGAGATCCGGGAACTGAGCGAAACCCTGCTGAGGGTGTCAGGGCGCTTGCATGCGGTCCAGGCCCTGGAAGCAGAGCTCGACCTCTGCAAGCAGACATGCGAGGGATTGACGGCGGAGCGTCAACGCCTGCTGGGCTTGCTGGACATCAGGGCACGCACGGGTAGCGCGCCGGCGTGCCAGCCCTGACCGCGCGTCACACCGACATGCCGCCCGAGACCTCGATCACCGCTCCGTTGATGTAGCTGGCCTCGTCGCTGGCCAGAAAGGCATATACGCTGGCGATCTCTTCCGGCTGGCCCAGGCGCCGGAGCGGCACGCGCTGCTCCATCTCGCGGATCACCTTCTCGGGGATGGTGTCGAGGATGGGGGTGCTGATGAAGCCGGGGGCCACGGCATTGACGCGCACGCCCTTGAGGCCCAGTTCCCGGCTCCAGGTCTTGGTGAAGCCGATGACGCCGAACTTGGTGGCAGCGTAGTTCGTCTGGCCGAAGTTGCCGTAGATGCCGACCACGCTGGAGGCGTTGAGGATCACGCCACTGCCTTGTTCGACCATGGTGTCGGCCACGGCCTGGGCACAGTGGAAGACGCCGCGCAGATTGACGTCGATCACCTTGTCGAACTGCTCCTGCGTCATCTTCTGCAGGCGGGCGTCCTGGGTGATGCCGGCGTTGTTCACCAACACGTCGATGCGGCCGAAGCGCTCTTTCACCCGGGTGACGACGTCATCGACCATCGCCCGCTGGGTGACGTCCATGACGAAGCCGGCGGCGGTGGCGCCTTCGGTCTCGCATTTGGCGACCGCGGCGTCCACGGCATCGCGCCGGATGTCGCAGACGATGACGGTGGCGCCTTCGCGGGCAAACTTGAGCGCGGTGGCCAGGCCGATCCCCTGGGCCGCGCCGGTGATGATGCTGACTTTGCCTTCGAGTCGCTTGCTCATGAATCAGTAGCGGGGTTGGTGTTGCCGAAGCGCCGACTTTACCGCTTCGTCGAGGGCAAAGCCCTGTCCGTACCGGGCCGCCAGTTGTGCGCAGCGCTGCTCGAACGACTCGATGCCCTGGCCATAGATGAACTGCAGCGCCCCCCCGGTCCAGGCCGGGAAGCCGATGCCGAAGATCGATCCGATGTTGCCGTCGTGCACGCTGGTGAGCACGCCTTCGGCCAGGCAGCGCGCGGTTTCCACGGCCTGCCGGTACAGTAGCCGGTCCTTGATGTCGCGCGCGTCCCAGCTGACATCGGGCTTCTCGAACAGGGTCTTGAGCTGCGGCCACAGGTGCTTTTTCTGTCCGGCCGGATAGTCGTAGAAGCCGCCGCCCGCGGCGCGCCCGGGGCGTTTGAGCTCCTTGACCATGCGCTCGACCAGCAGTTCGCCAGGAGTGGCCACGTATTCACGGCCCTCCAGGCGATAGTCTGCCCGGGTCTGGTCCAGCACGTGGACCGACAGGCTCAGCGCCGTCTCGTCCAGCACCGCCAGCGGCCCCACCGGCATGCCGGCCTGCATCGCGCAGTTCTCGATCGCGGCCGCCGGGATGCCTTCGCCCAGCATGGCAGCGCCCTCCATCACGAAGGTGCCAAAGGTGCGGCTGGTGTAGAAGCCCCGCGAGTCGTTGACGACGATGGGTAGCTTGCCCAAGGCCTGCACGTAGTCGTAGGCGCGGGCGATGGTCTCGTTGCTGGTTTCCCTGCCGCGGATGATCTCGACCAGCTTCATCTTGTCCACCGGACTGAAGAAGTGGATGCCGACGAAGCGGCTCGCGTCGCGGCTGGCTTGCGCGAGACTGCTGATGGGCAGTGTCGATGTGTTGCTGGCAAAGAACCCGTCCTCCGCGAGCATGGGCTCGGCCTCCTGGGTGACCTTTGCCTTGAGCTCGCGCTGCTCGAACACGGCTTCGATGATCAGATCGCAGCCCTTGAGGTCCTGTGTGCTGGCTGTGGTTGTGATCAGGTCCAGGATGTCCTGCTGTTTCCGGGCGTTCATCTGGCCCTTGTCCACGCGCTTTTGCGTCAGCCGAGCCGTGTAGGACTTGCCCTTTTCTGCGCTCTCGACGTTCACGTCCTTGAGCACAGTGGCGATGCCGCGAGTGGCTTGCGCATAGGCAATGCCCGAACCCATCATGCCCGCACCCAGGATGCCCACCTTCTTGGGCTGGTACCTGGGTGCCTCTTTCGGCCGTGACTGCCCGCCCTTGATGGCGTTCATGTTGAAGAAGAAGGTGTTGATCATGTTGCGCGCGACGCGGCCCGTCATCAGGCCTGCCAGGTAGCGGCTTTCCACGCGCATGGCCGTGTCGAAGTCCACCAGTGCACCCTCGACCATGGCGGCCAGCGCCGCCTCCGGCGCAGGGTAGAGGCCGCGTGTCTTCTGCTTGAGCATGGCGGGCGCCACCGAAAGCATGCCGGCGATCTTCGGGTTGGCGGGTGTGCCGCAGGGCATTTTGTAGTCCTTGCGGTCCCACACGTGCTGGCAGGCCTCGGGCTTGCCCTGACTGGCCTCAATGTGGGCCAGCGCGCGCGGGCGCAGCTCGTCGGCACTGGCGACGAGCTCGTGCACCACGCCGATCTTCAGCGCCTCCTCGGGGCCGAAGAGCTTGCTCTCCAGCACGTAGGGCTGGGCGGCCATCAGGCCCAGGATGCGGGTCATCTTGGTGATGCCGCCACCGCCGGGGATCAGGCCCAGCGTGATCTCGGGCAGGCCGAACTGGATCTTCGGGTCGTTGACGGCGATGCGGTGGTGGCCCACCAGCGCCACCTCCCAGCCGCCGCCCAGCGCCGCGCCGTTCAGGCACGTGACGACCGGCACGCCCAGGGTCTCGAGCGTGCGGAAGTGCCGCTTGATGCGTTCGATCTCCGCGAAGACACGCGGGCCGTCGTCCGCGGTCGAGCGCATCACGCCCTTGAGGTCGGCGCCGGCAAAAAAGGTCTTCTTGGCCGAGGCCAGGATGATGCCGCGGATCTGCTCCCGGTCCTTCACGACCTGGCCGGTGACGGTCTCGAAGTCGTCCTGCCACTGCAGGCTCATGGTGTTGACGGGGGAGCCCTGTTCGTCGAAGGTCAGGGTGGCGATGCCTTCGGCCAGCTCGTAGCGGATGGTGGGGGTGATCATGGGTTTGCTCCGCTCCTGTTCTCAAACACGCTCGACAATCGTGGCGATGCCCATGCCGCCGCCCACGCACAGCGTGGCCAGCCCGTAGCGCAGCTGCCTCCGGTGAAGCTCGTCGATGAGGGTGCCCAGGATCATGGCCCCGGTGGCCCCCAGCGGGTGGCCCATGGCAATGGCACCGCCGTTGACGTTGACCTTCTCGTGCGGCACGCCCATCTCCTGCATGAAGCGCAGGGGCACGGCGGCGAAGGCCTCGTTGACCTCGAACAGGTCGATCTGGTCGATCGTCATGCCCGCCTTGGCCAGCGCCTTGCGCGTGGCCGGCATGGGGCCGGTGAGCATGATGGTCGGATCGGCCCCCGACAGCGCGGTGGCCACGATGCGCGCGCGCGGCGTGAAGCCGTGCGCCTTGCCCGCGGCTTCGGAGCCGATGAGCACGGCAGCCGCGCCATCGACGATGCCAGAGGAGTTGCCCGCGTGGTGCACGTGGTGGATGCGCTCGACCTGCGGATAGCGCTGCAGCGCCACGGCGTCAAAGCCCATGGCGCCGAGCTGCTCGAACGAGGGCTTGAGCGGGGCCAGCCCTTCCATGGTCGTGTTGGGCTTGATGAACTCGTCCTGCGCCAGGATGGTCAGGCCCATGGCATCCTTGACGGGCACCACGGAGCGGTCGAAGTGGCCCGCTGCCCGCGCGGCGGTGGCGCGTTTTTGGGATTCGAGCGCGAAGGCATCGACGTCCTCGCGCGAGAAGCCGTTCATCGTGGCGATCAGGTCGGCGCCGATGCCCTGGGGCACGAAGAGCGTCGGGCTGTTGGTCTCGGGGTCCTGGGCCCAGGCGCCACC
>JAEZLX010000123.1 GCA_023415035.1 Pseudomonadota bacterium | reverse complement strand
CCGCTCCAGGACATGGAGTTCGTCCAGTTCCACCCGACCGGCGTCTACGGCGTCGGGGTCCTCATCACCGAAGGCGCCCGGGGCGAGGGCGGCTACCTGACCAACAGCGAAGGCGAGCGCTTCATGGAGCGTTATGCCCCCACGCTGAAAGATCTGGCACCGCGCGACTTCGTCTCGCGCTGCATGGGCCAGGAGATCCTGGAAGGCCGAGGCTGCGGTCCCAACAAGGACTACATCCACATGAAGCTGGACCACCTGGGCGCCGAGACGATCCGCAAGCGCCTGCCCTCCGTGGAAGAGATCGGCCACAACTTCGCCAACGTGGACATCACGCGCGAGCCGATCCCGGTCGTGCCCACCATCCACTACCAGATGGGCGGCATTCCCACCAACATCCACGGCCAGGTCGTGCAACACGTTGACGGCGAGGACCGCCCCATCCGCGGCCTGTACGCCGTGGGCGAGTGCTCCTGCGTGTCGGTGCACGGCGCCAACCGCCTGGGCACCAACTCCCTGCTGGACCTGCTGGTGTTCGGCAAGGCCGCCGGCAACCACATCATCGCCAACGTCGATCCGCGCTCCGAGCACAAGGACCTGCCGGCCGATGCCGCCGACCAGACGCTGGCCCGCCTGGCCCGCCTGGACAGCAACAAGGACGGCGAATACTGCCAGAACATTGCCAACGACATGCGCGCCATCATGCAGGCGCACGCCGGCGTGTTCCGCAGCCAGGAGTCGATGAACGAAGGTGTCAAGAAGATTGCCGCGCTGCGCGAGCGCGTGGCCAACATCGGCCTGAAGGACAACTCCAAGGTCTTCAACATGGCCCGCATCGAGGCCCTGGAAGTCGAAAACCTGATGGAAGTGGCACAGGCCACGATGGAGAGTGCCGCCGCCCGCACCGAATGCCGTGGCGCCCACCTGGTGCGCGACTACGAGCACGACGTCAACCACCCGACCTGCCCCCTGGGCCGCAACGATGCCGAGTGGATGAAGCACACGCTCTGGTACAAGGACGGCAACCGCCTGGCCTACAAACCGGTGCGCACCAAGCCGCTGACGGCCGACACCGTGCCGCCGAAGCCCCGCACCTTCTGATCGCACGCCCCACGACAAGGAAGCCGAAAAATGGCCAAACGCACCTTCAAGATCTACCGCTACGACCCGGACAAGGACGCCAAGCCGTACATGCAGACCATCGAGCTGGAGCTCGACGGCACCGAACGCATGCTGCTGGACGCACTGGTCAAGCTCAAGGCCGTTGACCCGTCGCTGTCGTTCCGCCGCTCCTGCCGCGAGGGCGTGTGCGGTTCCGACGCCATGAACATCAACGGCAAGAACGGCCTGGCGTGCCTGACCAACCTGAAGTCGCTCAAAGGCGACATCGTGCTCAAGCCCCTGCCCGGTCTGCCCGTCATCCGCGACCTGATCGTGGACATGACCCTGTTCTTCAAGCAGTACCACAGCATCAAGCCCTACCTCATCAGCAACTCGCCGGCACCCGACCGCGAGCGCCTGCAGTCGCCAGAGGAGCGCGAGGAGCTCAACGGCCTGTACGAGTGCATTCTGTGCGCCAGCTGCTCCACGAGCTGCCCCAGCTTCTGGTGGAACCCCGACAAGTTCGTCGGTCCCGCCGGCCTGCTGCAGGCCTACCGGTTCATCGCCGACAGCCGCGACGATGCCACCAGCGAGCGTCTGGACAACCTCGAGGACCCGTACCGCCTCTTCCGTTGCCACACCATCATGAACTGCGTCGATGTCTGCCCGAAGGGTCTGAACCCCACGAAGGCAATCGGCAAGATCAAGGAGCTGATGGCCCGTCGCGCGGTCTGACCGCCCTCAAGGCCCTGAATCCCATGAACGACACCTCCATGGCCAGCCCCGACGCGCCACTCGACGGGCGCGAACTGAGCAAGCTCAAGTGGCGGTGTCGCCGTGGCCTGCTCGAGAACGACCTGTTCATCGAGCGCTTCTTCGCCAGGTACGAATCTGGCTTGACTGTCCGGCAAGCCAACGCCCTCAAGGTACTGATGGACCTCTCCGACAACGATCTGCTCGATCTGCTGCTCGGCCGCAAGTCCCCTGAAGGCGATCTGGCCCACCCGGACGTCGTGCAGGTGCTGGGCCTGCTCCGCACCGCCCGCCACCCCCATTGAGTCATCCCCCGGAAGGAATCCGTACATGAAACTCGCCGATTACAAAGCCACCCTGTCGTTCTCCAACGGCAGCCCCAGCGTCGAGATGCCTGTCTACCAGGGCAGCATCGGCCCGGACGTCATCGACATCCGCAAGCTGTACGCCCAGACCGGCATGTTCACCTATGACCCGGGCTTCCTGTCCACGGCTTCGTGCCAGTCGGCGATCACCTACATCGACGGCGACAAGGGCGAGCTGCTGTACCGCGGTTACCCGATCGAGCAGTTGGCCACCAAGTGCGACTACCTCGACACCTGCTACCTGCTGCTCAACGGCGAACTGCCCGACGAGGCACAGCGCACCGACTTCCACCAGCTCGTGACCAAGCACACCATGGTCAACGAGCAGATGCAGTTCTTCCTGCGCGGCTTCCGCCGTGACGCCCACCCGATGGCCGTCCTGACGGGCCTGGTCGGCGCGCTGTCGGCCTTCTACCACGACAGCACGGACATCAACAACCCGCAGCACCGGGAGATCGCGGCGATCCGCCTGATCGCCAAGATGCCGACGCTGGTGGCCATGGCCTACAAGTACGGTATCGGCCAGCCCTACATGTATCCGCGCAACGACCTGTCCTACGCGGGCAACTTCCTGCGCATGATGTTCGGCACCCCGTGCGAGGACTACAAGGTCAACCCCGTGCTCGAGCGCGCGCTGGACCGCATCTTCATCCTGCATGCCGACCACGAGCAGAACGCTTCCACCTCCACGGTGCGCCTGTGCGGCTCCTCCGGCACCAACCCGTTCGCGGCCATCGCGGCCGGCGTGGCCTGCCTGTGGGGCCCCTCGCACGGCGGTGCCAACGAAGCCTGCCTGAACATGCTCGAAGAGATCCAGGCCAGCGGTGGTGTGGCCAAGGTCGGCGAGTTCATGGAGAAGGTCAAGGACAAGAACAGCGGTGTCAAGCTGATGGGCTTCGGCCACCGCGTGTACAAGAACTACGACCCGCGCGCCAAGCTGATGCAGGAAACCTGCAACGAGGTGCTGGCCGAGCTGGGCCTGGAAAACGACCCGCTGTTCAAGCTGGCCAAGGAACTGGAAAAGATCGCCCTGGAAGACGACTACTTCGTCAAGCGCAAGCTGTACCCGAACGTCGACTTCTACTCCGGCATCGTCCAGCGCGCCATCGGCATCCCGGTCAGCCTGTTCACCGGCATCTTCGCGCTGGCCCGTACCGTTGGCTGGATCGCGCAGCTCAACGAAATGCTGGCCGACCCCGAGTACAAGATCGGCCGTCCGCGCCAGCTGTTCACGGGCTCGCCGCGCCGCGACGTCAAGTAAGCCCCGGGCGCCGCGCACGCGGCGCTTCCCCCGGAGCCCGGGCAGCCCTCTGCCCACCCACGGAACCCGCTTCGGCGGGTTTTGTTTTTGGCGGCGACAGCCATCTCCATTGACGATGGAAAAAATCATAACAAGAGGAGACAATACGATATCCATCGCCATTGACGATGGTTCGCCATGAACACCCCTGACCGAAGCTTCAACCGCCGCCTGGATCTCACCTCGCTCCACCTGTTCGTGGTGGTGTGCGAGTGCGGCAGCATCGGCAAGGCGGCCGAACAGGTGTTCATGGCCAGCTCCGCCGTCAGCAAGCGGCTGTCCGACCTGGAGGCGGCCCTGGGCGCAGCGCTGCTTACCCGTCATGCGCGCGGTGTCACGCCCACCCCCGCCGGGCAAAGCCTGCTGCACCATGCCCGCTCGGTGCTTTTCAGCCTGAACCAGATGCAGGACGAAATCGCCGACTACGCCGACGGCGTGCGCGGCCATGTGCGCGTGCACGCCAACATTTCGGCCATCGTGCAGTTCCTGCCAGAGGACCTGGGCAGCTTCACCCGCGCGCACGACGGCATCAAGATCGACCTGGAGGAACACCTGTCCTCCGACGTGCTGCGCGCGGTGCACGAAGGCGCTGCCGACCTGGGCATCTGCCATGTGGGCGCGGGCTACGCCGGCGCCGAGCTGCAGACCCTGCCCTACCGCCAGGACCAGCTCGTGCTCATCGCGCCGCGGGACCACCCGCTGGCCAGGCACGACTCGCTGCCTTTCGCGCAGAGCCTGGACTGCGACCATGTCGGCCTGCACGCCAACAGCTCGATCTACCGAGCCATGCACGAAGCGGCCACCCGCGCCGGCCGCGGCATCCGGTTGCGCTTCAGGGTCACCGGGCTGGATGCCATGTGCCGCATGATCGCCAACGGCCTGGGCGTGGGCCTGATGCCTCGCCGGGCCTTCGAACTGATGCAGGGTGCCAGCCAGGGTCTAGCCTGCATCTCCCTCATCGACGACTGGGCGACGCGCCGCATCGACCTCGTCGCGCGGGACTTTTCCTCCCTGCCGGTCAGCGCCCGACTGCTCGTCGCCCACCTGGGCCGCGAGGGTGCCGCCGACACCCCCGACGCATAGAATTTCCGATCACCTACAAGGAGAACTCAGCCCCATGGGACGCACGCTCTACGACAAGATCTGGGACGAACACGTCGTCCACACCGAAGAGGATGGCACGGCCGTGCTCTACATCGACCGCCATCTCGTGCATGAGGTGACGAGCCCGCAGGCTTTCGAGGGCCTGCGTCAGGCCGGTCGCAAGGTCTGGCGCGTCAGCTCGGTCGTGGCCACGGCCGACCACAATACGCCCACCACCGGCTGGGAACTGGGCTACGACGGCATCACCGACCCGATCAGCAAGGAACAGATCACCACGCTGGACAGCAACATCAAGGAATTCGGTGCCGCCGCCTTCTTCCCCTTCATGTCCAGGCGCCAAGGCATCGTGCACGTGATCGGCCCCGAAAACGGCGCCACCCTGCCCGGCATGACCGTGGTCTGCGGCGACTCGCACACTTCCACGCACGGCGCCTTCGGAGCCCTCGCCCACGGCATCGGCACTTCCGAGGTCGAACACGTTCTGGCCACCCAGACGCTGCTGGCCAAAAAGGCCAAGAACATGCTCATCAGGGTCGAGGGGCAACTGGCCAGGGGCTGCACGGCCAAGGACATCGTGCTGGCCATCATCGGCAAGATCGGCACCGCCGGCGGCACCGGCTACACCATCGAGTTCGGCGGCAGCGCCATCCGCGCGCTGTCGATGGAAGGCCGCATGACGGTGTGCAACATGGCCATCGAGGCTGGCGCCCGCGCCGGTCTGGTGGCCGTGGACGACAAGACCATCGAATACGTCAAGGGCCGTCCGCTGGCACCGACGGGTGTCGAATGGGACCAGGCCGTGGCCTACTGGAAGACGCTGCACTCCGATCCGGACGCGCACTTCGACGCCGTGGTGGAGCTCGATGCCAGCCAGATCGTGCCGCAGGTCACCTGGGGCACCTCGCCCGAAATGGTGCTGGGCGTGCACGCCTCGGTGCCCGATCCGGACAAGGAAAAGGACCCCAACAAGCGCAACGCCATCGAGCGCGCCCTGGCCTACATGGAACTGCAACCTGGCAAGCCGCTGACCGACATCCACGTGGACAAGGTCTTCATCGGCTCTTGCACCAACAGCCGCATCGAGGACATGCGCGAGGCTGCGGCCGTGGTGAAGAAGCTTGGCCAGAAGATCGCGCCCAGCGTCAAGCTGGCCATGGTCGTGCCCGGCTCGGGCCTGGTGAAGGAACAGGCCGAGCGCGAGGGCCTGCACGAGATCTTCAAGGCTGCCGGCTTCGAATGGCGCGAGCCCGGCTGCTCCATGTGCCTGGCCATGAACGCCGACCGGCTGGAGCCGGGCGAGCGCTGCGCCTCCACCAGCAACCGCAACTTCGAAGGCCGCCAGGGTGCCGGCGGGCGCACCCACCTGGTCAGCCCCGCCATGGCAGCCGCGGCGGCCATCCGCGGCCATTTCATCGACGTGCGCACCATCGCCTGAAACGACTCGACGATCCGCACACCTTTCCGTCCATCCAGGGAGTCACGATGACGAACCAACCGCGCTCTTTGATCATTCTGGCCGCCTGCGCGCTCGCGCTGGCCGCCTGCAGTACCAACACCGCACAGGGCGTCCGCAAGGATGCAGTCCTGGTCAAGGACAAGGCCGTCGAGGTCAAGGATGCGGTGGTGGACAAGGCCATCGAAGTCAAGGACATGGCCGTCGAAGGCGGCAAGGCCGCCGGCCAGGCGGTTGGCACCGGCCTGGAAAAGGCTGGCTCCGCCGTCAAGAGCGTCACCGACTGACCCCGCCCAGAAACACCGGAAACACCATGCAGAAATTCATCACCCACCAGGGGCTCGTTGCCCCCATGGACCGAGAGAACGTCGACACCGACGCCATCATTCCCAAGCAGTTCCTCAAGTCGATCCGCAAGACCGGCTTCGGCCCCAACCTGTTCGACGAGTGGCGCTATCTGGATCAGCCCGGCCAGCCCGGCGTGCCCGAATCGCAGCGCAAGCCCAATCCGGACTTCGTGCTCAACCAGCCCCGCTACCAGGGTGCATCCATCCTGCTGGCACGCAAGAACTTCGGCTGCGGCTCCAGCCGCGAGCACGCCCCCTGGGCCATTGAACAGTACGGCTTTCGCGCACTGATCGCACCCAGCTTTGCAGACATCTTCTTCAACAACTGCTTCAAGAACGGCCTGCTGCCCATCGTGCTGGGCGAATCCCAGGTGGACCAGCTCTTCAACGAAGTGGCCGCCTTCCCCGGCTACCAGCTGACCATCGACCTGGAACGCCAGGTCATTGTCAAGCCGCAAGGCGAGGAGATCCCGTTCGAGGTCAACGCCTTCCGCAAGTACTGCCTGCTCAACGGCCTGGACGACATCGGCCTGACCCTGCGCCACAAGGACAAGATCGAGGCCTACGAACAGCAGCGCCTGGCCACCAAGCCCTGGCTTGCCCACACGATGTGACCCCTCACCATCAAGGTATCCGCACACATGAAAATCGCAGTTCTTCCCGGTGACGGCATCGGCACCGAAATCGTCGCCGAAGCGGTCAAGGTCCTGAAGGCGCTCGACCTCAAGTTCGAGATGGAGTCGGCCCTGGTCGGCGGCGCCGCCTACGACGCGCACGGCCATCCCCTGCCGGAATCCACCCTCAAGCTGGCCAAGGAAGCCGATGCCGTCCTGTTCGGCGCCGTCGGCGACTGGAAATACGACAAGCTCGACCGCCCTCTGCGCCCCGAACAGGCCATCCTGGGCCTGCGCAAGAACCTCGGCCTGTTCGCCAACTTCCGCCCGGCCATCTGCTACGAGCAGCTGGTGGCCGCCTCCAGCCTGAAGCCCGAGCTGGTGGCCGGCCTGGACATCCTCATCATCCGCGAGCTGACCGGCGACATCTATTTCGGTCAGCCCCGCGGCCGCCGCGAGGCCCCGGACGGCGAGTTCAAAGGCGCGCCAGAGGCCTTCGACACCATGCGCTATTCCAAGCCCGAAATCGAGCGCATCGCCCACGTGGCATTCCAGGCCGCCCGCAAGCGCAACAAGAAAGTCACGAGCGTGGACAAGGCCAACGTGCTCGAAACCTTCCAGTTCTGGAAGGACACCGTGACCGAGGTGCACGCCCAGTACCCCGACGTGACGCTGGAGCACATGTACGTGGACAACGCGGCCATGCAGCTGGTCAAGAACCCCAAGGCTTTCGACGTGGTCGTCACCGGCAACATGTTCGGCGACATCCTCTCGGACGAGGCCTCGATGCTCACCGGCTCCATCGGCATGCTGCCCTCGGCCTCGCTCAATGCGAAGAACCAGGGGCTGTATGAGCCCAGCCATGGCAGCGCCCCCGACATCGCGGGCAAGGGCGTGGCCAATCCGCTGGCCACCATCCTCTCGGCCGCGATGATGCTGCGCTTCTCGCTGAACCAGGAGGAAGCCGCACAGCGCATCGAAGCCGCGGTGAAGAAGGTGCTGGCTCAGGGCCTGCGCACACCCGACATCTGGAGCGATGGCACGACCAAAGTCGGCACCGCCGAGATGGGCGACGCCGTGGTCAAGGCACTGGCGTAATCCGCCACGCCGGCGCCCCCGACGGGCGGCGCCGGCGCGCACCCTACCGGATCACCCCGATCCGCTACAATATGCGCCATGTTTGCCGCCTGCATGTTCTCCCTGAACACCGCCTTTGCCGCCAAGGCAGGCGTGTCCGTGCGCGCAATCACCAC
The DNA here is from genome assembly GCA_023415035.1 of Pseudomonadota bacterium. Taxonomy (GTDB): domain Bacteria; phylum Pseudomonadota; class Gammaproteobacteria; order Burkholderiales; family Burkholderiaceae_C; genus Hydrogenophaga. The sequence continues at coordinate 34,871 of JAEZLX010000123.1, read as the reverse complement.
CAAAACCACGACCATTAAGAGCTGATCCAGCTCCGGTGACGTCGTGCGCCCTTCTCCGGCCAGACGCGCCGGGGCAGACAGCCAGGTCTGTACTGTTTCTTAACTTGAAAGGGCGTTTCAAATGAGCAAGTTGGTTGGTCTGGTCGGCTGGCGCGGCATGGTCGGCTCCGTGTTGATGGATCGCATGGTCGAGGAAAAAGACTTCGACCTGATCGAGCCGCTGTTTTTCTCCACTTCGAATGCCGGCGGCCAGGCGCCTGCCATGGCCAAGAACGAGACCCGGCTGCAGGACGCGCACGACATCGCCGCCCTCAAGCGCTGCGAAATCATCATCACCTGCCAGGGTGGCGACTACACCAACGAGATCTACCCCAAACTGCGCGCCGCCGGCTGGAACGGCCACTGGATCGACGCTGCCTCGTCCCTGCGCATGGACAAGAACGCCGTCATCGTGCTGGACCCGGTCAACATGCCGGTGATCAAGAACGCGCTGTCCAACGGCGGCCGTGACTGGATCGGCGGCAACTGCACCGTCTCGTGCATGCTGATGGGCGTGGGCGCCCTGTACAAGGCAGGCCTGGTCGAGTGGATGAGCACCCAGACCTACCAGGCCGCCAGCGGCGGCGGTGCGCAGCACATGCGCGAGTTGCTGACCCAGTTCGGCACGCTCAACGCCGAGGTCAAGTCGCTGCTGGACGATCCCAAAAGCGCCATCCTCGAAATCGACCGCAAGGTGATCGCCAAGCAGCGCAGCCTGTCGGCGTCGGAAACCGCCAACTTCGGGGTACCGCTGGGCGGCTCCCTCATCCCCTGGATCGACAAGGACCTGGGCAACGGCGTCTCGCGCGAGGAATGGAAGGGCATGGCCGAAACCAACAAGATCCTGGGCCTGGGCGAGGACTTCGGTTCCGCGCCGATCCCGGTCGACGGCTTCTGCGTGCGGGTGGGTGCCATGCGCTGCCACAGCCAGGCGCTGACCTTCAAGCTCAAGAAGGACGTGCCCGTGGCCGACATCGAGTCCATGATCGCTGCCGACAACGAGTGGGCCAAGGTCGTGCCCAACACCCGCGAAGCGACGATGCAGGATCTCACCCCTGTGGCCGTGACCGGCACCCTGACCATCCCGGTGGGCCGCATCCGCAAGCTGGCCATGGGTCCCGAGTACGTGGGCGCCTTCACCATCGGCGACCAGCTCCTGTGGGGCGCCGCCGAGCCGCTGCGCCGCATGCTGCGCATCCTGCTCGACGCCTGATCGAGAACTTTGTCACGCGGAATCCGGCCTCATGGCCGGATTTTTCGTTGTGCAACAACAACGACAAACGGTATCTGGCGGCGGTGAAAGGGCTGCCCGAAAACTCAAGCGGATTCTCAGCTTGTCACCGTAATACGTTGATGCTATGGTCTTTTCTCGGATTATCACGTCGAGGTTCCCGTGCCCAAACACATTCGCCAAACCCCAGTTTCGTCTGCCGCCACACCCTTGGCATCCGGACCAGGAGGACTGGCGCGGTGGAATGCCATCGCCGCAGTGGTCGCGCTGTCGGCCAGCCTGATGCAACCGACGGACGCCCAGGCCCTGGCACTGGGCAGAGTCATCGTGCAATCGGCACTGGGAGAGCCTCTGCGTGCCGAGATCGAGGTCCCCGAGATCTCGCCCGATGAAGCCGCCAGCCTGCAGGTCCGCATCGCCCCGCCCGAGGCGCACCGCGCACTTGGCGTGGACCTGAGCGCGGCCATGGCCAGCACCAGCTTCTCTCTGGAGCGCCGCCCCGATGGCCGCGCCTACCTGAAGGTCACCGGCCTGCGTCCGATCCAGGAACCCTTCATGGATCTGGTCCTCGAGGCGCAATGGGCCGCCGGCAGCATCACGCGCAATTACACGATGCTGTTCGACCCGCCGAACCTGCGTCCCGAGCCGATCCCCCTGCCGCCCTCCACAGCGTCCTCCACGACCGCGCCAGTCGCATCCGCCGTACCCGCACCGGCAGCACAGGCGCGCCCTGTCGCCCCATCCGCGCCCGCCCCCGCCGCAACCAGCGAGGAGGTCAGGGTCAAGCCAGGTGACACCGCAGGCCGCATTGCCCAAGCGCACAAGCCCGCGAACGTCTCCCTGGACCAGATGCTCGTGGCCATGCTGCGCGCGAACCCCGGCGCCTTCATCGGTGGCAACGTCAACCGCGTGCGTGCCGGCGCGATCTTGCAGATGCCCGATGCGGACACCGCCAGTGCCATCCCGGCGTCGGAAGCGCGCCAGATCATCGTCTCCCAAAGCCGCGACTTCAACGAGTTCCGCCGCCGCCTCGCTGCGGCCGCTGCACCGGCCGCCGTCGCCGGAGCCGACCGCCAGGCATCCGGACAGATCCAGACCGAGGTCGAGGACAGCAAACCCGCCGCAGCCGCGCAGGACAAGCTGACGCTGACCAAGCCCGAAGCCGCCGCGGCCGAAGAGCAGATCGCCCAGACCCGCCAGAGCCAGGAGTCGGCCACGCGTCAGGCCGAACTCGAAAAGAACATCCAGGATCTGTCCAGCGCAGCGACGGAAGCCGCGGCCGCTGCAACGCCCGCGGCAGCTCCGGCCGCCCCTGCGGAAACCGCAGCAGCTGCGGCTGCCGAAACCCCGGCGCCGGCCGGCGTCGCCGTGGAAACGGCATCCCCAGCATTGGCACCGGCTGAACCGCCGGCCGCCGAGGCCCCCGCTCCTGCACCGGCTCCTGCCCCCGCCGCGAAGAAGAAGCCGGCTCCGCCGCCTGCGCCGGTCGAGGAACCGTCCTTCTTCTCCAGCCTGCTCGACAACCCGCTCGTCCTCCCCGGTGCGGGCCTTCTGGTCGCGCTGCTCGCAGGCTTTGGCTTCTATCGCATGCGCCAGCGCAAGCAGGCAGCCCCCGTGGACAGCTCCTTCATCGAAAGCCGCCTGCAGCCGGACTCGTTCTTCGGCACCAGCGGTGGACAGCGCATCGACACCACTGAAGCCTCCGTCTCAGGCTCGTCCATGGTGTACTCGCCCAGCCAGCTCGACGCCGCCGGTGACGTCGATCCGGTGGCCGAAGCCGACGTGTACCTCGCCTACGGGCGCGACCTGCAAGCCGAAGAGATCCTCAAGGAGGCCATGCGCAGCACGCCCACACGCGTGGCCATCCACAACAAGCTGATGGAGATCTACGCGAAACGCCGCGATGCACGCGCCTTCGAGGTCGTCGCCACCGAAGCCTACACCCTCACCCAGGGCCAGGGCACCGATTGGGAGCACGCTTGCAACCTCGGCCGCGAACTCGACCCCAACAATCCGCTCTACCAGCCGGGCGGCAAGCCCTCGGCCGCCGCCGCCATGGCCGGCAGCGGCAACACGATGCCCTTCAGCAGCAGCTCCCTTGGGGACACCGATGGCCAGCTGACCGCCAATGGCGTCGATCTTGACCTCGACCTGGACCTGGGTCTGGACTCCCCTGCCCAGGCCGAAGCCACGGATGCAGCGGTGTCCAACATGGACGACCTCGGCCTGACCGATGCCCTGACCAAGGAACAGGCCGCCCCAGCCGGTCCGGTATCGCGGTCGATGGACTTCGACCTTGAGTTCCCGTCCGCTCCCGGCGAACTGCTGTCCTCCGTGCCTGCCGACACCCCGACCTTCGATCCGGCCGAGAGCCTCGGCAGCCTGGAGGATTCTCTGCCCATCCCGCTCGACGACACGCCGGCACCGGCGCCGCCCTCCGCGGCAGAGCCGGCCCCCGCGAGCGACATGCTGTCCTTCAATCTGGACGAGATCAACCTCGACCTCGCTCCGGCTGCCGCGCCCGCGCCTGAAGCCATGAACGATCCCGCGCCGGCAGGCGGCAGCGGCCAGGATGGCGCGCTGGAAACCAAGCTTTCGCTGGCCGAGGAGTTCCGAGCCATCGGCGACATCGAAGGCGCGCGATCGCTCGCCGAGGAAGTGCTCGCCGAGGCATCCGGCACGCTCAAGACGAAGGCCAGCACTTTCCTGGCCGACCTCGCTTGACCACGCCATTGAGGATCGCCCTCGGCGTCAGCTACAACGGCAGAGCCTACGATGGCTGGCAGAGCCAGCCATCGGGGCGTACCGTGCAGGATCATCTGGAGCGGGCCCTGGCCCGCTTTCTTGATGTGGAGGACGTCAGCACGCTGTGCGCGGGCCGCACGGATGCCGGTGTACACGGACTGAACCAGGTCGTGCACTTCGACGCTCCCGTGCCCCGGCCGCTCAACGCCTGGGTGCGCGGCACCAACAGCTTCCTGCCCCCCGACATCGCCGTACAGTGGGCGCTGGAGGTGACGCCGCAATTCCACGCCCGTGCCAGCGCCCGGGCGCGCCGCTACGCCTACGTGCTGCTGGAATCGCCCGTGCGGCCCAGCATCGAGCACGGCCAGGTCGGTTGGGTGTTCCGCCCGCTCTCGCTGGAGGCGATGCAGACAGCCGCGAACATGCTGATCGGCGAGCACGACTTCACGTCCTTCCGCGCGGCCCAGTGCCAGGCCCACTCCCCTGTCAAGGAAATGCGTCGTATCGAGATCGTGCGGCGTGGTGCCTACTGGCGCTTCGAATTCGAGGCATCGGCCTTCCTCCACCACATGATCCGCAACATCATGGGCTGCCTGATCGCCATCGGCACGGGCAACCGGCCACCGGCATGGATGGCCGAAGTGCTGGCCGCGAAAAGCCGCGACGCGGCCGCGCCCACCTTCTCGCCCGACGGTCTGTATTTCCTCGGACCGGTTTACGATGCGCACTGGAACATCCCCGAGCGCACGCCCGCCTTCGACTGGCTGCCCTGAACGCCCCGCCTGCGCCCGACCCCGAACCTGTCCACCGATGGTTTCACACCGGACCCGCATCAAGATCTGCGGCCTGACCCGCGAGGCGGATGTCGATGCCGCCGTGAACGCCGGCGCCGACGCGATCGGCTTCGTGCTTTACCCCGGGAGTCCGCGCTGCGTGACCCCTGAACGCGCGGCGGCGCTGGCACGCCGGCTCCCTCCTTTCGTGACCCCGGTGCTGCTGCTGGTGAATGCCGTGCCAGACGCCATTACCCGCGCGGTGGCAGCCGTGCCTGGCGCGCTGCTGCAGTTCCACGGCGACGAAACACCCGCCGACTGCCTGGCAGCCGGACGTCCGTTCATCCGCGCGGCGCGCATCCCGCACGGACAGTCCTTTGATCTCCTAGAATATGCCGATGCATATGCCGCTGCCCAGGCCCTGCTCGTCGACGCCCACGTTGATGGCTACGGCGGTGGCGGAAGGACTTTCGACTGGACGGCATTCCCTTGGTCACACCCGCGACTAAACGCCAGCTCTCGCCTCGTTTTGTCTGGTGGACTCACACCTGCAAACGTGGGCGATGGCATTGCCCTCATCCGGCCCTGGGCCGTTGATGTGAGTTCGGGCGTCGAGGCCACAGGCCCCGACGGCCAACCACTCAAAGGCATCAAGGACGCAGGCAGGATTGCCGAATTCGTGGCCGCTGTGCGCGCGGCCGACGACGCCAGAAACGCCTTCCCTCCCGGTTGACCCGCCCCATGGGCGCACCGGGAGCCGAACCCCGGAACACCCCATGACGACCAACTACCAGCAACCCGACGCCAACGGCCATTTCGGCATCTATGGCGGCAGCTTCGTCAGCGAGACCCTGACCCACGCGATCAGCGAGCTCAAGGCGGCCTATGCGCGATACCAGAACGACCCCGATTTCCTGGCCGAATTCCGGCGCGAACTGGCCCACTACGTCGGCCGGCCCAGTCCGGTGTACCACGCCGAGCGCCTGAGCCGCGAGGCGGGCGGCGCGCAGATCTTCCTCAAGCGCGAGGACCTGAACCACACTGGCGCGCACAAGATCAACAACGTGATCGGCCAGGCCATGCTGGCCAGGCGCATGGGCAAGACGCGCATCATCGCCGAGACCGGTGCCGGCCAGCATGGTGTGGCCACCGCCACCATCTGCGCCCGCTACGGCCTCGAATGCGTGGTCTACATGGGCAGCGAGGATGTCAAGCGCCAGAGTCCCAACGTCTACCGCATGAAGCTGCTAGGCGCCACCGTGGTGCCTGTCGAGTCCGGCAGCAAGACGCTCAAGGACGCGCTCAACGAGGCCATGCGCGACTGGGTCGCCAACGTGGACAACACCTTCTACATCATCGGCACCGTGGCCGGCCCACACCCCTACCCCATGATGGTGCGCGACTTCCAGCGCGTCATCGGGGAGGAATGCATCCAGCAGATGCCCGAGCTACTCAATGCCGCCGGCTGCAAGGGCGAACAGCCCGATGCCGTGGTGGCCTGCGTCGGCGGCGGGAGCAACGCGATGGGCATCTTCCACCCCTATATCCCTTACAGCGGCACGCGCCTCATCGGCGTCGAGGCCGCTGGCCAGGGCCTGGACACCGACAAGCACGCTGCTTCGCTCCAAAAAGGCAGCCCCGGTGTGCTGCACGGCAACCGCACCTACATCCTGCAGGACGAGGACGGCCAGATCATCGAAACGCACAGCGTCAGCGCGGGACTGGACTACCCCGGCGTCGGCCCGGAACACGCCTGGCTCAAGGACACGGGCCGCGCGGAATACGTGGGCATCACCGACCAGGAAGCGCTGGAAGCCTTCCACCGCCTGTGCCGCGTCGAGGGCATCATCCCCGCGCTCGAATCCAGCCACGCCGTCGCCTACGGCATCCAGCTCGCCAAGACCATGAAACCCCACCAGTCCGTGCTGATCAACCTCTCGGGCCGCGGCGACAAGGACATCGGCACCGTGGCCGACCTGACCGGCGCCGACCTGTACGACCGACCGTCTTCGCGCGGCGTCACCGTCAAGGGTGCCCAGGGAGGTGCCGCATGAGCCGCATCGCCCCCACCCTCGAAAAGCTGAAGCAGGAGGGCCGTAAGGCCCTGATCCCCTTCGTCACGGCCGGCTTTCCCTACGCCGACATCACGCCCCGGCTGATGCACGGCATGGTAGAGGGAGGCGCCGACATCATCGAGCTGGGCGTGCCCTTCTCCGATCCATCGGCGGATGGCCCCGTGATCCAGAAAGCCAGCGATCGTGCCTTGACGCTGGGCATCGGTCTGGCTCAGGTCATTGCCATGGTGCGCGAGTTCCGCAAGGACGATGACGAGACACCGGTGGTGCTCATGGGTTACGCCAACCCGATCGAGCGTTACGACCAGAAACACGGCGCGGGTTCCTTCGTGCGCGACGCTGCCGAGGCCGGTGTGGACGGCGTGCTGGTGGTCGATTACCCGCCCGAGGAATGCACGGAGTTCGCCGCCGAGCTGCGAGACAAGGACATGGACCTGATCTTCCTGCTGGCGCCGACCTCGACCGACGAACGCATGGCCGAAGTCGCCCGCGTGGCCAGCGGCTATGTCTACTATGTCTCCCTCAAGGGCGTGACGGGCGCCGGCACGCTCGATGTGGCCCAGGTAGAGGCCATGCTGCCGCGCATCCGCCAGCACGTGAACATCCCCGTCGGGGTCGGCTTCGGCATCCGCGACGCCGAAACGGCGCGCGCCATCAGCCAGACGGCCGATGCGGTGGTGATCGGCAGCCGGATCATCCAGCTGATCGAGAACGAACCGCACGAAAAGGTGACGCTGGTCGCCCTCAACTTCCTGCGCACGATACGAAAAGCGTTGGACGCATAATTCCTCTCTTTCCCGGGCCCGACCCGGGTTTCTAGGAGAACTTCATGTCCTGGCTCGAAAAACTGCTGCCGCCCAAGATCACCCGGGCCACCGACCCGGCCGACCGCCGCAGCGTGCCCGAAGGCCTGTGGATCAAATGCCCGAGCTGCGAGGCGGTGCTCTACAGGACCGACCTGGAAAAGAACCTCAACGTCTGCCCGCACTGCAGCCACCACCACCGCATCGGCGCGCGCGCACGGCTCAACACCTTCCTCGACGCCGAGGGCCGCTACGAGATCGGACAGGAGGTGCTTCCGGTCGACGCCCTCAAGTTCAAGGACAGCCGCAAGTACCCCGAGCGCCTGAAGGAAGCGCTGGAGGCGACCGGCGAGACCGATGCCCTGATCGTCATGGGCGGTGCCGTGCAAGGCATCAGCCTGGTGGCTGCCTGCTTCGAGTTCGACTTCATGGGCGGCTCGATGGGCTCGGTCGTCGGCGAGCGCTTCGTGCGCGGCGTCGAGGAAGCGATCTCGCAAAAGGTGCCTTTCCTGTGCTTCACTGCCACCGGCGGCGCCCGCATGCAGGAAGGTTTGCTGTCGCTGATGCAGATGGCCAAGACCAACGCGGCGCTCACGCGCCTGGCCAAGAAGGGCCTGCCCTACATCAGCGTGCTGACCGACCCGACCATGGGTGGCGTGAGCGCCGGCTTCGCCTTCGTGGGCGACGTGGTGATCGCCGAGCCCAAGGCGCTGATCGGCTTTGCCGGACCGCGCGTGATCGAGAACACCGTGCGCGTCAAGCTCCCCGAGGGCTTCCAGCGTGCAGAGTTTCTGCAGACCAAGGGCGCCGTCGACTTCATCTGCGACCGCCGGGAACTGCGCAGCCAGGTGGCCAACATCCTGGCGATGCTACAGCACCAGAGCGCCGACGCGGTGGTTTCCGATTGAGTGGCGCTTCCGGGTCAGCTCCGCTGACACTGTCGCAACTACCCCTGTTCCCGCTCGGCACGGTGCTGTTTCCGGGTGGATGGATGCCGCTGCGCATCTTCGAGGTGCGCTACCTCGACATGATCAACCGCTGCATCAAGGCAGGCGCGCCCTTCGGTGTCGTCTGCCTCACCGAGGGCAGCGAGGTGCGGCGCATCGACCCCGATGCCCCGCCCGGGGAAGCCGGCTTTGCCCGCGAGGCCTTCCACCCGGTAGGAACGCTCGCCCGGATCGACGAAGTGGAGCGGCCCCAGCCCGGGCTGATCCTGATCCGCTGCCGCGGGCAGCAGCGCTTTCGCATCCGCAGCAGCCAGCAACTGCCGCACGGGCTCTGGATCGGGGATGTCGTCCTCGACACGCCGGAGCCGGAAGTTCCGGTTCCCGAACACCTGGTGCCCACGCGCAACGCATTGCAACGCGTGCTCGAGAACCTGCGCGAGCGCGAACCCGAATCCATGAACGACTTGCCGCTGCAGCCGCCCTACCAGTGGGAGGACAGCGGGTGGGTCGCCAACCGGTGGGCCGAGCTGCTGCCACTGCCGTCGGAACTGAAGCAGCGGCTGATGACGCTGGACAATCCGCTGCTGCGGCTGGAGCTGGTTTCCGACCTGCTCGACCGGATGGGCGTCGATCGCTGACGCCGCCAGGTTCAGGGAAGCAGGTCGAGCGCCTGCATGTAGCGCTCGCTGACCACCAATTCGTCCCACGCCATGGCCTGGCCCTGTGCCAGCAGGGCACGACGTCGCCGCTCGCTGCCGGCATCAGGCTGCCAGCGCCCTTGGGACAGCGCACGGGCGAGCGCCTCGATGGCATCGTCGATGGGCGCACCGCCATCGACCACCGACTGGTTGCAAAGCAGCACCATGTCGCCACCCGCATCGAGCGCGGCCAGCGCGGCCTCATCAAAGCCCACCGCGCGCCCTTCGATCTGGCGAGCGGCGGCCATGCTCAGGTCGTCGCTGAAGATCGCCCCCGCGAAGCCCAGCCGGGCGCGCAGGATGTCGCGGAGCCAGCGCGACGAGAAGCCAGCGGGTCTGGTATCCACGCGCGGATAGATGACATGCGCCGGCATCACCGCATCCAGGCTGGACGACAGCCAGCCATAGGGCGCCGTGTCCTCGATCAGGATGGCCTTGAGGCTGCGGCGATCAACCGGAATCGCCAGATGGGAGTCAGCCCGCACGAAGCCATGACCAGGAAAATGTTTGCCGCAGTTGGCCATGCCGGCGCGACGCAAACCATGCATCAATGCCTGTGCCAGCGCCGTCACCACCGCCGGATCACGTGCGAAGGCACGGTCGCCGATCACCAAGCTGGAGCCGTAGTCGAGATCAAGTACCGGGGTAAAGCTCAGATCCACGCCGCAGGCACGCAGCTCCGCCGCCAGCACGAATCCCGCCGCGGTGGCGGCGTTCATCGCACGCAGTGCACCCGCTGGCGAGCCATCGGCCATCCACAGTTCACCCAGGCGGGCCATCGGCGGCAGATGGGTGAAACCATCGGTACGAAAACGTTGCACGCGTCCGCCCTCGTGGTCCACGGCGATCAGAAGGTCGGCGCGCACCGCGCGGATGTCGCGGCACAGCTGCGTCAGCTGGGCACGATCCTGCCAGTTGCGGCCGAACAGGATGATGCCACCCACCAGGGGGTGGGCCAGGCGTCGGCGGTCGTCCTCAGTCAGCGCCAGGCCGGCCACATCGATGATCAGCGGTGCATGCATCATTGTTCGATCACCACGAAGCTCGCGGCGTAGTCGGTTTCGTCGGTGACGGTGACATGGGCGCGCAACCCCCGTTGCTCGCACCACTCGCGCAGCGCGCCGTGCAGCACGATCACAGGCTTTCCGCTGGGTTCGTTGAGAATCTCGCAGTCGCGCCATGTCATCGGCATGCGCATCCCCATGCCCACGGCCTTGGAGAAGGCTTCCTTGGCCGAGAACCGGGTCGCCAGATAGCGGACACCGCGCTTGGGCCAGCGGGCGCTGCGACGCCTCCAGACCGCCAGTTCCGACTCTCCCAGCACCCTCTGGGCGAAACGCTCGCCCTGACGGCCCAGCGTGGCCTCGATACGGCGGATGTCGCAGATGTCGGTGCCGATGCCGAAGATCATGAGTTCAGGCCCCGTAGGCCGCGTCGATGCAGCGCTGGTAGCGTTCCACCGTAACGGCGTAGCCCATTTCCAGCGCATCCGCGATCAGTGCGTGCCCGATCGACACCTCGCTGATGCCCGGCACCACGCGCAGAAATTCCGTCAGGTTATCGCGATTGAGATCATGGCCCGCGTTGACTCTAAGGCCCGCCGCGAGCGCCGCGGCCGCGGCCGCACGGTAAGACTGGAGCTGGACTTCGCGCGCTTGAGGCTGCGCCCATGCGGCTGCATACGGCTCGGTGTACAGCTCCACCCTGTCCGCGCCAACGGCGCGTGCGGCCGCCATCTGTGCAGGCACGGGATCCATGAACAGGCTCACGCGCGCCCCCAATGCCTTGGCCTCTGCCACCACCGCCTGCAGGCGCTCCGCGTCTTGCGGAAAGCTCCAGCCGTGGTCACTCGTGAACTGTCCCTCGCTGTCGGGGACGAAAGTCAGCTGGTGCAAAGGCAATCCCCTGGCATGCAGCTCGCTTGCGATGGCCATCAGGTTGTGAAACGGATTGCCCTCGATATTGAACTCGCGGTCGGGCCACTGCCGCATCAGCTCCGCGAGATCGAACACGTCCTGGCGGCGGATGTGGCGCTCGTCCGGACGCGGATGAATCGTGATGCCGCGCGCACCGGCCTGCAGGCACAGCTGTGCCGCGCGTGTCACGGACGGGATGCCAAGATGGCGTGTGTTGCGCACCAGGGCCACCTTGTTGAGGTTCACCGACAGCGCAGTGCGCCCGGCGTGGGTATCGGTCGTCGAAGTCATGGCGATCGTCAGGATCGGTCGGGAAAAATCGTGAACGCGTCAGGCCGGCGCCTGCGGCAGCGCGGCATCCTGGCGTGGCCGTGACAGGGCGTGCACGTCCAGCATGAGCTGGCGCGTGCGGAACACCTGCACGCCACTATGGTAGTGCAGCAACGAGCGCAGCTGCGCACGCAAGGCCGGCATCACGGGGAGGCTCGCCCGCATCGAAGCCAGCAGCGCGCCCGGCCCGTTCAGTGCTGCCTGCAGGTTCAGCCAGTCCTGACCCGTTATGGGGTGCGGATCATCGTCATGGGCCGGCCGCAATCCGGCTTCCGGTCGCACGACATAGGGAAGTTCCGGATCCAGGGGCTGCAGCGAGCTGCCCTCGCGTGAGAGATCGGGCAGGAAGCCGGCATCGCGCAGAAGCACGAGCTCGAAAGCGCGCAGGATCAGTGGTTGCGCCTCGGCCCGCTCGGACAGGAGCCGGACCGCAAGCGCATAATCGTCGAACAACCCTGGATGCGGGTCGTCGCGCGCCAGCAGCCGCATCAGCAATTCGTTGAGGTAGCTTCCGGCCAGCAGAGCGTCGCCCGTGGGCATCACGTGTCCGCCCTGCCATTGCGCCGACTTGAGCGTGCGCACTTCGGCCTCGCCACCCCAGGACAGCAGCAACGGCTGCAGCGGCAGCAGCACAGGCCGGAACTGGGACGTGGGCCTCTTGACCCCTTTTGCCACCAGCACCACGCGTCCGTGCCGACGGCTGAACGCCTCCAGGATCAGGCTTGACTCGCTCCAGTCGTAACGATGCAGGACGAAGGCCGGCTCATCGTGGATGCGCTTGCTCATGACCCGAGAACCGCGGCGTGGCCGGACGCGAGTGCGCCCTCACTCGTAGCCGAACGAGCGCACGCGGGCATCGTCGTCCGCCCAGCCCGAGCGGACCTTGACCCACAACTCGAGAAACACTTTGGTGTTCCACAGCTTCTCGAGCTCCTGGCGCGCCTCGGTGCCGATGCGCTTGAGCTTTTCGCCCTTTTCGCCGATCACCATGCCCTTGTGGCCCTCGCGCTCGACGATGATGGTCGCCGCGATGCGGCGCAGCGCACCATCCTGCTCGAACTTGTCCACCACCACGGTCGAGGTGTAGGGCAGTTCGTCGCCGGTCAGGCGGAAAAGCTTCTCGCGCACCATCTCGGCCGCCATGAAGCGCTCGCTGCGGTCGGTCAGCTCCTCCGGATCGTGCATCCAGGGCTGCTGCGGCAGGTAGGTCTCGCAGATGCCGAACAGGCGCTGAATGTCCTTCGGGTTCTTGGCCGACATCGGCACGTACTCGGCAAAGCTGTGCCGTTCCTGCATCGAGCGCAGCCACGGAGCGAGTTCGCCACGGCGGTGGATGAGATCGAACTTGTTCGCCACCAGCACCACAGGGATGCCCTTGGGCAGCAGATCCAGCACCTTGGCGTCGGCCAGGTTGAAGCGCCCCGCCTCGACCACGAACAGGATCAGATCGACGTCGGCCACCGCGCCGAGTACGGTCTTGTTCAACGCCCGGTTCAACGCATTGCCATGGCGCGTCTGGAAGCCCGGGGTATCGACGAACACGAACTGCGAACGCCCGACAGTGCGGTAACCGGTGATGCGGTGACGCGTGGTCTGCGCCTTGCGCGAGGTGATGCTGATCTTCTGCCCCACCAGCGCATTGAGCAGCGTCGACTTGCCGACATTGGGCTTGCCCACGATCGCGACGAAGCCGCAGCGCTGCTCCTCTGCCGGGACCTCCGGCATCTCGGGCTCGGGCACCTCCTCGCCCGCAGGCGCGGGACGGCCCAGCGCACGGGCCAGCATGGCTTCAAGATCGTTGTCACCCGTGTTCGCCGGAGCGCGCGCGGGATCGGAAGGCTTGGACATGAATTTCACTTCTTTCGGGCGGCAACCGGCCGCCGGGACGGGTCTTCGAGTACCCGCAGCATGGCCAAGGCCGCGGCCTGCTCGGCAGCGCGGCGCGACGCCCCGACGCCATGCTCGGTCAGGCCCAGTTCCGCCACGGCGCAGCTGACCTCGAAGGTCTGTTTGTGGGCCTCGCCCGTGGTCGCCACCACCCGGTATTCGGGCAGTTTCATTTTGCGGGCCTGCAGCCACTCCTGCAAGCCCGTCTTGCCATCCTTGTCCATGGCGCGCATGCCGGCATGCAGCTCGATGCCTGCATACAGGTGTCGCACCAGGGCTTCGGCAGCCTCGAAGCCGGCATCGAGGTACACGGCCCCGATCACGGCCTCCAGCGCGTCGGCCAGGATGGACGGGCGCTTCTGGCCACCCGAACGCCTCTCGCCATCACCCAGCCGCAGGCACTCGGACAACGCCAGCCGGACGGCGATGCCGTGCAGGGTGTCCTGCTTGACCAGGTTGGCTCTCACCCGGGACAGGTCGCCCTCCGGCAGGTTGCTGAGTTTCTCGAACAGCAGGCCGGATATGGCCAGGCTGAGCACGGAGTCCCCGAGGAACTCCAGACGCTCGTTGTGGTCAGCCGAAAAACTGCGATGCGTGAGCGCACGCTCCAGCAGTTTCATCTGCCGGAAATGGTGCCCGAGCCGCTGCGCCAGCCGCTCCAGTTCAGCGGTCACGATCTACCCCGGTCCGCACCGTGACCACGGACCGCCTGTCTCGCATCAGTTCGAATCCCCTTCATACTTCATCACCAGATAGGCGGGGCCGGCCAGGTGAATCTCGCGGGTGTAGGAAAACTGCACAACAACCTGGTCGCCACGCTTGCTGATGTCGAGGTCTTTGCCTTCGATCGAACGGATGTCGTCGATCGCCGCCGCCTTGTCGAAAATGCTGCGCACTTCAGCCACCGTCGTTCCATTGGAAGCCTTCACGACCGCCTTTTGCACGGCAAGGTACTCGATGTACGTTGGGATGACCTGGGCCACCACGACGCCGGCCAGGGCCACCAGGATACCGACAATCAACAGACCGATGAACGTGAGGCCGCGTTGCTTGCGTTGAAGTCGCATGACAGTTTCCTTCCTCCAGTTGATGCCGTTGTTCAGCCGGCGGCTCATTCGAAGCTGCCGATCCGGCTCATGTCGCCAAAATTCATCCACACGAAGAACGCCTTGCCGACGATGTTCTCCTCCGGTACAAAACCCCAGTAACGTGAATCCAGCGAATTATCGCGATTGTCGCCCATCATGAAATAGTGGCCGGCAGGCACCTTGCAGACCACCCCTTCCACGCTGTAGCGGCAATGGTCCTTGTACGGAAAATCGGACGCACCCGGGATGAAGGCCGGGCGATCGTCGTCATTGAGCGTGCTGTACTGCCTCCCGCCCAGCACCTCGCCATACTGCTTGTAGTAGCGCATGGTCTCGCTGTCGAAAAACTCGCTCTGCGCCGCTTTGGCCACGGGCTGGCCGTTGATGGTCAGCTGCTTGTTCAGGAAGGCGACCTCGTCACCCGGCACGCCGATCACGCGCTTGATGTAATCCAGACTCGGCTGGGGCGGATAGCGGAACACCATGACGTCGCCGCGCTGCGGCTGGTTGTTCGCCACCAGCAGGTTGTTGAACACGGGCATGCGCAGGCCGTAGTGGAACTTGTTGACCAGGATCAGGTCGCCCACGCGCAGGGTCGGCACCATGGAGCCCGACGGGATCTTGAACGGTTCGAACAGGAACGAGCGCAGCACGAACACGGCCAGGATCACCGGGAACAGGCCTGCCGTCCAGTCCAGCCACCAGGGCTGCGCGAGCAGGCTCTGGCGGGTCTGGCTGGCCTGCGCCTCCTCGGCCGGCTCCGGCTGGAAGCCCTGCGACAGCAGTGCCTGCTGCCGCTCCCGTCGCTGCTGGTCGAACTGCTCGGCCGCACGCCGCCGCTGTGGCAGGAAGACGAGTTTTTCGAGCACCCAATAGATGCCTGTCACCAGCGTCGCCAGCATGAGCAGCAGCGCGAAGTTGCCCTCCACGGCGCCGAAGTACCAGGCGGCGGCGTAGCCGGCAAAGGCGGCGAGCACAACAGCGGTCAATCCTCCCATGGCCGCCTGCATCATTCCTCCACCTGCAGGATGGCCAGGAAGGCTTCCTGGGGCACTTCGACCGAGCCGATCTGTTTCATGCGTTTCTTGCCTGCTTTCTGCTTTTCGAGGAGCTTGCGCTTGCGGGTGATGTCGCCGCCGTAGCATTTTGCCAGCACGTTCTTGCGCAGCGCCTTGATGGTCTCGCGGGCGATGATGTTGCCCCCGATGGCCGCCTGGATCGCGACGTCGAACTGCTGGCGGCTGATGATCTCTCGCATCTTGGCCGCCACCGCCCGGCCCCGGTACTGCGCCTGGCTGCGGTGCACGATGATGGACAGCGCGTCGACCTTCTCGCCGTTGAGCAGCATGTCGACCTTGACCACATCCGACTTGCGGTACTCCTTGAACTCGTAGTCCATGGACGCGTAGCCGCGGCTGACCGACTTGAGCTTGTCAAAGAAGTCCAGCACGATTTCGCCCAGCGGCATGTCGTAGGTCAGCATGACCTGCTTGCCGTGGTAGGCCATGTTGGTTTGCACACCACGCTTCTGGTTGGCCAGCGTCATCACCGGGCCCACATACTCCTGCGGCATGTACAGGTGCACGGTCACGATGGGCTCGCGGATTTCCTCGATGCGCCCGGCGTCGGGCATCTTCGAGGGGTTTTCGACCATGATGACCTCGCCGTCACCTTTGACCACCTCGTACACCACACTCGGCGCGGTGGTGATCAGGTCCTGGTCGAACTCGCGCTCCAGGCGCTCCTGCACGATTTCCATGTGCAGCAGGCCCAGGAAACCGCAGCGGAAGCCGAAGCCCAGGGCCTGCGAGACCTCGGGTTCGTAATGCAGCGCGGCATCGTTGAGCTGAAGCTTTTCCAGCGCGTCGCGCAGCTGGTCGTATTCGCTCGCCTCGGACGGGTACAGGCCCGCGAACACCTGCGGTTTGACTTCCTTGAAGCCCGGCAGCGGCTCGGTGGCCGCCACCAGGTTGGCGCCGCTGCTGGTCTTGACCGCAGTGACGGTGTCGCCCACCTTGGCGGCCTTGAGTTCCTTGATGCCGGCGATGATGTAGCCCACCTCGCCCGCCTCGAGCGCCTCGCGCGGCTCGTTCGCCGGCGTGAACACGCCCAGCTTTTCGGCGTTGTACAGCGCTCCCGTGGCCATCAGGCGGATCTTGTCGCTCTTGGCCAGGCGGCCATCGACCACTCGTACCAGCATCACGACGCCGACGTAGTTGTCGAACCAGCTGTCGATGATCATCGCACGCAGCGGGGCGTCCGGGTTGCCGCGCGGCGGCGGCACCTTGGCCACCACCATCTCGAGGATGTCCTCCACCCCCATGCCCGTCTTGGCCGAGCACGGCACCGCCTCGCTCGCATCGATGCCGATCACGTCCTCGACCTCGCGCTTGGCATTCTCGGGATCGGCCTGCGGAAGATCCATCTTGTTGAGAACCGGCAGCACTTCGACGCCCAGGTCGAGCGCGGTGTAGCAGTTGGCCACCGTCTGCGCTTCCACCCCCTGCGACGCATCGACCACGAGCAGCGCGCCCTCGCATGCCGACAGCGAACGGCTCACCTCGTAGGAGAAGTCCACGTGACCCGGAGTGTCGATGAGGTTGAGGTTGTAGACCTTGCCGTCGTGCGCCTTGTACCTCAGCGCCGCCGTCTGCGCCTTGATCGTGATGCCCCGCTCCTTCTCGAGATCCATGGAGTCGAGCACCTGCTCGCTCATCTCGCGCTCGGACAGTCCGCCGCACAGGGAAATGATGCGATCGGCCAGTGTGGACTTGCCGTGATCGATGTGCGCGATGATAGAGAAATTGCGGATGTGGTTCATCAGAACTGTCAGGAATCCGGCACGACACCGGAGCAGAAAAAAGGGCGCGTCAGGTGTTGACGCGCCCGTAACCAACAATCAATGGCAACTGCGATAGTTGGGGTTTCATTGTAGGCAAAAAGCCCGTTATGCACACCCCGGCATCCCGGCCGCCAATTTGTCGCAGCGCAACAACATGAAATTCATCCACAACTTATCCACAATTTTGGACAAGCACCGGTGCAAGACATGTGGATGGACATGGGACAAACTGTGTACATCCCGTATGGTGAAGCACCGTTCGAGATGACCGAAAACAGGTCCCTTGAAGCACCGATTCTACCGAATCGCCGCAGCCCTCTCGCACCAGGCTAATGTCCCCACAGATCTATCAGTGAACCGTAGCGGATTGAAAAAATCATCGCGTGACCGTTGAACTGCCGCCAATACCCCCCAGCCCTTCTCGGGCTTGGGGGGATTGCCTTGATCAGCGCACCGGCCGGATGACCACGTACTGCGCCCACTCGCCCCGGCGGAACAACACGTTGACCGGCTTGGACTTGTCCAGGCGGGACATCACCCGGTCGAACTCGGCCAGACTGTTCGTCTCGATATTGGCCACCGCCAGAATCACGTCCCCCTCGCGCAGCCCCGCCCTCGCCGCAGGGCCTTCCACGCCGACCACCACCACGCCGCCCTGCACGCCCAGGTCCTTCTTCTGCGTGGCACTGAGCTCGCCCAGGGTCAGGCCGAGCGTCTTTGCATTGACCGTCGCCGACGGACGCGAGCTCTCGGGTGCGCTGCCTCCACGCGCGGCGCGATCGGGCTCGAGCTCGGCAACGGAGATCGAGAGATCCTTTTGCGCACCGCGGCGGAACACCGTGATGGCCGAGCGCGTACCGGGCTTGGTGTTGCCCACCATGCGCGGCAGGTCGGCGGACTTCTCCACCTCCTTGCCATCGAAGCGGATGATGATGTCACCTGCCTCGATACCGGCCTTGTGCGCCGGCGAATCGGGCTCGACGGCCCTCACCAGTGCCCCGCGGGGCCGGCCAAGGCCGATAGACTCTGCCACTTCCTTGCTGACCTGGTCGATGCGCACACCGATGCGGCCGCGCGTCACACGACCGCTCACCTTGATCTGATCGGCCACGCGCATGGCCTCATCGATCGGAATCGCGAAGGAGATGCCCTGGAAGCCCCCCGAACGTGAATAGATCTGGCTGTTGATGCCAACGACCTCCCCCCGCATGTTCAGCAGCGGGCCTCCCGAGTTGCCCGGGTTGATCGCCACGTCGGTCTGGATGAAGGGCAGATAGTCGCCCGTATCGCGCTGCTTGGCACTGACGATTCCGGCCGTCACCGTGTTGTCCAGGCCGAAAGGCGAGCCGATGGCCATCACCCATTCACCTACACGCAAGCGGTTCACGTCACCGATGCGAACAGCGTTGAGGCCCGCAGCCTCGATCTTGACCACAGCCACGTCGGTGCGCTGGTCACTACCGACGAGCTTGCCCTTGAACTCGCGCTTGTCGGCCAGGGTCACGATCAGCTCATCGGCGCCGTCGACCACGTGGTGGTTGGTCATGATCAGACCATCGCTGCCAATGATGAAGCCGGAACCGACGCCACGCGGCACCGCTTCCTCGCTCCCGCCACCACGATCCTGCCGTGGCGCGCGGGGCGTCATCCCCGGCGGAATGGGAATGCCGAAACGGCGAAAGAACTCCAGCATCTCCTCGTCGGGCCCCATCGTCCCCCCGCTGCGCCCGGCGCTGGCGCGCTCGAGCGTGCGGATGTTGACGACCGAAGGTCCCACCTGCTCCACCAGTTCGGTGAAATCGGGCAGGCCGCGCACGAGCGAACCTCCCGACTGGGCCATGGCGGGTTGCGCCACGATGCCCGCCAACCCCACAACCAGGGAACTCAGGCCGGATGCCAGCACATGTCGGATATCAAGTTTCATGGTCGAACTTCAATCACGCAGTGGAAACAACAGAAACCTTTCCCGCACGGTTGGTGCACGCGCTCAGCGCATGCGCTCGATGTTCTGGGCGAAGCGCCGCAAGGTCGGCAGCGGCGCCTCTCCCATGACTGTCAGCCAGTAATCTCCCAGGCGTTGCGTCAGCGAATGCGTGGAACCGGCCACCGCCTGGCCTTCCTCGCCATGACGCTGCGGATCGAACGGTTCGATGAAGAGCGAGACCGAGGCGAGGCCGTCGGAGAACACCCACTGCATGGGCGAGACGCCGGCGCCTTCCTCTTCACGCACATGGCAGCTCATCGACTGGAAGCCGGGCACGGTCTCGCGCATGCGCCAGCCCTCGGCCTCGGGTGTGGTCTTGCGCAGGCTCGGCCGCAGCACCTGATAGCCCCTGGTGTCGGCCATCATTTTCTTGAGCTTGTCCATGCGCACGGGTGCATCGAACTGCAGTTCGGTGAAGGCGACCTGTTCGAGCACCTGACCGCCCTCACCCAGGGTCTGCATCTTGACCACCAGGCCCGTTTTTTTCTCCGACCAGATGCGATAGCCGAAACGCAGCTCGTCCTTGGGCCTGAGCTCGATCACGTCGGCCATGTGCCCGGCCACGCGCTCGGCGGCCCGCTCGTCGACACCGTAGTACTCGGCGATCTGGTTGCCAGGCGTGCGCAGCAACTCGGGAAACACGCCCAGCGACTCGCGTTTTTCAGTCCAGGCTGTGCGACTTTCAGGATCGAAGGTGATCACGTCGCTGTTGCGACGGATCGTTGTGCGTGGCGCCCCCGTGAGGGTCTCCACTCGCTCCATCTGCTGGTTGCCGTCGCACACGTGCCAGAGACGCGAGGCCGACATGGCCGATCCGGCCGACACCACCAGCGTGCCAACGTAAGCACGGCCGCGCGATGCCTCGTGCATTCGGCTGAGCCAGTCGTTGATGCTGCGCGAGCTGTCAGCCAGGACCGCCCCCGACCAGACCAGCGAAGCAGCGATCAGCGAAGCACTTCCCCAGCGCCGAACGGCCGTCGCCAATGCCGATGCGGAAGATCCCTGCCTGCAATGTGTAGCCGACTGCATCGGGCCGACCCTTTCAGCGGCTGGGTGTGCCATCGTGCGTGGCATTGCGCATGAAACCCGCAGGTGTCTGCAGGACCGACATGCCGTTTTGCCGGTGCTCGGCCAACAGGCGCATCAGGCGCGCATCGCGAACAATGGTGCCCTGGGGCGTCTCGACCACCACCGTGCTGGGCTGTCCCGCGGCCTGATGCGTTGCCGTCTGGCTCACCGCCACCATGTTGCCTGCCGGTTGCACGACAGCTGGAACGGACGCGAGCATCGGGCTGGCGCCGGAGCCGGCTGGCGAACTGCCCAGCACCCCCCAGGCCACGGCCATCACCGCCGCCAGGGAAGCGAAGCCCGCGACCATTTTCCAGCGGAACACCGCGTCATTGGCCGCGCGGCCGCGCACGATGGTTTGCGTTTCGACCACCGGCGCGGATACGACCACCGGTCGCATCGCGTCTTCGGCAGCCAGGCGCTCGCGCACCTGAGCCAGGAAGTCAGACGGACGCGCACCCAGCCGCTGCGGCAATTCCTGGCGCAGGCTTTCGCCGATCACATGGTAGGACGCCCAGGTCAGTGCCAGCGACGGGTCTTCTTCCAGTGCGCCCAGCATGGCATCCAGCTCGGCGCCATCCGCCTCGTCGTCCATCCAGGCCGACATCCGCAGGGCCTCGGCCGCGGTCAACTCCGCCGGCGTGACCCGTTCTTGATCCTGACTTCTGACATTCATGACTGACATCCTGACACGTCTCGACGACTCACAGATCCGATACTTCCGGATCACCAGCGCTTGCCGCCCTGGCGGTCCAGCATGGGCCTGATGCGGGCGGAAATCGCCTCGCGGGCCCGGAAAATGCGCGAGCGCACGGTCCCGATCGGGCAATCCAGCGCTTGCGCGATTTCCTCGTAACTCATGCCCTCGATCTCGCGCAGCGTGACGGCCATGCGCAGTTCCTCGGGCAATGCTTCCATGGCTGCGTTGACCGCCTCGGCAATTTCCTTGCTGGCCAGCACAGCCTCAGGCGTCTCGGTATCGGTGGCGCCCTGGGTTAGTTCGCGTTCGGGGCCGGAAGTTTCATCCTCATCGCCCGAATTCATCTGCGACTGGAACACCAGCGGGTCTCGCTTGAGTTCCATCAGCTGTTTCTTCGCCGTATTGACGGCTATCCGGTACAGCCAGGTGTAGAACTGCGCATCACCCCGGAACTGGGCCAGTGCCCGGTAGGCACGGATGAAGGTTTCCTGGGCGATGTCCTGCACGAGGTCCACGTCGCGCACCATGCGCCCGACCAGCCGCTCGACCCGGCGCTGGTACTTCAGCACCAGCAGGTCGAAAGCACGCATGTCTCCCGCCAGGGTGCGCTGCACCAGCTGGGTATCGCTGTCGGAGATGGGGGGGACGGGGTTGTCGTCTGTGGTCATGCGGCAGGGAAGCTGGCCGGACAATATACCCGATCAGGCTGGCACCGAAGCGAGCAGGGCGCGCCGCAGATCCCACCAATGCGGTGATCCGTCACGGCCGGCCTCCAGCCACAGCCACCGCCCATCGTCCAGCCGCACCAGCAGCACGCGCTGCAGGTCCAGCACCGCCTCAGGCGCACGCGTCAGCCGTTGCGGTGCCTTCCCCTCCTCCTGCCAGAGCCAGGCGCCGGCGGCATCGCAGGCACGCCATTCGAGCATCCCCTTGGGGCTGCGCCACCAGCCCGACGCCGCCCAGAGACACCACAAACCCCAGGCCACCAGGGCAGCAGCCATGACCGGGCGCGCCCGGTCTGCCGCCACCGGCGTCCAGGCCCACAGCGCCATGACGGGCAGCGCCACCGCACCCGCCATCACCAGCAGCATCCCGTAAAAAGAAGAACGCCCCACCGGATAGACCACCGATGGGGCGTTGCGCATGGAGCTCCCTCCTGCCTGCCGGTCCTCAGGCCAGTCGCCGGAAGACCAGGGTACCGTTCGTGCCGCCGAAGCCGAAGTTGTTCTTCACGGCCACATCGATCTTCAGGTCACGGGCGGTGTTGGCGCAGTAGTCCAGATCGCACTCGGGATCCTGCTCGAAGATGTTGATCGTCGGCGGGCTCTTCTGATGGTGGAGCGCCAGCACGGTGAACACACTCTCGATGCCGCCAGCACCACCCAGCAGGTGGCCGGTCATCGACTTGGTGGAGTTCACGACGATCTTGCTGGCATGGTCACCCAATGCAGCCTTGATGGCGTTGGTCTCGTTCACGTCGCCCAGCGGGGTCGACGTGCCGTGCGCGTTGAGGTAGTCCACCTCGTCGGCGTTCACGCCGGCATTGCGCAGCGCGTTGACCATGGCACGGCGCGGGCCGTCCATGTTGGGCGCGGTCATGTGCCCGGCATCGGCACTCATGCCGTAGCCCACCAGCTCGGCATAGATCTTCGCGCCGCGCGCCTTGGCGTGTTCGTACTCTTCGAGCACCATCACACCGGCGCCCTCGCCCAGCACAAAACCGTCACGGGCCTTGTCCCAGGGGCGCGAGGCCGTCGCGGGGTCGTCGTTGCGCGTGGACAGTGCGCGCATCGCGGCAAAACCGCCGACACCCAGCGGGGATACGGTGGATTCGGCACCGCCGGCGACGATCACGTCGGCGTCGCCGTACTCGATCTTGCGCGCGGCCTCGCCGATGCAGTGCAGACCGGTCGTGCACGCAGTCACGACGGCCAGGTTCGGCCCCTTGAAGCCGAAGCGCATCGACACATGGCCCGAAATCATGTTGATGATGGAGGCCGGCACGAAGAACGGCGAAATCCGGCGTGGGCCGCGATTCGTCAGTTCGGCGTGCGTCTCCTCGATCAGCGGCAGCCCGCCGATGCCCGAGCCGATGATGCAGCCGATGCGGGTGGCCGCCTCCTCGTCCAGGGCCTCGCCCGTGGGCAGGCCGGCATCCTTGACCGCCTGGTCAGCCGCGGCAATGCCGTAGTGGATGAAGGTGTCCATCGTCCGCGCCTCTTTGGCGCTGATGTAGGACTCCAGATCAAAACCCTTGACCTCTCCGGCGATCTTGCAGGCCAGGTTCGACGCATCGAACCGGGTGATCAGACCGATGCCGGACTGGCCGGCCAAGAGATTGGCCCAGGCATCTGCCACCGTGTTGCCCACGGGGCTGATGCAACCCAGGCCGGTCACAACGACACGGCGACGGCTCATGGGCAATCAGGCCTTCTGGTGCGCGACGGCGTAATCGATCGCGTTCTGCACGGTGGTGATCTTCTCGGCGTCTTCGTCGGGAATCTCGATACCGAACTCATCTTCGAGAGCCATCACCAGTTCCACGGTGTCGAGCGAGTCGGCGCCCAGATCGGCCACGAAAGCCTTCTCGTTGGTCACCTGACCCTCTTCCACGCCGAGTTGCTCGGCAATGATTTTCTTCACACGTGCTTCGATATCGCTCATAAGTCCCTCTGAGGGTGGTTGAGAACAAACTGACATTTTAGCCGCCCCGGGGCAAGAACCTCCTGCGGCCTGCCGGGCGGCCCCGCCCGGCACTGCGGCCAGACGCCGGATCAGGCCATGAACATGCCGCCGTTGACGTGCAACTCCTGGCCCGTGACATAGCCGGCCTGGGGGCTGGCGAGATAGGCGACCGCATGGGCGATGTCCGCCGGCTTGCCGAGATGGCCCAGCGGAATCTGTCCCAGCAAGGCCTGCTGCTGTGCTTCGGGCAGCGAGGCGGTCATGTCGGTTTCGATGAAACCCGGCGCCACGCAATTGACCGTGATCTGGCGGCTGCCCAGCTCGCGCGCCAGCGCGCGCGTCATGCCGGCCACGCCGGCCTTGGCGGCCGCGTAGTTGGCCTGGCCGGGGTTGCCGGCGGCGCCCACCACGCTGGTGATGCTGATGATGCGGCCGTAGCGCTGCTTCATCATCGGACGGATGGCGGCGCGGCAGCAGCGGAACACGGCCCGCAGGTTGGTGTCCAGCACGGCATCCCACTCTTCGTCCTTCAGGCGCATGGCCAGCATGTCGCGCGTGATGCCCGCGTTGTTGACCAGCACATGCAGCGCACCGTGCGCCTTGACGACCTCGTCAATCAGAGCATCGACGGCAGCGCCGTCGTTCACGTCCAGACGCGCGCCGCGGCTGCCCGCGCCGGCACCCGGCACCGCCGCCAGCGTGGAGGAGATGCGAGAGGCGCCTTCGTCGGTGGTGGCGGTGCCGATCACGACATAGCCGCGAGCCGCCAGCTCGGCAGCGATGGCAGCGCCGATGCCGCGCGAGGCACCGGTCACCAGGGCAACCTGCCCCGCATTCTTGTTGTTGTCAGACATATGTTTCTCCTGATTCGGCAGACGGGGCCTCAGGCCAGCAGGGCCTTGACCTCTTGCAGCGTGGCGGGATCGTACAGCGCCGCGCCGGTCAGGTCGGCGTCGATGCGACGCGTCATGCCGGCCAGCACCTTGCCGGGGCCGCATTCGACAATCCTGCCGATGCCGCGCGCCTTGATGGCCTGCACGCACTCGACCCAGCGCACCGGGCCGAAAGCCTGGCGGTACAGCGCATCGCGGATGCGCTCGGGATCGGTCTCCACGGCCACATCGATGTTGTTGATGACGGGAATCTGCGGTGCCGCCAGCGTCGTACCGGCCAGCTTTTCGCGCAATTTGTCGGCAGCGGGCTTCATCAGGCTGGAATGGAAGGGCGCCGACACCGGCAGCGGCAATGCGCGTTTGGCACCAGCTGCCTTGAGCACCTCGCAGGCCTTCTCCACGGCTGCCTTGCTGCCCGCGATCACGGTCTGGGCCGGATCGTTGAAGTTCACGGCCTCGACGACCTCGCCACTGTCGGCCGGGAACGTCGCCTGCGCCTCGGCACAACCGGCGCGGACCTTCTCGGCATCCATGCCCAGGATGGCCGCCATGGCACCGGCGCCCACGGGCACGGCTTCCTGCATCGCGGCCGCGCGGAAACGCACCAGCGGCGCCGCCTGCGCCAGCGTCAGCACGCCGGACGCCACCAGGGCGCTGTACTCGCCCAGCGAATGGCCGGCCACCGCTGCCGGCAGCGCGCCACCTTCGGCACGCCACACACGCCAGGCCGCGACACCCGCCACCAGCATCACAGGCTGGGTGTTGGTGGTCAGCGCCAGCGCTTCCTTCGGGCCCTCATGGATGAGACGGCCCACATCCTCGCCCAGCGCGTCGGATGCCTCCTTGAGGGTTTCAGCCACCACCGGGTGGTCGCCCCAGGCATCGAGCATGCCCACCGACTGCGAACCCTGTCCCGGAAAGACGAATGCGAATTGACTCATGACGAATTGGTCTCCTTGTTGCGGCCCTGGCCGCCCTTGCCCCTGCGATGTGGCAGCGGTCAGAAATCCACCAGCACGGCGCCCCAGGTGAAGCCGCCGCCCACGCCTTCGAGCAGCAGCGTGTCACCCGGCTTGATCTGCCCCGCGCGCACGCCATGGTCCAGCGCCAGGGGAATCGATGCCGCCGACGTGTTGCCGTGCTGGTCCACGGTCACCACGACCTTGTCCATGGACATCTTGAGCTTGCGGGCGGTGCTGGCCATGATGCGGATGTTGGCCTGGTGGGGCACCAGCCAGTCAATGTCTGCCTCTGTCTTGCCCGCCTTTTGCAGCACCTCGCGTGCCACGTCATGCAGCACGCCGACCGCGAGCTTGAACACAGCCTGGCCGTCCATCTTGAGCAGAGGATCGCCCAGCACCTGACCACCCGTGACGTGACCCGGCACGCACAGGATACCGACGTGCTGGCCATCGGCATGCAGGGCGGTCGCCAGCACGCCAGGGCGGTCGGACGCCTCCACCACCACGGCGCCGGCACCATCGCCAAACAGCACACAGGTGGTACGGTCGTTGAAATCCAGCAGACGCGAGAAAACCTCGGCGCCGATCACGAGCGCCTTGCTGGCCGAGCCGGCCTTGATCATCGCGTCGGCCACGCTCAGGGCATAGATGAAGCCGCTGCACACCGCCTGCACGTCAAACACAGGGCAACCGGCAATGCCCAGCTTGTGCTGGATGATCGCCGCCGTCGCCGGAAACACCATGTCGGGCGTCGAGGTCGCGACAATGATCAGATCGATCTCGGAGGGCTGGACGCCCGCCGCCGCCATGGCACGGCGCGCCGCCTCGGCCCCCAGGTCGCTTGCATACACGCCTTCGTCAACAAAATGGCGCGCGCGGATACCGGTGCGCTCCACGATCCACTCGTCACTGGTCTCGATCTGGCGTTTGGCCAGCAGATCGACCATGTCGGCATTGGTCAGTTGACGGGGTGGCAGGCAACTGCCGGTGCCGGTGATGCGGGCGTAGCGGGTCATGCGTAAAGTGTCAGGTTCGTTCAGGCGATCTTGCGGCCGCCGTCCTCGGCGGCCTGCACCGCCACGGACATCAGGGGCGCAGCGTGAGCGATGCGCTCCTGCACGCGATCGAGCAGGCGGTTGTGGGCCGCATCATAAGCCCGCCGCAGGGCATGCTCGAAAGCATAGGCATCGGCCGAACCGTGGCTCTTGAACACCAGTCCGCGCAGGCCCAGCAATGCCGCGCCGTTGTAGCGCCGATGGTCGACACGGTTTTTGAAGGCAGTTAACACCCGATAGGCCACGATGGCCGCCAGTTTTCCGGAAATGCTGCGGGAAAACTCCTGCTTGAGGAAGCCGCCGATCATCGAGGCAAGCCCCTCGCTGGCCTTGAGCGCGACATTGCCGACAAAGCCGTCGCACACGACGATGGACGTCGTGCCTTTGAAGATATCGTCGCCTTCGACGTTGCCATGGAAATTCAGGTCACCGCTCTCGGCCGCCTTGCGCAGCAGGGCACCGGCCTGTTTGATGACCTCACTGCCTTTGATCGCCTCCTCGCCCACGTTGAGGAGGCCGACGGACGGTGAGGGCTGCCCTGCGGTCGCTTGCACCAGTGCGGAGCCCATCACGGCAAACTGCAGCAGATGCTCGGCCGAACAATCGACATTCGCACCCAGGTCGAGCACCGTGGTGGCGCCGCCCCGGCTGTTGGGCATCTGGGTAGCGATCGCGGGGCGGTCGATGCCCTCCATCGTCTTGAGCAGGTAGCGTGCAATGGCCATGAGCGCGCCCGTGTTGCCTGCCGACACCGCCGCCTGGGCCTGGCCGTCCTTGACCTGGGTGATGGCCACGCGCATGGACGAGTCCTTTTTCCTGCGCAGCGCCACCTCGACCGGATCATCCATCTCCACCACCTCGGTGGCCGGCACCACGCTACAGCGCGGATGCTTCATCACCTGGGGCCAGGCCTCCATGGCCTCGGGCTTGCCCACGAGCAGCAACCGGGCGTCGGGATGGGCGTCAAGGAAAGTCGCACACGCCGGCAGCGTGGTCGCGGGGCCAATATAGCCCCCCATGCAATCGACAGCGATGGTGATCATGACGATGTACTGAAAGCGGCGCACAGGCAGCACCGCGAAATCGAAAAAGTCGCCAGAACCAGGCGCCTTGCGCCAGCCCGGACACTCCGACGTGTTGCCTTCGACCTGGGAGCAGCGACAAAAAAGCCCGCATTCTCATGCGGGCCGGTGCCTCTTCAGGCGCCTGCAACCGACTCGCGGCAGAACATATGCATTCTGCCAGCGAAACGGCCTTCGTCAGGCTTCGGACTTGTTCTTCAGAACCTGACGGCCACGGTAGAAGCCGTTGGGGCTGATGTGGTGGCGCAGGTGGGTTTCACCCGTGGTCGGCTCCACGGCGATGCCGGGGACGGTCAGGGCGTTGTGCGAACGGTGCATGCCGCGCTTGGACGGCGACTTCTTGTTTTGCTGGACAGCCATGTTGGGCTCCTTGGAATCCGGTAAATCGGTGGATGGTCTGAGGGTGCGCCACGAACCTTGACCCCGCCCCGCCCGCAATCGCAGGCTGCCGGGTATATAGATGCCAGCGCAAAGCCAAGCATTATAGCGCGAAGCGCCGCCCCCGGCAAACCCGCTCATCCACCCCGCTTGAGACTGGCCAGGGCGGCAAAGGGATTGGGCTTGTCCTCTGCGGGTTCCGCAGCCGGGTCCTCCGGCGGCAAAGGCAGGGGTGTCGGGCACGCCTCGTGCATGGGCACCAGCGGAAGCTCCATGAGCAGCTCGTCCTCGACCAGCTCGCGCAGGCTCGGCCGCGGCTCCAGGGCCAGTACGTCTTCTTCGCTGTCCTCATCCTCGGCCTCGGCGGTGGCCTCGTCAGCCACGAAGCGGAACCAGCGATCCACCTCGACCGGCGTCTCCACGGCCTGCAGGCAGCGCTGACAGGTCAGGGACAGCACGGCGTTCGCCTGCAGATACAGCCAGGGCACGGCCCGCGCGCCCTCGCCACGCAACTCTGCCTGAACCCGCCAGACCACGCCGTGATCGGTACCGCCCGGCACGCCGGCATCCGACAGCCGTCCGTAGCGGCCGATCGGATCGGTGGCGCACAGTTCACCACCGGCACGCGCCATCGCGAGCACATCAAGTCGGTCCGGGTTCCAGAGGGGCTTCTTGTCGGCGATCGTCATGACGGCAGTGTAAAAGAATGCGCCGACAATATCGTGCATGAGTAAGCAAGTCCGCCCCCTGATCCTGGGTTCCACCTCGCGTTACCGGCGCGAGCTGATGACCCGGCTGCACCTGCCTTTCGACACCGACGCGCCGCAGGTCGATGAAACCCCGCTACCCGGCGAAGCCCCGGAGGCCCTGGCCCGGCGGCTGGCGCTGGCCAAGGCGCGCGACGTCGCCCGTCGGCACCCGGGTGCCGTGGTCATCGGCAGCGACCAGGTGGCCGACCTCGACGGACAGCCCCTGGGCAAACCCGGCAATCACGAGCGTGCCGTGGCCCAACTGCGCCGCATGAGCGGACGCACCGTCATCTTCCAGACAGCCCTGGCCGTCGTGTGCCTGGAAACCGGCTTCGAGGCGCAGGACCTCGCCCCGGTGAGGGTGGTGTTCCGCGAACTGTCGGATGACGAGATCGAAAGCTATCTGCGGGCCGAACAGCCTTACGACTGCGCCGGCAGCGCCAAGAGCGAAGGCTTGGGCATCGCGCTGCTGGAGCGCATCGACAACGACGACCCGACCGCGCTGGTCGGTCTGCCGCTCATCCGCACCTGCCGCCTGATCCGCGCGGCGGGCATTCCGGTCCTCGGCGCATGACGCGCTTCACCAGTATCCCAAAGGCACCGGCATGACGGGCACCCTGTACCTCGTCCCGACACCGCTGGACTTCGGCTGCCTGCCCGGCAGCGGCGATGCCGCAGCCCTGACGGACACCCTGCCTGAAGGCACGCTGCGCACCACGGCCGGCATCACGCACTGGGTCACGGAGAACGCCAAGAGCACCCGCGCCTTTCTCAAGCGCGTGTCCCTGACCCACCCGCTCGCCTGCCCGCTGCAGGAGCAACGCATCACCGAAATGCCGCGCCAGATGCACAAGCAGGGCGACCATGCCACCGACCAAGGCCATGAAGCCCGGGCACGCCAGCTCCTGCAACCAGCCCTGGACGGGCACGATCTGGGCCTGGTCAGCGAGGCGGGGATGCCCGCCATTGCCGATCCGGGCAGCTCCGTGGTGCGGGCGGCGCACGCGGCGGGCGTGCCCGTCGTGCCGCTGGTCGGACCAGTATCGCTGATGCTGGCGCTGGCCGCCAGCGGCCTGCATGGCCAGCACTTCTGTTTCGTGGGCTACGTCCCGAGCGACCCGGGCGGCCGCCTCAAGCGCATCCAGGCACTGGAACAGCGGGCCACGCGCGAGGGACAGACGCAGATCCTGATCGAGACACCCTACCGCAATGCCGCGCTGCTGCAGGCCCTTATCCAGGTGCTGCAACCCCGCACAAGGCTGGCGGTCTGTTGCGGCATCACGCTGCCGCGGCAGCAGGTGCGCAGCGGAACCCTGGCCGACTGGCGCGGGCACGGCTGGGCCGCACAGCTGCCACTGGAGCAGCCCAGCGTGTTCCTGATCGGCGCCTGAGCGCGAGCCTGGCCCTCAGTCCAGCGCGCTGCGCATGTACTCACGCACAGCGCCGCTGAGCTCTGAATTGACCAGGGCCAGATCGATCGTCGCCTGGAGGAAGCCGATCTTGCTGCCACAGTCGTAGCGCTTGCCCTCGTAGCGGTAGGCGTAGACCTTCTCCCGTCCGATCAGCGCGGCAATGCCGTCGGTCAGCTGAATCTCGCCACCGGCACCCTGCCCCTGGCGGCGGATGCTCTGGAACACCGAGGGCGACAGGATGTAGCGGCCCGCGACGGCCAACGTGGAGGGAGCCACCTCGGGAACCGGCTTTTCGACCATGCCGAACACCTCGGCCAGCTGCTCGTTGACGCCCCGCACATCCACCACGCCGTAGCGTCGCGTGTCCTCGCGCGGCACGTCCTGAACGGCCAGCACCGTCCCGGGCGACTGCTCGTAGGCCTGCACCATCTGCTTGAGCACCGACGGCCCGCCGGGCGTTCCGACCATGAGGTCATCGGCCAGCAGCACCGCGAACGGCTCGTTGCCCACCACGTTCTCCGCGCACATCACCGCATGACCCAGACCCAGGGGCCTTGGCTGCCGGATGTAGACGCAGTCCATGTCGTCGGGCTTGATGTCGTGCACCAGCTTGAGCAGCTCGGTCTTGTGACCTCGCTCCAGCTCGTACTCCAGCTCGAAAGCGGCATCGAAATGGTCACCGATGGCCCGCTTGTGGCGCCCGGTGATGAAGATCATCTGGCGGATGCCGGCCTCGTAGGCCTCTTCGACCGCATACTGGATCAGCGGCTTGTCGACGACCGGCAGCATCTCCTTGGGAATGGCCTTCGTCGCAGGCAGGAACCGGGTGCCCAATCCACCGACGGGGAAAACGGCTTTCTTGATCAAGTGAGTGCTCCCTAAAGAAAAATGATCCGGAAGAAAACAGCCTGTCGCGCCAGCCCTCAGCGCAGCTGGATACCTGCCGCCGATGCGGCCTGCCAGATGCCCCTGCCGATGCTGACGCCGAACTGGCGCGCCAGGCGCAGGCCCACGGGCTCGCGCTGCGTGTAATCAACGATATCCTCGGCCTTGACCACTTCTCGCGCAACGTAATCAAGGGTGCCAAATCCGTCGGCCAGCCCCAGCGCCACCGCCTGCTGGCCGCTCCAGACCAGCCCCGAGAAGGTATCGGGCGTTTCCACCAGCCGGTCGCCACGGCCCTTGCGCACCACAGCGATGAACTGCTGGTGGATTTCCGACAGCATCGAACGGATGTAGGCCTTCTGGCCCTCATCCTGCGGGCTGAACGGGTCCAGCAGTGCCTTGTTCTCGCCGGCCGTCATCAGGCGGCGCTCGATGCCCAGCTTGTCCATCAGACCCGTGAAGCCGAAACCGTCCATCAGGACGCCGATGCTGCCCACAAGGCTCGCCTTGTCGACATAGATGTGATCGGCCGCCGACGCGATGTAATACGCCGCCGAGGCGCAGGTTTCCTCGACCACGGCATAGATCTTCTTGCCGTGCAGCGCCTTCAGGCGATGGATCTCGTCGTTGATGATGCCGGCCTGCACCGGGCTGCCGCCCGGCGAATTGATCAGGAGCACCAGTGCCTGGGCACCCGAGTCCTCCAGGGCCTGCCGGATCGCGGGCACCACCTTGTCGGCCGCGGCCTCGGCACCGGCCGCGATCTCGCCCTTGATCTCGACGACCGCCGTATGGGGCGACGAGGCCTGGGTGGTCACCTGGCCGGAGCGCTGCACCAGCCAGCCCGCCACCGCCAGCACGGCCAGCCACAGGAAACGGCCGAACCAGCGCCAGCGGCGGGCTGCACGCTGCTCCTTCAGCGTCGCCAGCAGGAGCTTTTCGATCGTTGCGCGCTCCCAGGCAACGTCACGCGAAGCGGCGACGGGAGCAGGCTCGGGGCGCGGCACGGCGCCTTGGGTGTCATCGGTCATGGCAGGTATTGTCAGCTCAGAACAGCGCTGGCTTGATCAGGTATTGTGACCGCCAGTGCACAACCCCGTCGAACTCGGCGGTATCGATCCTGATCAGGGGCCCCTTGCAGGGACCGCCGCGGCAGGCACCGGTGGAAGGGTCGTAATGGGCGCCGTGGGTGGCGCACAGCAGCCAGCGGCCGGAATCGTCGAAAAAGCGGTCGGGCTGCCAGTCCATCTCCATGGCGACGTGGGTACACCGGTTCAGATAGGCATGCACCCGGCCTTCGTAACGGATGGCAAAGGCCCTGCAGGTCTGACCGGCATAGACCACGTCGAACGGAACGGCCAGACCGCCGTCGACCAGGTCGCGGCTATTGCACAGGGCGTGCAGCTCGCCCTCCTCCTGGCCCTGCGCGGATGGCAGCGATGGCGACTCAGGCATGGGCCTCCAACCAGGCGTGCAGGTCGGCCACGGAATGGGCCACATAGCGCGGCGACAGCTCGGCAAAGCCCGCGGGACTGTGCGCTCCGTAGCTCACGCCCACGCTGGCGCACCCGGCGTTGACGGCCATCTGCAGATCGTGCGTGGTGTCGCCGATCATCAGCACACGCTCCGATTCGACGCCGAATTCCCGCATCAGCTCGTGGAGCATCAGGGGACTGGGCTTGCCGGCGGTTTCGTCGGCCGTGCGCGAACCGTCGAAGACCCCTTGCAGTTCGGTGCTGCGCAAGGCTTCGTCCAGACCACGACGGCTCTTGCCGGTCGCCACGGTCAGCCAGTGGTGACGCTCGCGCAGCATGTGCAGCATGGGCAGCACGCCCTGGAACAGGCTGATGTCGTGCTGACGGGCCAGGTAGTGGTGGCGGTAGCGCTCGCCCAACTGCGGGTAGCGCTCCGGCGGAACATCCGGAGCGGCATGCGCCAACGCCTGCATCAGGCCCATGCCGATCACATAGCTGGCCAGGTCATCATCAGGCACGGTTCCGCCCACATCCGCCACTGCCGCCTGGATGGACTTGACGATGATGGCGGTGGAGTCGAACAGGGTGCCGTCCCAGTCGAAGGCAATGAGATCGAAAACTCGGGGTCGCATATTTGAATGGTCCAAGCCGACGATTATCCCCGCACGCGCACGCTGGCGCAGAAAACGCAAAAGGCGCCCGCAGGCGCCTTTTGCTCGGAGATGACCGCGGATCGGACCTCAGATGCGATAGTCTTCGATGCTCTTGCCGGCAGCCAGCACGGCACGCACCCACTCGGGCTTGCGCCCGGGGCCGCCCGCCCACAGCTCTCCGTTGGGACCACGATATTTGGCCGGAGCCGCCGACTTGCTGCTCTTGCCGGCCTTGCGGCCACCCGACGATGCGGCACCACCCAGATCGGCGGCGGTGATGCCGTATTCCTTCATTTTGGCCTTGATATCGGCAATCACGGCTGCCAATTCGGCTTTTCGCGCCTGTTCGGCCTGCGCCATCAATGCCTGTGCCTGTGCCATCAGCTCGGAATAAGTTGCCATTGCGTTTCCTTGTCTTTAATTCGTGTCTGCGATGATTCCAACGACGTATGCATCCTGCCTTTCAGGCCAGGACGCCGCACGATTTTAATGGAAAAGACAACTCAGGCACAATGGACCGACAGCTCCGAAGGTAATTCAGAATGTAACTCCAGCGGATCACCGGAGACCGGATGCGCAATCCGCAAACGCCAGGCATGCAGGAACATCCGTTTGAGGCCGAGTTTGGCCATTTGACGGTTCAGTTCAAAATCTCCGTATTTGTCATCCCCCACAATGGGGTGGCCCGCGTTGGATAAATGGACCCGGATCTGGTGCGTGCGCCCGGTCTTGATGGTGACTTCCAGCAAGGTGAACACTTCGCCCAATTCCGGCGGTAGGCCAGACGAAGCCTGTACCGTCCGCACCACCCGCACCAGGGATACCGAGCGCATGCCATCCGGATGGTCTTTGGGCACGACCTTGACACGGCGTTCGCCATCGGGCAAAAGGTATTTGTGCAGTGGCTGATCCAGCACTTTCAGCCGCGCCGGCCATTCGCCCTTGACCAGGGCCAAATAGGTTTTTCCGGTTTCCCTTTCACGGAATTGGTCTTGCAGGGCCTTGAGCGCACTGCGCTTCTTGGCAATCAGCAGCAGACCGCTGGTTTCCCGGTCAAGACGATGCACCAGTTCGAGCAGTTTGGCCTGCGGTCGCGCCTGACGCAATTGCTCGATGACACCAGAACTGACACCACTGCCGCCATGCACCGCCACACCGGCCGGCTTGTCGATAGCCAGAAACGCATCATCCTCATACACGATGGGAAATTGGCGCGCGGGGACGACCGGCACCGGGGAAACGGGCCTCTCGGCCAGCCTCAACGGCGGAATCCGCAGGACATCGCCCGCCTGCACGCGGTCGTCGGCCGCCACGCGCCCCTTGTTGCGCCGGACTTCGCCCGAGCGGATGATGCGGTAGACATGGGTCTTGGGCACGCCCTTGAGCATCCGGATCAGGTAGTTGTCCAGACGCTGGCCGGCCGACTCCTCGTCAACCGTGAGGTGCTGCACGGCCGGTCGCGCGACCGGCGGAGGAGATTTGGAGCTCAAGGGAAAGCCTGCTGCAAATGACGATT
>JAEZLX010000115.1 GCA_023415035.1 Pseudomonadota bacterium | reverse complement strand
CCCCCAACCTTCCCGCGATGAACTCGAGCGCCGCCTGCATTACCCCCTGGGCGACACCATGCCGGCGCAGGGACGCGCCATCGAGGTGGCCCCAGGCGTGCGCTGGGTCCGCATGGCGCTGCCTTTCGCACTTGATCACATCAACCTCTGGCTCATGCGCGATCGCATCGACGGGCAGGAGGGCTGGACGGTGGTGGACACCTGCATCGCCCGCGACGAGTCCCGCGCCCAATGGGAAGCCGTGTTCGCCAGCGAGCTCGACGGCCTGCCGGTGCTGCGCGTCATCGTCACCCACATGCACCCCGACCACATCGGGCTGGCCCACTGGCTGTGCCAGCGCTGGAGCACGCCGGAGCATACCTGCCACCTGTGGATCAGCGCCACTGACTACTACCTCGCGCGCATCGGTACCCAGGGACCCACCGGATTCGGCGGCGACAGCGCGGCAGCGTTCTTCCGCGCCCACGGCCTGACCGATCCCCTGTCGCTCGACAAGATCCGCGCCCGCGCCAGCTACTACCCCGGCCTTGTGCCCTCGGTGCCGCCGTGCTTCCGTCGCCTGCACCACGGCATTGCTGTCGACATCGGCGGCCGCACCTGGCGCTGCATCGCCGGCCATGGCCATGCGCCCGAACACATGGCGCTGCACTGCGAGGACCTGCAAGTGCTCATCAGCGGCGACATGGTGCTGCCGCGCATCAGCACCAACGTCAGCGTCTACGACAGCGAGCCCGAGAGCGACCCGCTGCAGCTATTCCTCACTTCCCTGGAGCGCTTCCTGCCCCTGGCGGCCGGCACCCTGGTGCTGCCCTCGCACGGAAAACCATTCACCGGCCTGCACGAGCGCATCCGGCAGCTGCAGGCGCACCATGCGCACCACCTGGAAGAAACGCTCGCCGCATGCCGACAGCAGCCGCTCAGCGCGTTCGAGCTGCTGCCCGTTCTGTTCAAGCGCCCGCTGGATCTGCACCAGACCACCTTCGCCATGGGCGAATCGGTCGCCCACCTGCACCGGCTGTGGTTCGCCGGCCAGCTGCAGCGCACGCGCGGCCCCGACGGCGTGTGGCGTTTCGGTTGAGCGCGGCGCTCAGTCGTCCAAGGGCACGGCGGCGCGCCTGAGCGCCAGACGCCGCTCGGCATGGTCCGGCATCACGCTGGCCACCACCGCCCAGAATCTCGGGCTGTGGTCCATGTGCCGCAGGTGGCTCAGCTCGTGCACCACCACGTAGTCGATCAGGTCCTGCGGCAGGTGGATCAGACGCCAGTTCAGGCGGATGCTGCCATCGGCGCTCGCACTGCCCCAGCGCGTGCCGGCACTGGACAGGCGCATCCGTGTGTAGCGCACCCCGAGCTGCGGTGCAAAGTGGTCCAGGCGCTGCACGAACAGTGCCTGCGCCTGTCGCATCAGCCAGGCCTGCGCGGCGTCCTGGATGCGCTGCCTTTCTGCGCCGTGCGGCAACCCCAGCCGCAGGATGGCCACGCCGTCAGCCCCTGCCGGCTCCAGCGTGCCGCCGGCCGTAGCGCGCGCATGTGCGGGGTCGATCACCAGACGTGCCGGCGCCCCCAGAAATTCGAACACCGCGCCATCGGCCCAGTCCACACGCTTGCGGTCCAGTTCCCGGGCACGCGTGCGCGCCAGGCGCAACTTGTCCATCACCCAGTCGGCCTTGGTGTATAGCAGCGCTTCGACCTCGGCGACCGGAGTCCAGCGCGGTGCGTTCACCGTCAGCCCCTCCGGCGAGACCGACAGCCCGATCGTTCGCCGCTTGCCGCGCTTGAAGGCATAGGCCACCTCGCAATCGCGCAGGCGGATCAGGCGGTTGGCCTGCGGATGGTGCCAGGTACCCGGCTGGAACACCTCGCTCAGGGGAGCGGCCGGTGCAGCGGCTGGCGCCGCCACGGGCGAGACCGTTGCAGGCGGCGGTGAGACAGGTTTCGCATCCCCCCCCAGGAAATCGAGCGCCAGCTGAACAAAGCGCTGCATGACCGGGCAGATGTCAGGCCTTGCCGGCCGCCACGTAGGCCTCGGGATCGAGACGGCGCATCTCGGCCTCGATCCAATCCTCGACCTCGCGCATCAGCTCCTCGGCATCGCGTCCGGCGCTCGGGATCGGCTTGCCGATGGAGAACTCCACCGTGCCCGGCCGCTTGATCAGGGCCTTGCGCGGCCAGCATTTGGCCGACGTCACCGCGACCGGGATCACCGGCGCTCCAGTGGCAATGGCCAGACGGGTGCCACCCGTCTTGTACTGGCCCTTCTGGCCACGAGGAATGCGCGTGCCCTCGGGGAACATGATGACCCACGTGCCCTCGTCCAGCAGCCGCTGCCCCTGCTCCACCACCTTGGCAAACGCCTGCGTGCGCTTGCTGCGGTCGATGTGGATCATGTCCAGCCGGCTCATCGCCCAGCCGAAAAACGGCACGTACAGCAGCTCGCGCTTGAACACGTAGGCCAGCGGATGCGGCATCAGCGCCGGCATGCAGAACGTCTCCCAGGTCGACTGGTGCTTGACCAGCAGGATGGCAGGATCCTTCCGGCCCACCGGCAGGTTCTCATAACCGATCACACGGTTGCGTATGCCCAGGATCCAGCGCCCGCCCCACACCGCCAGCTTCAGCCAGCCCGCGCACATCCAGTACACCTGCCGGCTGTTCAGGAAAGGAGATGAGACGATCACCGCCGTGGCCCAGGGCACGACCGTGACCGCCATGAACAGCAGGTGCAGCAGAGAACGCAGGACATTCATCATGTTCGCGAGGGGTTCAGGAAGGATGGACGGGGGTGACACTGGCCTCGCCGCTGGCCAGCAGCCAGTCGACATAGGCAGGCAGATCGTTGTGCACGCGGATACCCGGCGGGACATCGCCGTCCCCTTCGGGCCGTCCGCTCAGCAGCAGGTGCGCCTGACAGCCGGCCGCCGAGGCCGCCTGCACATGGCGCAGCGCATTTCCAGCCGCCTGCACGCCGGCCAGCGGAACGCCGAATCGCTGGCCGATCTGCAGGAACAGTCCCGGCTTCGGCTTGCGGCAGCCGCACTCGTCCTCGGGCGCGTGCGGGCAGAAAAAAACCGCCTCGACCCGGCCACCCATGGTGGCCAGCTGGCGGTTCATCTTGGCATGGATGGCGTTGAGCGCCGCCATGTCGAACAGTCCCCGGCCGATCCCCGACTGGTTC
Organism: Pseudomonadota bacterium; assembly: GCA_023415035.1. Taxonomy (GTDB): domain Bacteria; phylum Pseudomonadota; class Gammaproteobacteria; order Burkholderiales; family Burkholderiaceae_C; genus Hydrogenophaga. Next base: position 6,133 of record JAEZLX010000115.1, on the reverse strand, counting down.
GTGGCCAGCACCACCTTCCAGCCTTCCTGGTTGAGGCGGGCCACGGCCTCCAGCGCGCCGGGCAGTGCCTCCCACTCGTCGGGCGAGGTCACGTAATCGTCGCGCCGCCGGTTGAGCGTGCCATCGCGGTCGAGGATCAGCAGCTTCATGCAGCCAGACGCGAGAGATCGGCGACGCGGTTCATGGCCTCGTGTAGCGACTTCAGCAGCCCCAGCCGGTTGGCCTTGAGCGCCGGATTGTCCGCGTTGACCATCACGCCATCGAAGAACGCATCGACCGGCCCGCGCAGCGCGGCCAGCGCCTGCAGGCTGCCCGTGTAGTCACCGGCCCCGAACTTCGCGTCCGCCTGCGGCACGATGGTCTGCATCGCGGCATGGAGGTCCTTCTCGGCCGGCTCGACAAACAGCGCCGTGCTGACGGCTGCGCCCTCGCCTTCGGACTTCCTGAGGATGTTGCCGATGCGCTTGTTGGCCGCAGCCAGCGCGGGTGCCTCGGGCAGCGAGGCAAAGGCGCGCACGGCCTGCAGGCGCTGGGCCACGTCGGCCAGGCGCTGCGGGCGCAGGGCCAGCACGGCATCGACCTCCTGCGCGCTGGCGCCCTGCTCGCGCAGGCTGCCGGCGAGGCGGTCATAGATGAAATCGGCCAGTGCCGGGGTGGCATCACTGATCTTGTCGCCGAAGGCGGGCACGGCCACCGACAGCAACGCCGTCAGCTCCAGCGGCAGGTCCTTCTCGACCAGCATCCGGATCACGCCCAGCGCATGGCGGCGCAGCGCGAACGGGTCCTTGTCACCGGTCGGCAGGTTGCCGATGCCGAACATGCCCACCAGCGTTTCCAGCTTGTCGGCCAGCGCCACCACCAGGCCAGTCTGCGAACGCGGCAACTCGTCGCCGGCGAAACGCGGTTTGTAGTGGTCCTCGATCGCGAAGGCGATGTCTTCGGAGAGGCCGTCGTGGCGCGCGTAGTAGCCGCCCATGATGCCCTGCAGCTCGGGGAACTCGCCCACCATGTCGGTCAGCAGGTCCGTCTTGGCCAAACGCGCCGCGGTGTCGGCGCTTTGCGCCAGCACGTCGCCGCCCAGCTGCTGGCCGATGGCACGCGCGATGGCGCGCACACGCTCCACGCGCTCGCCCTGCGAGCCCAGCTTGTTGTGGTACACGACCTTGGACAGACCCTCAACGCGGCTTTCCAGTGTCTTCTTGCGGTCCTGATCGAAGAAGAACTTGGCGTCGGCCAGACGCGGGCGCACCACCCGCTCGTTGCCGCCGATCACGGCACTCGCGTCGTCCGGACGAATGTTGCTGACCACGAGAAACCGGTTCGTCAGCCGGCCCTGGGCGTCCAGCAGCGGGAAGTACTTCTGGTTGGCCTTCATGGTCAGGATCAGGCATTCCTGCGGCACCGCCAGGAACTCCTCCTCGAACTGGCAGCCCAGCACATTGGGCCGCTCCACCAGCGCCGTCACCTCTTCCAGCAGCGCCTCGTCCTCGATCGGGCGGCAGCCGCCACCCACGCGCGCTGCGGCCTCGGCCAGCTGGCGGGCGATCTCGGCCTTGCGCTCCTCGAAGGACGCGATCACCGCGCCGTCACGCGCCAGCGTCGCCGCATAGGCGTCGGCGTCGGCGACGCTCACCGGATCGGTCGCCGCCTCGAAGCGGTGGCCGTGCGTTTCACGCCCGGCGGTCAGGCCCAGCGCCTTGACCGGCACCACATCCGCGCCGTGCAGCGCCACCAGCCCGTGCGCCGGGCGCACGAACTTCACGCTGCTCCAGCCGGGCAGGTCGCAGTCCGTCTCCAGCTGGTAGGTCATCACTTTGGGAATCGGCAGCTTGGCGATCGCCTCGTTGAGCGCCTTCTGCAGGCCCTCGGCCAGTTCGACGCCGGGCTGCACGCTGTCGAAGAACAGCGCCTCGGCCTTGCCGTCCATGGCGCGCTTGAGGCCCGGTACCGCCGAGGCATCCGCCCCCAGACCCGCCAGACGCTTGAGCAGCGCGGGCGTGGGCTGCCCCTGCGCATCCAGGCCCACGCTCACCGGCATGAGCTTTTGCGACACGGCCTTGTCAGCGGCACGCGAGGCCACGCCGGTGACGTGCGCGGCCAGACGGCGCGGCGAGGCAAAGGCCGTCACCACGGCATCGGCGGGCGCCAGACCCTGGGCCTTGAGCTGGTCGGCCAGCACGCCGGCGAAGGCACCGCCAAGTCTCTTGAGCGCCTTGGGCGGCAGCTCTTCCACGAACAGTTCGACAAGAAGGTTTTTCGTCATCATGGTGTTGCTCACTCCGCTCAGGCAGCCTTCTTCTCGATCTGTGCCACCCACTCGCGCGGCGCCATCGGGAAACCCAGGCGCTCGCGGCTCTCGTAGTAGCTCTGCGCCACGCTGCGCGCGAGGTTGCGGATGCGGCCGATGTAGGCGGCGCGTTCGGTCACGCTGATCGCGCCGCGCGCGTCGAGCAGGTTGAAGGTGTGCGCGGCCTTGAGCACCTGCTCGTAGGCCGGCAGCGCCAGCTGTTGCTCCATCAGGTATTTCGCCTGCTTCTCGTGCGCGCCAAAAGCGGTCAGCAGGAAGTCAACGTCGCTGTGCTCGAAGTTGTAGGTCGACTGCTCCACCTCGTTCTGGTGGTACACGTCGCCATAGCTCAGGTTCTCGGTCCACTTCAGGTCGTAGACGTTCTCCACGCCCTGCAGGTACATCGCCAGGCGCTCCAGGCCGTAGGTGATCTCGCCCGTGGCCGGCTTGCAGTCGATGCCGCCCACCTGCTGGAAGTAGGTGAACTGTGTCACTTCCATGCCGTTGAGCCAGACTTCCCAGCCCAGACCCCAGGCGCCCAGCGTCGGGTTCTCCCAATCGTCCTCGACGAAGCGGATGTCGTTCTTCTTAAGGTCGAAGCCCAGCGCCTCCAACGAGCCCAGATACAGCTCCAGGATGTTGGCCGGAGCGGGCTTCAAGACCACCTGGTACTGGTAGTAGTGCTGCAGCCGGTTGGGGTTCTCGCCGTAGCGGCCGTCCTTGGGCCGGCGGCTGGGCTGCACATAGGCCGCCTTCCAGGGTTCCGGTCCGATCGCGCGCAGGAAGGTCGCGGTGTGGCTGGTTCCGGCACCGACTTCCATGTCATAGGGCTGCAGCAGTGCGCAACCCTGGGCGTCCCAGTAGGACTGGAGTTTCAGAATGATTTGCTGGAAGGTCAACATGGCGTGCGAGCCGGCCGCCAGGGCCGGCACGGAGGAATGGAGGGAGGTGGCAGGCCCGTCGCCCGCCAAACCGGTGATTTTACGGCCGGGCGCGCATCCGGCGGGCAACGAAGGCCATGGACAGCACGACCAGGCACAGCCCCCACGCCGGCCACAACCCCGCGCGCGAGGCCCAGCGGGCATAGGGGGTCTGCCCTTCGCGGCCCTCGGCCTCGGCCACCAGATACCCCCGCTGCATGCGCGCGAACGAGGCACGCACCTGCCCGCGGTGGTCGATCACCGCCGTCGCGCCGGTGTTGGTGGCCCTCAACATGGGCCGCCCCAGCTCCAGCGCCCGCAGACGGGAAATGTGCAGATGCTGGTCAATGGCCACGGTGTCACCGAACCACCCGATGTTGCTCAGGTTCACCAGCATCGTCGGCGCTAGCGCCGCATCGGCGAACGACGCGGCCAGCTCCTCGCCGAAGAGGTCCTCATAGCAGATGTTGGCCGCGATGCGCTGCCCCTTGAGCGCCCAGGGCGGCTGTGCCAGCGTCCCGCGGCTGAAATCCCCCAGCGGGATCTGCATCATGTCCGTGAACCAGCGAAGGAATGGCGGGATGAACTCGCCGAACGGCACCAGATGGTGCTTGTCATAGCGGTAAAAGCGCCTCGCCGGAAAGCGGCCGTCGCGCCCCCGCACGTCCTCAGGGTGGATACCCCAGGCCGAATTGGTGTAGCCCGCCTCGTAAGAGCCCAGCGGCAGCCCGAACAGCACCGCCGTGCGACCCAGCCCCCCGCCATCGATGGCATCGAGCACCGGCTCCCAGAAATCGGCCCCCAGCTGATCCGGCAGCAGCGGCAAGGCGGTTTCCGGCGCCACCACCAGATCCGGCGCCTGCGCGCCGGCCCGCAGGGCCGATGCCAGCTGCGCCGGGTACCAGCCCAGCGCCAGCTCAACCCCCTTGCCGGGCACGAATTTTTCGTCCTGCGGCACGTTGCCCTGCAGCAGCCACACACGCAAGGATCCGGCCGCCCGCGTCTGCATCTCCGCCACGTTGGGCATCCGCGTCGCCAGCACGGCTGCCGCCATCAGCACCAGCCAGCCCCCCAGCGCCAGCCATGCGCAGCCGGTCGGAGGAGCCTTCATGCCTGGCAGTGGCGGCTTGCCGGGCAGCAGGTCGCGCAGCATGGCCGGCAACGCCGCCAGTCCGTACGCCACGCCCGCCGCCATCGCGCCCATCCCGTACACACCGACCCAAGGCGCCAGCGGCGCCATCAGGTCCACCTGGGCATAGCCACCCGCCCCCCAGGGGAAGCCGGTCAGCCAGCGTCCGCGCATCAGCTCGGCCAGCGTCCACAGCGCGGAAAACAGCACCATCTGCCCCAGCCGGGAGCGCGGCGCCACCGCGAACATGAGGGCCGCCGCCAGCGCGTAATACAGCGCAAGGAACCCCGCCAGCGCCAGCACCGCGAGCACGGCCAGCGGCGCAGCCAGCCCGCCATAGACGTGCATCGAGACGAACAGCCACCAGAAGGTGCCCGCCAGCCAGGCCAGCGCGAAGCTCCAGGCCAGCCACGCGCCCTGCCGGGCACGCTGCACATGCCGCAAGGCCCAGGCCAGCATCGTCAGCGAGGCGATCTGCAGCCACCCGCTCGGCTCACCCGGCTGCAGGCCAGGGGGCGACCACGACGTCAGCGGCCAGGCCAGCGAGGCGGCCTGCAGCCAGCCCGCCACCAGGCACAGCAGCCACCAAAGCCAGCCCTGCCGGGGCCTGCCGGGCACCTGACCGCTCAGCGGTGAAAAGCTCGATGGCGAATGCAGGTTCCCGAACAGGCTGCGCATGTCACGCGTCGTCGGCCGGTACCGGCATGACCTTGAACCACTTCACGACACCACCCTTGGCATGCAGCACCACGAACCGCATCGCCTCGATGTCGTGCACCTCGCCTCGCTTGGGCACATGGCCCATCGTGTGGGCGATCAGGCCGCCGATGGTGTCGAAATCATCTTCGGGCAGCGACAGCCCGAAAGCCTCGTTGATCCGCTCGATCGACGTGTCGCCGCTCACGCGCCAGGTGTTGTCCGCCAGCGCGAAGATGTCGCCGTCGTCCTCCACCTCGTCGAACTCGTCCTCGATCTCGCCGACGATTTCCTCGAGCACGTCCTCGATGGTGATCAGGCCCGCCACGCGGCCGAACTCGTCGATCACGATGGCCAGATGGTTGCGGTTGCCGCGGAACTCGCGCAGCAGGTCGTTGAGTCCCTTGCTCTCGGGAACGAAGATCGGCGGCCGCAGCAGCGCCCGGATGTTCAGCGACGGCGAGCGCTGGAGCTTGAGCAGATCCTTGGCCAGCAGGATGCCGATGATGTTTTCCCGCTCCCCCTCGTACACCGGAAAGCGCGAGTGCGCCGTGTCGATGACGATGTTCAGCAGCTCTTCATAGGGCGCGTCGATGTTCAGGGCATCCATGCGGGGCGCCGCCACCATCACGTCGCCGGCCGTCATGTCGGCGATGCGGATCACGCCTTCGAGCATCACCCGCGACTCGGCATTGATGATCTCGTTGTCTTCGGCGTCGGCGAGCGTCTCGATCAGCTCGGCCCGCGAATCGGGACCGGGATGGATGAACTCGATGAGCTTCTGGAAGAAACTCCGCTTGTCTTCATGCCGCAGGCTGCGCTGCGGCCCCGTACTGGGAGGGTTGTCGGACACTGAGGGGAAAAAGTTGTTAATTCAGGGCAAAAGGATACCGCATACCCGCAGAACGGGCCAAACCACCGTCCTGATGGCGGCGGGTGTATCCGTCAGCCGCGCACGCGCTCACGCGATTCACGCACGCCCTGGCGGATTTCCTGCAGCAGCGTGAGGGCCTGCCAGAACTGGCGTGCCTGGGCCTTCAGGTGATAGTCCGTGACGGCCAGCTGCTGGTCGATCAGCTCCGTCACGCGCGAGTCGAAGTC
>JAEZLX010000055.1 GCA_023415035.1 Pseudomonadota bacterium | reverse complement strand
GACAGGCCGGTGGCGTCGGTGGGGTTGCCGTCGTCATCGGCGGCGGTGATGCGAAAGCCGCTGGCTTCGCCGGTCTTGGCCGATTGAACCAGCAGGCGCTCGCCATTGGCATCGCGCAGCACGGAGGCACGCACATCGGAACCCGCGGCGTTGATCCTGGCTGCGATGGCCGAGAGCGTGTCGTCGCCGGGGCCAATCTCGATCTGGATGGCGTCTGCCTCGCCTGCCGTGAAGCCGTTGCCGCTCCATTGGCCGATCTCGATGGTCAGGGTCCCGGTGCCCACGCTGGCGCCTTCGGCGAAGGCTGTCGAGGCCACCGATTGCGCGCGTGCGAGCTGTTGCACCTGCACCGAATAATTGCCCGACAGGGCGCCAGTGCTGGCCGTGACACCCACCGCGGCCGTGTTGGTGGAGGTGGCTGTCGCGGCCTTCCAGGTGGTGCTCGAGGCCAGGCGCGAAGCCGCATCCGCCAGCGAGGACATCTGGGACTTGATGGTGCCGTACAGCGACAGCTTGGTCTGCAGGGTGCTGGCCTGGGTCTGCAGCTGCTTGATGGGTGATCGCTCCAGCGCCACGAGCTGCGACACGATGCTTTGCACGTCGACGCCGCTGCCGATGCCCGGTGAGGAAATGTTGGCCATGGCGGTCTGCCTTTCTCGGTCGGAGGGGATGGACGCACGGCACGCGGCGCATGCCGTCTGTGCATCCCGTCAAGCCCGAAGCGGCGGAACGGAGCCATTCCGTTGCCGCCGCCCGGGCTGATGCCCCACCGGATGGCGGGGCATATGCGGTGCAGGCCTCAGCCGCGCAGCAGGCTCAGCACGCCCTGCGGCATCTGGTTGGCCTGCGCCACCATGGCGGTGCCGGCCTGTTGCAGGATCTGCGCACGCGACAGGTTGGCGGTTTCCTGGGCGAAGTCCGCATCCATGATGCGACCGCGGGCGGCCGACTGGTTCTCCACCGCGACCTGCAGGTTCGCGATCACGGCCTCGAAGCGGTTCTGCGCGGCACCGAAGACGGCGCGTTGCGAGTTGATGGTGTCCAGGGCGGTGTCGATGTCGTCGATGACTTCCGCCAGGGCGTCGGCGTCTGCGGTGTTGTCGATGGTGGCGCCGGTGACCGCGGTGATGGTCGTGTCGCCCGTCAGATCATCGGTCGTCATCGTGATCTCGTCGTTGGCCGTCGTGTTGGCACCGACCTGGAAGGTCAGGGAACCGGCGTCGGCGCCCAGGATGGCCTTGCCGTTGAAGGTCGTGCCGCCGAGCACACGGGTGATTTCCGAGGCCAGTTCCTGGAATTCCTTGTCCAGCGAATCCTTGTCCTCGTCGCTGTTGGTCGAGTTGCGGGCCTGCACGGCCAGTTCACGCATGCGCTGCAAAGAGTCGCCGACCTTGCCCAGGGCACCTTCGGCCGTCTGTGCGAGAGAGATACCGTCGTTGGCGTTGCGGATGGCAACGTTCATGCCACGCACCTGGGCGTTCATGCGCTCAGCGATGGCCAGACCGGCAGCGTCATCCTTGGCGCTGTTGACACGCAGGCCGGAAGACAGGCGCTGCATGGAGGTGGCAAGGGAAGTCTGCGTAGACGACAGGTGGCGCTGCGCATTCAGGGACATCACGTTGGTGTTGATGGTGGTCATGTGTCACTCCTAACGGTGGAAAGGTTTCCCGGCATTGCTGCCGATCTCAACGTTGCCAACGTTGCCGTTGGCCGCTATGACCGGTTTCAGTGAAGCTGCTGGCGATGGGTTCTCTGGATCACATCGCGCGCTGCCCCACTTGCCGGACGACGAACCTTTTTAGAAGTCCGTTGAGATGTGTTTCGGTTGCTTGTGAGGATTCTTTAGCCGCCAGACGCGGCGCATTTCACGAAAAACGGGGTGATTTGCGCTCATCTCCTGTTTTGTGTGCAGGCAGGTGTGAAGGTGTATCGGCCCCCGGCACCGGGACTTGAGGATTCGCCTCGATCCCAAACTGGCGGTGCTTCCCGCCACTGTTCCTTCGATCGCGCTGGCCACCGCGCGACTACATTGCTGCCATCTCTATCCAGCCGACGATGACCTGACATGGAACAGCAGCAGCAACGACTTCGCGCGTCTGATCTGGGCCGGTGGCTGGCCGATCAGCCTTCTTCGGTGCGCGCGCTGTCGCTCGATTGCTTCGACACCATTGTCTGGAGGCGGGTTGCCCAGCCGGTGGATGTCTTCTATGCGCTGCAGCAAACCCCATCCTGGCGAAAAAACGCTATCCGCGCCGCGCATCGTGTCAAGGCGGAACAGCGCGCGCGCGCAAGAAAGCACCTGCTTGGCGGGGCTACCGAAGTCACGATCGACGAGATCTACCAGGCGCTGCTGCCAGCGGCCAGCGAAGCCGAGAGGGCTGAATGCATCGCGGACGAGCTGCGCGAGGAGATCGCCCATGCCTACCTGTTCGCACCCGTCATCGACCTGATCCGCCAGGCCGGCAGACAGGGGCTGAAGGTGATTGTGGTCAGCGATACCTACTGGAGCCGCGCGCAGCTTTCGCAACTGCTGGCCGGGCTCGCAGGTGACGACATGCTGGCACATGTGCGGCTGCACTGTTCATGCGAATACGGCGTGTCCAAGGCGGGTGGCATCTGGTCGCATGTGCTGAAGGCGGAAAAGCTCCAGCCGCATCAGATCGTGCATCTGGGCGACAACGAGATGGCCGACGCCATCGTGCCCCGTCGCTTCGGCTTGCGTTCCGCGCAGCTGGTGCAGCATGACGAGGAAACCTCGGATGTGCTGCAGCACTACGCCAATGCGGCGAGCCAGATCATGCCCGATCTGCGGCACGAGCGTGCGCTGCCGAGTTTCTTTCATGGTCTGTTGGGCATGTGGAGGGCCGACGGTCTGACGATGACACAGCAGATCGGGTATCGATCCATGGGGCCCATCATGTATGCGTTTGCGCGTTACCTGGAGGCCGGCCTCAAGGCACTGGAGGGGCAGGGTCGCCAGGTGCGTGTCGCCTTCCTGATGCGTGACGGTCACCTTCCTATGCGCTCGTTTGCCGCGTTGCGGCCCGATGTGCCCGTGGCGGCCTTGCAGATTTCTCGCTTCTGCGCCAATGCGGCAAGCTTTCGTGGGCGCGAGGACGTCGTCCGGCTTCTGGCCGCCGGCGTGGAAGAAGCCAGCGCCGCCGCCGTGCTCCGGCAGATGCTGTTCACCGAGCAGGAGTCGGCCGCGATCCTCTCTCGCGTCAACGCTGGTGGCAGGTTCGCGCAGGTCCTCGCCCGCGAGCTGCTGCGGGAAGACCGCCTGAGAACGATATGCACCCGGTCGATGGCGTTCAGACAGCGCCTTTATGCGCACGTGCGCCGGCATACCGGGGTCGAGCCTGGCGAGACCCTTGTGTTCGTGGACCTGGGCTACAGCGGAACGGTGCAGACGCGGCTGCAGCAGCTGTTTCGCGACGACCTGCAGGTGCAGCTGCACGGGTTGTATCTGCTGGCATCCGCAGCGCAGCCCGACATGTCGGACCGGCAGGGCCTGATCGATCCTTCATGGGCGGATGAACGAATGATCTCCGCGCTCACGTCCTACATCGGCCTGTTCGAGATGATGTGTGCGATGGCCGGACCCAGCTCCATCGACTACACGGACGAGGGTGAAACGGTTTTCGGCCGCCAGGGCACCAAGGGGCAGCAGTCGGAGACGACGCGGGAAATCCAGGAAGCGGCGGTGGCTTTCGTGCAGGACATGGATGCCCTGCCGGCGGTCAGCCGCCCTCGGGAACACCTGCATGATCTGGCGTGCCAGGCGGCGGGTGAACTGTGCCGCCTGACCTTCTTTCCGCAGCCACAGGAAGTGGCGTGCCTGTCCGCCTTCGAGTTCGACCTGAACCTGGGTACGGACATCGTGCTGTCCACGGCCGATCTGATGGCAGGCGCTCTGGAATACCGGCGCGAGGGCTTCGCGCTGATGAACCGGGAGATCTCGCAACGCCGCGTGAGCTACCCCATGGAGATGCGCCATCTCGACCTGTCGCTGGCCACCACGATGTTGTCGGCGCACCGCTACAGCTACGGCATCCAGACGCGCGATATGAGCCACCGGCAGTTCACGCTGCCGGTGCTGGTGGCCGATGGCCACTCGCACGCACTGCAGTCCTGCGTGGCGATGGCAACGTTCGACGGCTACTACGCCGTCCACCTGCCGTACGGATCGGGGTTCGACATCAGTGTCCTCTTGGGGGAGGTCTTCGAGTGGGTCCAGTTCGATGCCGTGCAGCAGGTGTCGCTGGCAGATGCCCGCGTGCAGCAGGATCTGGTGCCGGGCGAGCACGTAATCATCGATGGCGCGTTGGAAGAGGCAGGAGGCATTCATCGCCTGTCACCCGAGGCGATGCTGTTCGTGCCCCGTGCGAGTGGCGGTGCCGCGATGCTGCGTCTGGTTTTCAGGCCGCTGGTGCCGAGGCAGGCGGCCTGATCCTACAAGGGGGGATGACCATGTTCGACGGTCTGACATTTGGCGTGCTCGATTTCAGCTATGCCGGCTTCGGTCACTTCGAGAAGCGTTTGCAGGAGGAGGGCCGCTTCGACGTGAACCTGGGGGACTACATCCAGTCCATTGCCGTGAGGGAAGCCCTGCTGTCCATTGGGGTCAGTGAAGAGCAGATCGTTCATGTCGACCGAGACACCTTGGCGAGCAGCGACGGCGATCCCGTGTTTCTCGTCATGAACGGGGTGTTCTACCCTCGCTGCTTTCCCTTGCCACCACACATCATTCCGGTATGGTTCGGCTTCAGCTACTGCGCCTCGAACATCCACGCGGACGAAACGGTTGGGCAGTATCACCAGGCACTCGCGTCTCTGCGACCTGCCTATCCGGTGGGCTGCCGCGATCTGGCCACGATGCATGCATTGCAGGCGGCAGGGCACGAAGCATATCTGTCCGGCTGTCTTTCGGCGACCCTGCAGCGCCCGGACATGGACCGGTCGGGCTTGCGGGGCCTGGTCTGCGGTCTTGACGACGCGCCTCTGAAGGACGCACTCATGCGGCAGGGGGACATGTTCTTCATGCCAGATCAGCGGAGAGCGGTGAGCGAATATCCACTGGGCCAGGCCACACGATCGGCTTGCCGGGGTGCCGCCGCGGCGCTGCTCGATTTCTACTGGAATCATGTCTCGTTCGTGGCGACGAGCCTGATGCACTGTGCCTTGCCCTGCGCCGCGATGGGCATTCCGGCGGTGGTCGTGAGGCATGACCCTGACAACTACCGGTTCGACATGGCACGGGCACTGATGCCGGTGGAGGACGCTTCCCGACTTCAGGATGCCTTGGTGCTCAGGAACATGGCCCAGTCGATTGAGGTGCGCGATTTGCTGCTGCCCGCACTCAGGGACGCGGTGGGCATGGCCGTGGAGGCCTCCATGGTCCGTTGAACAAGGTAACGGAAAGACACTTCAACGCGCCAACTGCCGGGCGACGGCCGGGCATGCATTCGCACCATGTACGAGGACTCTGTCATCGCTGCCACATGCCTTGCTGCCTCCCTGTTCAGGCTGTTGGGGGCGCAGGCAAACGTGTGCGCGACAGCGGTTGACCTCGCGGCGATCGGCATGCCGGTGTTGCCGGATGGCTGGGTGCTGCAGGACGTCGTTGCGGATGAGCCCGCATGGACGGCAGGCACCCGGCAGCTGGTGCTGGTCCGGTCGCTGAACGCAGAGGCCGCAGGGCTGAAGCGCGTGCTGGCGCGTCTGCGTGCTGATGGTTCGCTGCGCACGGTCGTGCTGGTACTGCATGCGGCGGACGGTGTCGTCGCGCAGCGCGGGAAAGCCATCGAAGCCCTGGCATATGCAGCTGGCTGGCGCAGGCACGCGGGCGCGTGGCTGTGTCGCGACTACGACGCAAAGGCAGAACGGCACGCCCCGCTGGTCATCCCGCTGGAAAAGGTGCCTGAGTCTAGCGAGATTCTTGGCGCGGAGGGCGGGGCGTCGGCCCGCCAGCCCAGGGACATGCTGCGCGCCGGTGACGCGTCGGCCGATGCCCGGCACATGCGCTACCACCTGGCTGCCGAACAGATCAGGCCGGGCGACCGGGTCCTCGATGCCAGCTGTGGCGCCGGAGATGGCAGCCATGTGCTCGCGCAACTGTCGCGATGCAGCGAGGTGGTGGGCATCGACGCCGACGAACTGGCCATTGCGTATGCGCGCAGGCACTATGGTGGCGATGCCCGCTTGCGCTTTCGGCAGGTCCGGCGGCGGGACCGTTTGCCCGAGCTGCCGGATGCGACCTTTGATGTCATTGTCTCGTACGATGCGCTCCGCAACGCGACCGAGGCGTCGCGCATGATGGCCGAGTTCGCGCGTTTGCTGAAACCGGGTGGCCGGCTGGTGGTGGGTGTGGGTGGTGTCGCCACGCATTGCCCCTCCGAAGCATCCGGCGGCCAGATCCTCACCCCGGATGCCCTCCGACGCCTGTGTGCGCGCCATTTCGTGCGCGACCGGCTGTTCCGGCAGGTCGATGGCGAATGGCGAGGTGTCGACGGCAAGCTGTTGCCCCGCAGTCTGTGCGAGCTGCCCGTGGACATCGCCGCGCCACCGCCAGGTCAGTGGTGGATATTGACCGGACACCGGCCGCTCGCGGAGCAGGCATCGGACCGGATCTCTCCGGAGATGAATGGTTTGGCTTCGGACTGGGGGCCGCACTTGGCCGGCAACCGGCTCGCCAACGGGCTCGTGCTGGCCATGCATTGCGTGCCGGCCGAAGTCGATCCTTCGGTGGAGGCCTTCTGGTCTGCCTTGGCGGCTGCGCTGGCCCGGCGAGGGCATGGCTTGGTGCTGCTGAGCACCACCGCCGTTCGCGACCCGGCCTTGCAGTCGATCGAGATACCGTTCGAACTCGCCGCGTTTGCGGGGCGTTATCCGGTCTGCCCTTCAGGCGCGTGGTCACCCGACGAGGTGTCGATTCGCGACGTGGCGCGCTGGTATCGGTGCAGCCCGGGGGTGGCC
>JAEZLX010000242.1 GCA_023415035.1 Pseudomonadota bacterium | reverse complement strand
CCGCGGGCGACATCAGCATGGTGATGGATATCCCCGTGCAGCTGTCGGTGGAGCTGGGCCGCACGCGCGTGCCGATCAAGTACATCCTGCAACTCGCCCAGGGCTCCATTGTCGAGCTCGACGCGCTCGCCGGCGAGCCCATGGACGTACTCATCAACGGCTACCTCATCGCCCAGGGGGAGGTGGTGGTGGTCAACGAGAAGTTCGGCATCCGCCTGACCGACATCGTCACACCGTCCGAGCGCATGCGCCGGCTCAGCCGCACCTGAGGACGACATCACCATGTTCCAGAATGCCCTGCCCGCCATCGGCCTGCTGGTGCTGATGATGCTAGCGGCCTGGATGCTCCAGCGCTGGAAGCGCCACCTGCCGGGCCGCCTGGGCCAGACCGTCGTGCCCATGGAGGTCACGGGCGGGCTATCGCTCGGGCCGCAGCACCGGCTGGTGAGCGTGCGCATCGGCCAGGGGGCCGAGCAGGTCCACGTCGTGCTCGGCGTGGCCCCTCAGGGCATCCAGACCGTGGCCACGCTCACTGCAGCCCCCACGGACGGCGCCTTCGCCGCCCGGCTCGCCGAGGCCAGCCGCACGCAGGAGGGCGCATGAACACCCGCACCAAGCTGCTGCGCACCGCCCTGTTCGCCGTGCCGGCGCTGCTGCTCGCGGGTCTGGCCGCCGCCCAGACCACGGGTGCCACCGCACCGGTGGCCGGCCCCGCCCTGCCCATCATGGTCGGCCAGGGCCCCGGCGGTTCCAGCTACTCCGTGCCGATCCAGCCCCTGCTGTTCTTCACCGCGCTGTCGTTCCTCCCCGCAGTGCTGCTGATGATGACCGGCTTCACGCGGATCGTCATCGTGCTCTCGCTGATGCGCCAGGCCCTGGGCACGCAGATGTCGCCACCCAACCAGGTCATCATCGGCCTGTCGCTGTTCCTGACGCTGTTCGTGATGGGGCCGACGCTGGACAAGGTCTACGAGGACGCCTACGCGCCCTACTCCCGCAACGAGATCACGTTCGAGCAGGCGCTGGAACGCGGCCAGGCACCCATGCGGGCCTTCATGCTGCGCCAGACGCGCCAGTCCGATTTCGAACTGTTTGCACGCATCGGCCAGCTGCCGGAAGAGACCACCGCCGAGCAGGCACCGTTTCGCGTGCTCGTGCCCGCCTTCGTCACCAGCGAGCTCAAGACCGCGTTCCAGATCGGTTTCATGATCTTCATCCCCTTCCTGGTCATTGACATGGTGGTGGCCAGCGTGCTGATGTCACTGGGGATGATGATGCTCTCGCCCGTACTGGTGGCCCTGCCTTTCAAGCTCATGCTGTTCGTGCTGGCCGACGGCTGGAACCTGCTTCTGGGTTCGCTCGCGGCCTCCTTCTCCACTTGAGGGATCGCTGAATGGAACCGCAAGCCGCCCTGACCCTGGGGCAGAACGCCCTGTTCATGATTCTGACCGTCGCCGCGCCGGTGCTCGGCGTCGTGCTGGTGGTGGGTCTGGTGGTCAGCCTGTTCCAGGCCATCACGCAGATCCACGAGGCCACGCTGTCCTTTGTGCCGAAGCTGATCGCGGCCATCGCCGTGTTCGCCATCGCGGGTCCCTGGATGCTGACCACACTGGTCGATTTCATCCGCACCACGCTGCTGTCCATCCCGCAGTACGCCGTCTAAGCCAGCTTCGGTCCACCCGCCATGCTCACCTTCACCGAAGCGCAGCTGATGGCGTGGATATCGCCAGTGTTCTGGCCCTTTCTGCGCGTGCTGGCCGTGTTCTCCAGCGCGCCGATCTTCTCGGCCCGCTCGGTGCCCATGCGCACGCGCGTGGGGCTGGCGTTCCTGATCGCCTTCTGCGCCCAGGCCGCCCTGTCGGACCAGCCCACCATCGCCCTGAACGACAGCCGCGCCCTCGGTGCGGTGATGCAACAGGTTTTCATCGGCGTGGCCATTGGCCTGGCGGTGCGCATCGTGTTCGCCGCGATCGAGCTCGCCGGCGAAGTCATCGGCCTGCAGATGGGTTTGAACTTCGCCGGTTTCTTCGACCCGTCCACCAACGCTCAGACCAGCACGGTCGGGCGCTTTTTCGGCAACATGTCCATGCTGCTGTTCGTGGTGATCAACGGCCACCTGATGGTGCTGGAGGCGGTCATTTCCAGCTTTCAGGCCTTTCCGGTCGACGGCAGCGTCATCGCCTCCGCACAGCAGCTGCGCCTGCACGAACTGGGCACCGTGGTGTTCCGCTACGGATTGTGGATCGCGCTGCCCATGATCGGCATGCTGCTGTTCATCAACCTGGTGCTGGGCCTGATCTCGCGCATGGCGCCGCAGATCAGCGTGTTCGCCATCGGCTTTCCCATCACGCTGTCGGCCGGCATGCTGGGCATTGCCTTCACCCTGCCCTTGCTCGACCAGCCCGTGGTGACCCTGTTGCGCATCGCCACCGACCTGTTCACCGGCGGCTGATCATTCCCAGCGCAGGTCGCTGAGCTTCCATTCACCACCGACCAGCCGCCACTCGGTACGCACGCGGTAGGGTTCCGCGCGTTCGGGGATCAGGCCCTGGGCCCCCGTGACGACCACATTCGACTCGATCGCGCCCAGCGTCGGCACCGCAGGATCCACCCGTACCTCGGGCGCCAGCGCCACCACACGGATGTTCTGGTAGCGCAGGAAGGTCGCCGTCAGCAGCCGGCGAGCGCTCGCCGGGTCAAGCTCCCCACCGCCACGGAAATGCTCGTCGAGCATGTCCATCACGACGCCGGTGTCGCGCGCCTCGATGGCCTCCTGCAACCGGCGAGCGGCCGCCATCAGCTGCTGCTCGGGATCGGGGCGCGAGCATCCCGCCGCCAGCGCGGCAGCCGTCCACGCCATCCACCGCCGGCGGTCACACCAGGTTGTTGCGGATGGCATAGACCGTCAGCTCGGCATTGTTCGTCAGGTGCAGTTTTTCGAGCACGCGCGCGCGGTACACGCTGACGGTCTTCGGGCTGAGCATGAGCTCCTCGGCAATCTCGGAGAGCTTCTTGCCCGATGCGATCTTCTGCAAGGTTTGCAGCTCGCGCTCGGACAGGCTCGCGTGCAGCGCCTGGTCGTCCGGCGAGTTGAGGCTGTCCACCAGCATCTCGGCCACCTCGGGCGTGACGTACCGACGCCCCTGGTACACCGTGCGGATGGCCGCGATCAGTTCGGCCGGCTCCCCCGCCTTGTTCAGGTAGCCCTGGGCACCGGCGCGCAGGCAGCGGATGGCGTACTGGTCCTCCGGGTACATCGACACCACCAGCGTGCGCACGGGCGAGCCTTCCTCGCGCAGCGCCTGCAGCACCTCCAGCCCGCTGCGGCCGGGCATGTTCAGGTCGAGCACCAGCACGTCGCACTCGTTGTTGCGCATCTGTTCGCGCAGCTCCGGGTAGCTGCCGGCCTCGCCGACGACACGGATGTCCACCGCCTCGGATATCGTGTCACGGATGCCGCGACGCACCACCGCATGGTCGTCGCACAGAATCACTCGGATCATGAACGTCCCTCCTCGGGAAACGGAACGGAATCGATGGTCCGGTCCAGCGGCACGGAAAGAATGATCGACGTGCCGCTGGAGGACGTACTGACATCCAGCCATCCGCCGACCTTGGAAGCGCGCTCGCTCAGCCCCAGCAGGCCGAAGGACTTGGTCTTGCGGCGCGCCTCGGGACTCATGCCCTGCCCATTGTCGGACACCTCCAGCGTGAGCACGCCCTCGCTGTCGCTCAGGTCGATGACCACGGTCGTCGCCCCCTTGGCGTGCTTGGATACATTGGTCAGCGCTTCCTGCGCGGTGCGGTAGGCCACCACCTGCAGGTCGCGCGGCACATCCAGGTGCTCGGAAGACGCCCGCACCGTCACGCGGATACCGGTGCGCCGCTCGAAGCTCTCGCCCAGCCACTGCACCGCCGCCACCAGCCCCTGGTCGAGTATGGGCGGGCGCAGGTTCATCATGATGCGCTGGCTCGCGCCCAGTGCATGCTGCAGCATCTCCATCGCCGTGCCCAGGTGCCGGCGCATCTCCTCGTCCAGCGTGCGGCGCGAGAGCCAGGCCAGGTCCAGCTTCACCGCGGCGAGTGCGCCACCGATGTCGTCGTGGATTTCGCGTGCGATGTCGGCACGCTCCTGCTCGATCGAGGATTGCAGGTGTTCGGCCAGCGCCGCGAGGCGGTGGCGCGACTCGGCCAGCTCGGCATCGGCCTGCGCCTTCGCGCGCCGCGTGGCACGCACCTCCAGCGCCCGCTCAATGACGTTGGCCAGCCGGGGAATGTTGTCCTTGAGCACGTAGTCGCTCACGCCCTGGTGCAGCGCATCGACCGCCGCTTCCTCGCCGATCGC
>JAEZLX010000226.1 GCA_023415035.1 Pseudomonadota bacterium | reverse complement strand
GCGAAGTACAGCACGTTGGGCGTGTCGTGCATGACCGCGTCCACGCGACCGGTGGCCAGTTCAAGGTAGGCGTTGTCGATGTTCGGGAACAGGCGCAGCTCGGTGCCCGCGAAGTTGGCCTTGGCATAGTCGGCGGCCGAGGTGCCGGTCTTGACGGCCAGTGTCTTGCCCTTGAGGTCCTTCTCGCTGGTGATGGCGCTGGCTGCCGGCACCAGCAGCATGAAGCCGCTGTCGTAGTAGCCGTCGGAAAAGTCGATCACCTGCTTGCGCTCGTCCTTGATCGTGATGCCCGCCAGCGCGAGGTCCACGTTCTTGGTCTGCAGTGCCGGCAGGATGCCGTTGAAGTCCATCGGCTGCAGCTTGTACGACAGGCCCAGCTCCTTGGCGATGGCGTCCCACAGGTCGATGTCGAAGCCCACGTACTTGTCGCCCTGCTTGAACTCGAAGGGCACGAAGGCGGTGTCGGTGGCCACCACCAGGGTCTGTGCCTGTGCGGTGCCGAACAGCATGGAGGCGGCCGTCAGGGCCGCGGCGAGAGACCGGACGAGGAGGTGTTTCATGGCAGACCTTTCAGATCGGAAGACAGCGGTCGGTGCACCGTCGTGGCGCTGTCATGCCGGGATGCACCATCATGATGCAATGAATATTTGCATAAACATCGCAAAAGCAAATGTATTTGCATATGCGGTGTGGCGCAAGCGTTTTCCGTCGCGGTGGACGCGGCGCTTGTCCGACAATTGGTCCCTTCACGGCGGTCCTGGCGGGCGTATCTTCCGTCCGGTTCTCCGCCACCACGGCATCCGCAACGTCAATCACCCGTACCCCATGTCATCACCGATCGGGCATTTCGCCTTTGCCAACAACAGCAACCGCTTTCTGGCCTGCGAGCCCCTGGACGGGCAGCCGTTCGCGGTGGCGGGCGTGCCGTACGACGGCGTGGTGACGAACCGGCCCGGCGCGCGCTTCGGGCCGCAGGCCATCCGCGCCGCCAGCCTGATGCTGTGCGACGGCATCCACCCGCATTTCGATGTCTCGCCGCTGGCCCACGTGGGCGACGCGCTGGACATGCGCCTGCCCAATGCCTCGCCGCTGGCCGAGGTGCGCCGGCACATCGAGGCGCAGGCGGCCGATCTGATGGCAAGGCACCACTGTGTGTTCCTCGGCGGCGACCACTCGGTCACGCTGTCGCTGCTGCGGGCGGCGAAGGCGCAATACGGTGGCGGCGAGCCGCTGGCCTGCGTGCATTTCGATGCCCACTGCGACACCTGGCGCGACCACTTTGGCGAGCCATCGGGCCATGGCACCTGGACCTGGGAGGCGATCCAGGAGGGGCTGATCAGCGCGCCGCACACGGTGCAGATCGGCATCCGCTCCAGCGGCGAGCGCGCCGCGCGCGAGTACGTCGCCGACCAGGGCGGGCAGATATTCACCGCGCGCGACCTGCGTGGTCGCGACGGCGCCGGCCTGGCGCCGGTGCTGGATGCGATTCGCCAGCGCATCGGCCAGCGGCCCTGCTACCTGACGCTCGACATCGACGTGCTGGACCCCGCCTTCGCGCCCGGCACCGGCACGCCCGAGCCCGGCGGACTGACCAGTTCGCAGGTGCTGACCTTCCTGGAGGATCTGGCCGACCTGAACTGGATCGGCATGGATTGCGTGGAGGTGGCCCCGGCCTACGACCACGCGGAACTGACCAGCAACGCGGCGGCCACCTTCGTCTGGACCTACCTGTGTGGCCGTGTGGCCCGCATGGGCTGAGAGGGAAGGCGCATGTTCCCGCGTTCCCTCATCGGGTCTGACACCCAGCTCAACCAGCGCAGTTATTACGAGGCCAGCGTCGTGCGGCCGGCCCCCAGGCCGCCGCTGCAGGGCGAGGAAACGGTCGATGTGGTGGTGATCGGCGGCGGTCTTTCGGGACTGTCGGCGGCGCTGGAGATGGCGCAGCGCGGCCTGTCGGTGGTGCTGCTGGAGGCCGACCGCATTGGTGCCGGCGCCAGCGGCCGCAACGGCGGACAGGTGATCGTCGGTTACGCGAGCGGACAGGAGCCGTTCGAGCGGCAACTCGGCGCCGGCGACGCCCGCCTGGCGTGGGACATGTCGGTCGAGGCGGTCGATCTGGTCGAGCGCCGCATCCAGAAACACGGCATTGACTGCGAATGGCAGCGCGGCTACCTGTATGTGGCCGATTCGGTCCGCAAGGCACGTGCCCTGCGCGAGGAAATCGACAGCCTGCAGCGGCTTGGTGTTCCCTGCGATGTGGCCGAGGGGGCCGATGTGCGGCGCCTGATCGACAGCCCGCGCTATGTGATGGCCGCCTACGAGAGCCGCTCCGGCCATCTGCATCCGCTCAAGTACACGCTGGGCCTGGCCCGGGCGGCCGGTCGCGCGGGTGTGCGCGTGTTCGAGCAGTCGCCGGTGACGTCGCTGGAGCGTGGTGCCCAGCTGGTGGCGCGCACGCGTCACGGTCAGATCCGCGCGCGCTACGGCGTGCTGGCAGGCAACTGCATGCTGCCCGAGTACGGACCGCAGGTGGCGCCCGAGATCGCCTCGCGCATCATGCCCGTGGGCACGTACATCGTGGCCACGAGCCCGATCGACCCGGCGCTGCGCCAGCGCCTGATTCCGAGCAATGCCGCGGCCTGCGACAACAACTTCGTGCTCGACTACTTCCGCTTCAGTGCCGATTCACGGATGCTGTTCGGCGGCCGCGTGAGCTACACCACCATGACGCCGCCCGACCTCAAGGGCACGATGACCCGCCGCATGGTGCAGGTGTTCCCGGCGCTGCGTGGCGTGCCGGTCGAATACGTCTGGGGCGGATTCGTGGACATCAGCATGAACCGTGCGCCCGATTTCGGGCGCCTGGGCGACAACCTGTATTACCTGCAGGGCTTCAGCGGGCACGGCGTCGCGCTGACGGGCCTGGCGGGCCAGCTGGTGGCCGAGGCTGTGCTCGGCCAGGCCGGGCGGTTCGACGTGTTCACCCTGCTGAAGCACCGGCCTTTTCCGGGCGGCCGCTGGCTGCGCACGCCCAGCCTAGTGCTGGGCATGACCTGGCACCGCCTGAAGGACCTGCTCGGCTGAGGCCGGGGATCGCTTCAGCGGCGCAGGGGGGCGATGCCGACCGTGGCGCCCACGTCCCGCGGCTGTTTCATGCCGCCCTGGACCAGCACGCGCGTGTCGGGCAGCTGCACCGTGTAAAGGAAGTGGCTGCCACGGAAAACGCACTCGGTCACGGTGCCCTTCACGGGGCTGGCATCGTCGATGCACAGCTCCTCGGGGCGCACCAGTACCTGGCGGTGGGAGCCGTCGCCGAAGCACGGCGCATCGGTGGTGATCGCGCCGGCCGGTGTCTGCCAGCAGCCGTCAGGCCCGGCCTGTGCCGGCAGCAGCACCCCTTCGCCGATCAGGCGCGCAACCTCCGGCGTGGCGGGGCGGTAGTACACGTCCCGGGCGCTGGCCCACTGGTGCAGACGGCCGCCCACCATCACCCCGACGGCGTCGGCCATGGCGAAGGCTTCGTGCTGGTCGTGCGTGACCATCAGCGCCGTGGCGCCAGCGTGGCGCAGGATGGCGCGGATCTCGCGCGCGATGGCTACGCGCAGGCTGGTGTCGAGGTTGGAGAACGGCTCGTCCAGCAGCAGCAGGGACGGCTGCGGCGCTAGCGCACGGGCGAGCGCCACGCGCTGCTGCTGACCACCCGAGAGCTCGTGTGGCCAGCGACGCTGCATCCCATCAAGCCCGACCAGCTGGAGCATCTCTGCCACGCGCCGGTTGCGCTCGGCCGTCGGCAGCTTGCCCAGGCCGAACGCGACGTTGCCTTGCACGTTCAGGTGCGGGAACAGCGCATGGTCCTGGAACACCATGCCGATGCCGCGCTCGCGTGCCGGCATGGCGGCATCGCCCGTGGCCACGATGCGTCCGTCCAGGGCGATGCGGCCGGCGCGCAGCGGTTCGAAGCCGCCAATCGCGCGCAGCAAGGTGGTCTTGCCGCAGCCCGAGGGGCCCAGCAGGCAGCCGATCTCGCCACGCGCGAGCGTCAGCGAGATGTCGCGGACCACGTCGGTGTGGTCGTAGCCGAGGGTGACGTGTTCGACTTCAAGCATGGGTGTCGTCGTCATGATGGGCAGCGGTCGAGGTGGGCTGGCGCTCGGTCTGGGCCACCAGCAAGGCGACCGGCAGCAGGCCGACCAGCACGATGGCCAGCGCCGGCAGCGCGGCCTGGTCCCACAGCGATTCGCTGGTGAGCTGGAACACGCGAACGGCCAGGGTGTCCCAGTCGAACGTGCGTGTCATGAGGGTGATGGGCATTTCCTTCATCACGTCCACCAGGACCATGAGGAAGCCCGAGAGCAGGCCGGTGCGCAGCAGCGGCAGGTGCAGCCGGCGCAACGTCTGCCAGGTCGTCAGTCCGAGCGATGCGCAGGCGTCTTCCTGGCTGCGACTGATGCGCTGCATGGCACTGTCGGTGGCCTGCCAGGCCACGGCCAGGAAGCGTGCCGACAGGGCCAGGAGCATGGTGGCGATCGTGCCCTTGAACAGCGTGAGGCCTTCATAGCCCATGCCCCGGAGCACCGGCAGCAGCAGGTCGTCGAGCCAGGCGATCGGCACGAACACGCCCACCGCCAGAACCACGCCCGGGACGGCATAGCCGATCACCGCCAGCCGCACCAGCCAGGCGGTGCCGGCATCGGCGTGCAGGCGGCGCAGCCATGACAGCAGCAGCGCCAGCACGGTGGTGATGGCCGCCGTGGCCAGGGCCAGTTGCAGCGTGTTCCACACGAATCCCCAGTAGCGCTCGTCCAGGTCCTCGCGCCAGACGTCGAGCGACCAGGACACGATCTGCAGCATGGGGATGATGAAGGCCACCGCGAGCACGACGGCGCAGGCGGCGAAGGCGATCCAGCGCGCACGACCGCGCAGCGCGATGCGGCCCTGGCGGCTGGCGGCGCTGTGGTAGCGCTGGGCCAGGCGCGAGCGCTGCTCGGCCGCGATGAGCACCACCACCACCAGGATCAGCAGGGCCGCGAGCTGGGCTGCCGCGCCGAGGTTGTGCAGGTCG
>JAEZLX010000175.1 GCA_023415035.1 Pseudomonadota bacterium | reverse complement strand
CGCCTGCCCCGGCCGCTGCGACAGCGGCGCCCGTGTCGGTGCCTGCAGCAGCCCGCCAGAGCGCTGCTCCCGGCTTCTGGGCCCGCCTGTTCGGCGCTTCCTCGTCCGAGGCGATCCACGTCGAGGTGCAGCGCGGTGACACGCGCATCAGCGTGAGCTGGCCGGCCAACACGGCGCCCGAGTGCGCCGCCTGGCTGCGCACCCTGCTCTGACCGCTACGGTGCCGCGCGGCGGTCACCCGCGCGCGGCACCGCCGGCTCAGGCGGCCGGCAGCTCGACGTTCCAGGCGTCGTAACCGTAGACCCAGTCGGCATTGCCCTGGGTCTTCATCCATTGGTTGCCGCGCGATCCGATCTGGATCTGGGCCGTGCGTTCCAGCCGCGCCTGTTCATAGGCGCGCAGGGCGCGTTCCGCGTCGGCACGGTTGCCCGCGCCGGCCAGCGCGCGGCCCAGCACCACCGCATCCTCGATCGCCATGCCGGCCCCCTGCGCCATGAACGGCAGCATGGGATGGCAGGCGTCCCCCAGCAGCGTGACCGTGCCCACGGACCAGCGCGGCAGCGGGTCGCGTTCGTACAGTGCACTCTTGAGCGTGCTGTCGCAGGCGTCGAGCAGCGCGCGCGCATCGGGGTGGAAGTCCTTGTAGAAGCCGCGCAGTTCGTTCACGTCACCTTCGCTGGTCCAGGATTCCTCGGTCCAGCTTTCCTGGCCGGTGGTCGCGAAGACGAAGGTCTCGCGGCTCTGGTTGAGCGGGAAGGTCACGATCTGGCTTTGCGGCGTCGGCCCCCACCACTTGGTGAAGGCCTCGATCTCGGGCACGTGCTGCACGCGTTCGGTGGGCACCACCGAGCGGAACGAGACCACGCCCGTGAAGCGCGGCTGCTCCTCGCCGAACAACGCGGTGCGCACACGCGAGTGGATGCCGTCGGCGCCGACAACGACGTCGAAGCGCTGCGCGCTGCCGTCCTCGAATTGCAGGGTCACGCCGGCATCGTCCTGTGCCAGCGTGCGGATGCGTTGGCCGAAGCGGATGTGCCCGGCGGGAAACTGCTCGGCCAGCGCTTCGATGATGTCGGCGCGGTGGATAGTGACCTGGGGCGCGCCGTAGCGCTGCTCGGCCACGTCGCCCATGGGCAGGCGCGATGTTTCCTGGCCGCTGTCCCAGTCGCGGCTGATGCGGAAGGTCGGGCGTGCGCCACGCGCGCGGATGGCGGCGCCGGCGCCGAGGCCGTCGATGGCGCGCACCACGTTGGGGGTGAGGTTGATGTCGGCGCCGACGCGCGAGTAGCTGGCGGCCTGCTCGAACACGGTCACGTCGTGGCCGTGGCGATGCAGGGCGATGGCGGCGGACAGGCCGCCCACGCCACCGCCGACGATGGCGATTTTCAATGCTGGCATGAGGTTGCTCCGGAACGATGACAATGTGGTGCCTGATTGTTCCGGTCACGGTCGCTGCCCTCAACCGCCAGGACGCCCGGATTGGGCACCATTCGTCCCGGCAGGACCGGAGATCCAGACACATGGACGTTCTCAGCGAAGTTCTCGCCATCTGCCGCGCCGAGCATGCGGTGACGGCGCGCTTTCACCTCTCTGCGCCCTGGGGCCTGGCATCGGCCGGCGTGGCCGGCAGCGCGGTGATCCGCATGGCGCGCGGGGCACCGTGGTGGATCGCGCTGCCCGGTGCCGACGCGCCGCTGAAGGTGGATCCGGGTGATCTCGTGCTGCTGCCTGCCGGATCGCCGCACCGCATCACGTCATCGCCCGACGCGCCGGTGGTGCCGTTCGCGCAGCTGCTGCGCGAGCGTGTGCCGGGCGCGCGCGACGAGGCTCCGCTGGTGCTGAGTCACGGTGGCGAGGGCCAGGTCTGCGAGATGTCCAGCGCGCTGCTTTGGGTGTCGGCCTACTGCCGCCATACCGTGCTGCGCATCCTGCCGCCCCTGATCCATGTGCGGGCGAGCGAGTTGCGCACGGCCGCCACCCTGGCCGGCACGATGGAGGCGCTGGTGACCGAGACACTGGACCAGCGGCCCGGCTGGCGCCTGTCGGCCAGCCGCATGGGCGAGCTGCTGCTGGTGAGCATCCTGCGCGAGCACCTGCTGCGGACAGCCGGCCCGGCGGATGCCGGCTGGTGGCGGGGACTGTCGGATCCGGCCATCGCACGCGCCATCGCCGCCATGCACCGCGATCCTGCCGGGGAATGGACGGTGGCCTCGCTCGCGCGCGAGGCGGCCATGTCGCGTTCGCGGTTCAGCGATCGCTTCCGCCAGCTCGTGGGCGACACGCCCATGGGCTACCTGGGCGCGCATCGCATGGCGCTGGCGGCCGAGCGGCTGGAGGCCGGTCGCCTGCCGCTGGCGCGCGTGGCGCAGGCGGTCGGCTATGGCTCGGACAAGGTGTTCGCGCGGGCCTTCCGCCGCTGGTCGGGCCTGTCGCCGACGGCCTATGTCCGGCGGGAAGCCGGGCGCCGCTCGGCCCTGGCCGGGACGGCAGCGGCACCCACGGCCGGATGAGGGCGGGCCTCAGGCCGGCACCGCGTCGGACTCGCTGATCGACAGGCGTGCTTCCTTCTCGATGTCGTAGTCGTAGAGCGACTTGCGGAACGCGGCGGAATTGGCGATCTCTCGGTCGCGCTGGGCCAGGTCCTCGTACTGGGAGTCGTAGCGGCGTCCATTCTGGCGTGCCTCGACCTGCACCATGGACGCGCGCGGACGGCGCAGGGTTTCGTAGCGTTGCAGGGCTTCCTCCACCGTGAAGCGGCCTTCACCGCAGGCCTGCAACAGCACCGCCAGCGCCGTGCCGTCCTCGATGGCCTGGTTGGCGCCCTGACCCAGGTGCGGCAGCATGGGGTGTGCCGCATCGCCCAGCAGGGCCAGGCGGCCGGTGACCCACTTCGTCAGCGGCTTGCGGTCGTACAGGCCCCACCAGAAGCAGGACTTGACCTTGTCCAGCAGCGAGGTCACGCGCGGGTCCCAGCCGGCGAAGGAGGCGACCAGCTCGTCACGGTCGCCAACGGCCGACCAGGACTCGACCGTCTCGCTGGTGGTGGGGACGAAGCCCACGTAGTTGAGCAGCTCGCCCCGGCGCACCGGGAAGACCATGAAATGCTTGCCGTGACCCATCCACACCTGGTGCGCCTCGGCGCGCCACTCGGGCACCTCGCTGGCGGCGAGCAGCCCGCGGTAGGCGCGGAAGCCCGAGTATTCCGGCGCGGAAGGCGCGATGACGTGCTTTTGCAGCGCGGAGTTGATGCCGTCGGCGGCCACCACCACATCGGCCCGCACCTCGTTGCCGTTCTCGAAACGCACGCAGGCGCCGTGTTCATCCTGGCTGAAATCCACGGCCCGGTGGCCGGTGTGGATGGTCTCGGGTGGCAGGGCGTCGGTGAACACCTGGAGCAGGTCGGCACGGTGCATGCCGTACATCCCGTTCCATCCGCTGGAGTCGGTGGTCAGGATCTTGCCCACCACCGAACCGTCCATGCGGTAGTACTCCGAGCCGGAACCCACTTTCGCGCCCACTGCGGCCAGCGCGGGACCCAGGCCGATGCGCTCGAGCTGGCGCAGGCTGTTGGGGTAGACGAACACCCCGGCGCCGACCTCGCGCAGCTGCGCCGACTGCTCGTACACAGACACGCGGATGCCGCGGTGCCGCAGCGCCACGGCTGCGGAAAGTCCTCCAATGCCACCACCGACGATGGCCACATGCAATTGCTTCGTCATCACTTTTGCCTTCACTTGCTGGATTTGCGGCCGAGCAGTTCGCTGACCGCCTGGTATTCGCGGGCGATTTCCTCGGCGAGCGCCTTGGACGATCCCCATTCCTGCAGGATCCCGGCGGGCAGCAGCTGCGCCGAGATCTCGCTGTTGCGCACGACTTTCTCGAGCGCCGGCACGATGGTGTCCACCACGTTTCCGGGCACCCCGGCGGGCAGGAAGAAGCCGAACCACACGCCCAGGATGTCGGTGCCGTACCCCAGCTGGCGCAGCGTGGGGATGTCCGGAAACTCCGGGAAGGGCGTCGATGTCGCCAGGGTGCGCAATGTGCCGCTGCGGATGTGGGCACCCAGCGCGCCCAGCGCGAGGATCACACCGTCGATGTGGCCGCCGAGCAGGTCGGTCACGGCCGGTGCGGCGCCCTTGTAATTCACCGAATCGAGCTGGACGCCGGTGGCCGATGCCATCAGCTGCACGCTGATGTCGCCGACCGAGCCCGGACCGGCGTTGCCGATGCGAACGCCGCCGGGGTGCTTCGCCGCGTGCTCGACCAGCTCCTTGACCGTTCTGAAGGGCGCATCCTTGTGCACCACGAGCACCGAGGGACTGCGGGTGGTGAGGGCCAGTGGCACGAGGTCCTTGAGGGGGTCGTAATTCGCGGCTTCGGGTTCGACCACGCGCCGGATCGTCAGCGGGCTGTTCTGCGCGTACAGCAGCGTGTAGCCGTCCTTGGGCGCGCGGATCACGGACTGCGTGCCCAGCGAACCGCCAGCGCCAGGCCGGTTGGTGATGGTCACCGCCGTGCCGAGCAGCCGGGACAGCTCCTGCCCCATCAGGCGCGCGGCCTTGTCGGCGGCGTCGCCCGCGGCCAGCGGCGTCACGATATTGACCGGCATGCGCGGGTAGTCGTTGGCCCGCGACACCAATGGCAGCGCCAGCAGCGGTGCCAGACCCAGGATGGTTCGTCTTTTCATGATGGTTTGTCTCTCTCGTCTGTTCTATGAGTGAAAGGCCCTGTTGCCGCTGGCGCACCGAGACGGACGACGGCGGCAACGCACCGATTCTGTTCAGCGCAGGCCTCTGGTTCAATGTGGTCTTGCGCATTGCGCAAGAATCGGCGCATGACAATGACCGGGCGAACCCATTCGCGCGACTTCATCGCATCGCTGGACAAAGGGTTGAAAGTTCTGCTTTGCTTTGAGCGCAAGCACGCGAGGCTGACGCTGTCGGAGGTGGCACGCCTGACCGGGTACACGCCAGCAACTGCGCGCCGCCTGCTGCTGACGCTGCAGGCGCTCGACTATCTGCACAGCGATGGCCGCCGTTTCTGGGTCGCGCCACGAACCCTGCTCCTGGCACGCGCGTACCTGTCGTCACGGCCGGCGCCGCAGATGGCGCAACCGGTGCTGGACAAGCTGGCCGACCGTACGCGCCACTCCGCCTCGCTCGGTGTCTTGCTCGATGACGAGGTGCTGATCATCGCGAGGTCGACGGGCCGGCGCACGCTTTCGGTCGGCTTGGGCATTGGTTCGCGCCTGCCGGTTTTCTGCTCGGCAATGGGCCGGGCGATGCTGTCCACGATGCCGCGCAAGGACGTGACACGCCGTCTATCCGCTGCGCCGCTGCAACCATGCACGCCCAGGACAGTGCGTGACCTGGACTCGGCGCTTGAGCAGGTGGATCACTGCCGCATCTTCGGCTGGGCCGAGTGCGATGAAGAAATCGAGCTGGGCGTGCGCTCGATCGCCATACCCATCACGAGCGTTGCGGACCGCACGGTCGCCGCTCTGAGTTTGTCGGTGCGCGCCGAGCGCATGACGATGGCCGCATTTCGCGAGACCCATCTGCCCGCGATCCGCGAGGCTCGCGACGAGCTGCGCGCTACCGTGTCATTCGACTAGGAGAGCCTGCCCGCCTCAGTCGGCCATGATGCCGGTTTCGCGGATCACCTTGCCGTAGCGCTCGTGGTGGTACTGGTTGATTCTGGCCAGTGCCTCGGGCGCGCCGCCGGCAGGGACCAGCGTCATGGTCTGCATGCGTGCCTGCACGTCGGGCAGCTTCATGATCTCGTTCAGGTGCGCGTTGAGCGTGCGCACCAGCTCGGGCGGCATGCCCCTGGGACCGAAGAAGCCCTGCCAGGCGTTAGCCTCCGCGTCCCTGATGCCGGCTTCGGCCAGCGTCGGCACGTCGGGGGCCAGCGGCGAGCGTTCCGGGTCGGCCACGGCGACGTTCACGAGCTTGCCTTCGCGGATGTACTGCGCCACCGGCCCGAGCGTGTTGAACATCATCGGGATGTGGCCGGCCACCAGATCCACGATGGCCGGGCCGCTGCCTCGGTAGGGCACCTGCGTGAGTTTCAGACCGGCAGAGCGGTTGAACATCTCGCCCAGAATGTGCATGGGCGAGCCACTGCCCGGACTCGCGTAGTTGGCCAGCTTGCCGCTCCTGGCGGCTGCCAGCACGTCCTTCACGGTCCTGAGGTCCGAACCCGCGTGCGTGATCAGGAACAGCGACTGCGTGCCCGCCAGCATGATCGGCGTGAAGTCGGTCAGCGGGTCGTACACCGCGCCGGTGCCGGGCTTGAGGACCAGTGGCGCGGTGGCGAATGTGTTGGGCGTGAACAGTAGCGTGTAGCCGTCGGGCCTGGCCTTGGCCACGAAGGCGTTGCCGATGGTGCCGCTGGCGCCGGTCTTGTTCTCGACCACCACCGGCTGGCCGAGGCGGGCGGACAGCTTCTCTGCGAAGCTGCGCGCCAGCGAGTCGGTGTCGCCGCCCGGCGGGAAGCTCACCACGAGGGTGATGGGACGGCGGGGATAGCCCGCCTGGGCCAGCGCGCCGCCGGCAGGCAGGCCCAGCGTCGCGGCGGCTGCCGTCGAGGCGAGGATGAAGTTTCTGCGCGCGATCATCGTCATTGTCTCCTTTGTCATGTGTGGGCTGACGGGATGGCGGCGGACAGCCGGCCGGCTGTCACGGGGGAAGATTCAGCGGATCAGAAGACGCCGCTGAACGAGCCTCCGTCGAGCAGGATGTTCTGCCCGTTGATGTAGCCGGCGTGCACGCTGCACAGGTAGGCACAGGTATGGCCCAGCTCCGCAGGCTGGCCGAAGCGGTGCGCAGGGTGCTTGGCCAGTCGCGCGGCCTTGACCTCTTCCACGTCGCGCCCCTCGCGCTTGGCTTGCGCCGCGAAGTTGCCGGCCAGTCGCGCGGTGTCGAACGTGCCGGGTAGCAGGTTGTTGATCGTCACACCCTTGCCCACGGTGCTGCGCGCCAGGCCGGCGACGAAGCCGGTCAGGCCGCTGCGTGCGCCCACGGACAGGCCAAGGCCGTCCACGGGCGACTTCACCGCGCTGGAAGTGATGTTGATGATGCGGCCCCAGCCGCGCGCCATCATGCCGTCCACCGTGGCCTTGATCAG
The DNA here is from genome assembly GCA_023415035.1 of Pseudomonadota bacterium. Classification (GTDB taxonomy): domain Bacteria; phylum Pseudomonadota; class Gammaproteobacteria; order Burkholderiales; family Burkholderiaceae_C; genus Hydrogenophaga. The sequence goes on along the minus strand of JAEZLX010000175.1, from coordinate 14,698 downwards.
TTCGATGGGTGCCAGCATGTTGGCGTCGATGGCGCGGTGCCATGTTTCCTGGTCCCACTGGCGGAAGTCGCCGGGTGGCGGGCCGCCCGCGTTGGTGACCACGATGTCGAAGTCGGGGTGCGCGGCGAAGATGCGCGCGCGGCCCTCGGCGCTTGTCACGTCGGCGGCCACGAAGTCCACCGGACCTGCGCCCGGCAGCGCGCGCAGGCGCTCGGCCGCTTCGGCCAGCGGGCCTTCGGTGCGTGCGACGATGACCAGGTGCACACCTTCGGCGGCGAGCGCTTCAGCGCAGGCATGGCCGAGTCCGGCGCTGGCGCCACACACCAGCGCTTTCTTGCCCTTGATGCCCAGATCCATGTTGTCAGCTTCCTTCGGTGGTGAGGGGAACGGCCTGGCGCAGGTCCACGTCCAGGCGGGCCCAGGCGTCGATCTCGACCTTGAGTTCGGGGAACACGAGCGCGCTCACCGCGACCAGCGTCGAGCACGGGTAGTGGCCTTCGAAGAAGTCCTTGCGAGCGCGGCCGACTTCGTCCTTGTCGGCGATGTCGGTCACGTACACCACGGTCTTGACGATGTTGTGCTTGTGGCCACCCGCGGCCTGCACCAGGGCTTCGAGCTTGCGCAGCACGACCATGGTCTGCTCGTAGGCGCCCAGCGGTTGACCCTGCTCGGCAGCCTGGCGCGTGGCGGGGTGCGCGGTCATGCCCGACATCGCGACTTCCTGGCCGATGCGCCAGCCGTTGGTCCAGCTGGCGGTGGGCAGGTCGGGCACTTGCGGGCTGGCGATCTTTTCCGGAAGGATACCCATCATTGGCCTCCGGCGGCCACGCGGGCCTTGATGCGCTCGCGCACGGGCACGAAGTCGTAGGTCGGATACACCTCGGTCGTGAACACGCCCCAGGCGGAGCGCTCCAGTTCCAGGTTCACCAGGCCCAGCAGGTGGGGCGGCACTTCCAGCGTCACGATCTGTCCGAACCCCATCGCCACGGTCCACGACACCACACGGGTGCCCTCGATGGGAAAACGGTCCCACCATTCGCTGGCCTTCAGGCGGCTTTGCACGTCATCCAGCGTGAGGCCAGGGTGGTGCTTGAGCACGATGGTCAGCAGCACGTTTGGGGTCTGTTCGCTCATGTGCTCACTCCATGCGGATGCCGCGGGCGGTGATGACCTTGGCCCAGCGGGCGGTCTCGTCCTGGATGTGCTTGCGGAAGGCGGTGGTGCGCAGGTCCCAGCGCGTCATGCCCAGGCCCTTGAGACGCTCGGTCACGTCGGGCTGAGACAGGATCTCCTGCGCGTCGCGCGCCAGCTGCTCCGCGACCTCGGGTGCCAGGCCCGCCGGTGCCAGCAGGCTGTACCAGGACGGGATCTCGACGCCGGCGATGCCCTGCTCGGTGAACGTGGGGATGTCGGGTGCCGAGGGAGAGCGCTTCGCATCGGTCACGCCCAGTGCCACCAGCTTGCCGTTCTGCAGGTGCGGCAGCACGGTGGGCAGGTTGCTGAACATCAGCGGGATGGTGCCGCCCAGCAGGTCGCTCAGTGCCGGCGTGGTGCCCTTGTAGGCCACATGCAGGATGTCGATGCCCGCCTGCGACTTGAACAGCTCGCCGGCCAGGTGCAGACCGCTGCCGACACCGGGCGAGCCGTAGCTCAGGCTGTCGGGTTTGGCCTTGGCTGCACGGACCAGGTCGGCCACGTTCCTGAAGCCGGTGGAGGGGCTGGTCACGAGCACGTTGGGCGTAGTGGCCAGCATGGTGACAGGCGTGAAGTCCTTGTCGATGCTGAAGGGGAACTTCGGCATCAGCGTGGGGTTGATGGTCAGGTTGCCAGCCGGGATCACCAGCAGCGTGTGACCGTCGGGCTTGGCACGCTTGACCTTGTCCATGCCGATGTTGCCCGCGGCGCCGGGGGCGTTGTCCACCACGGCCGGCTGGCCGTAGCGCTTGGCCAGGCCGTCGGCCAGCACGCGCGCCAGGGTGTCGATGGGGCCGCCGGGAGGGAACGGGGCGACCAGTGTGAACTTGTCGGAAGCAAGGGCCTTTTCCGTGGCCGTCTGCGCGTGCAGCGGCGACATACCGGCGGTCAGCGCGGCGCAGGACAGGACGGAAAGGGCCAGTTGGCGACGGGAGATCATGGGTGAGAAGTCCTCAGGAGAAAGCCCAGGGGTTGGGATGTTCGTTCAGTCCGAAATAGAAGCTCTTCTGGCTGGTGTATTCCAGGATGCCCAGACGGCCCTTTTCCTGGCCGTAGCCGCTCATCTTCACGCCGCTGAACGGCGTGCTGATGGAGAACACCTTGTAGGTGTTGACCCAGACCGTGCCGGTCTGCAGCGCGCGACCGATGCGCCAGGCGTTCCTGAAGTCGCGCGTCCAGATGCCGGAGGCCAGACCGAACATGTTGTCGTTGCACTGGGCGATGAGGTCGGCCTCGTCCTTCCAGGGCAGCAGCGCCAGCACGGGGCCGAAGATCTCCTCCTGGCACATGCGCGCGCTGTTGGGCAGGCCTTCGAAGATCGTGGGCAGGTAGTAGCTGCCGGCGTCGTAGTAGCCGCCCGTGGGACGCTGGCCGCCCAGCAGCAGCTGGCCGCCCTCGTCCAGGCCCATCTGCACGTATTTCTCGATGGTGGCGCGATGGCCCATGTTGACCAGCGGACCCATCTGCGTGCTTTCCAGCGACGGGTCGCCCACGCGCAGCTGGCGCGCGCCTTCGACCAGACGGGCCTTGAACTCGTTGTACACGCTCTCGTGCACGAAGGCGCGCGAGCCGGCGATGCACGATTCGCCCGAGGAGCTGAAGATGCCGTACAGCACGCCGGCCACGGCGTGGTCGAGGTCGGCGTCGGGCATCACGATGGTGGGCGACTTGCCGCCCAGCTCCAGCGAGGTCGGCATGAGCTTCTCGGCCGCCAGGCGCTGGATGCCCATGCCCACGGTGGTGCCGCCGGTGAAGGCGATGCGCTTGATCAGCGGGTGGCGCACCAGCGCGTCGCCGACGACCGAGCCCTTGCCCGGCAGCACGCTGACGATGCCGTCGGGCACACCAGCCTGCTGGCAGATCCTGGCCAGTTCGATGGCCATGCGCGGCGTGATCTCGGCGGGCTTGAACACCATGGCGCAACCGGCGGCCAGGGCCGGCGCGAGCTTCTGCGCCTCGCTGGCGATGGGCGAGTTCCAGGGCGTGATCGCGCCCACGACGCCCAGCGGCTCGTGCACGCTCATGCTCACGTAGTCGCCGCGCGCGGGGGTGATGGTGTCTTCCCAGGTTTCGGCGGCAGCCGCGAAAAACTGGAAGGTGCCGGCGGCGCTGGCTACCAGGGCACGGCACTCCTTGATCGGCTTGCCGTTGTCCAGGCGCTGCAGCTGGGCCAGCTCTTCCGCGCGCTCGCGGATGCCCTGTGCCACGCGGTACAGGATGCCGGCGCGCTCGTGGTGCTTCAGGTTGGCCCAGGCCGGCTGCAGGCGCGCGCGCTCGGCGGCCTGCACGGCCTCGTCCACGTCGTCCGCGGTGGCCGCGTTCAGCCGCGCCACGGCGCTGCCGTCGTGCGGGTATTCGGTGATGTATTCAGGGCCCGAGGCGTCGCGCCACTGGCCCGCGATGAAGCTTTGCAGTTTTTCAGTCATGGCCGTCGTCTCAGATGGTCACCGCGCTGGCGCGGTTGTGGAGGAAGCGAAGGGCCGACAGCACGGTCAGCGCCGAGGTCTTGGGGTTGTCGGGCAGCGGCCTGCCGCGCATGGTCACGCGCATCTCGCCGAACGCGCCGCGCACCTCGATCTCGTGGATGTTCTCGGTGACGGTCGGATCGGCGATCAGGCGCACGCGCGTGGCATCCATGCCCAGGCCGGCCAGCGAGAGGGTCGCGGCCACGTTGGCGTTCTTGGGGTACAGGCGCGCCGCCTCGCGGGCCGAGGCCTCGAGGATCACGGTCGGCTCGGTGATGCTGTCGAGGTTGGCCACCTGCTCGGCGGGCGTGCCGCGCCAGCCGGTGGGGGGCTTGCGACCGGTGTAGGTCACTTCGTCCAGGCCGGCGATGCGCGCGGCCGCGATCGCGTCCACGCCGCCGATGGCGCCAGAAAGCAGGTGCACCTGCGTGTTGCCGCGCGTGGCGGCATCGGCCAGCTGCTCGGGCAGGCCGACCTCCGACAGGGCGCCGATCGAGAGCACCGCGCACTCGGTGCCGCGCTCCAGCGCGGGCAGCACGTGCTCGGTCAGCGCCTGGTGGCCGGCGCACTCGACCACCAGGTCGGTGTCGTGCGGCACGGCCGAGACGACCTGCACGTCGGCCTGCATGGCCTGCGCGTTGGCGCGTGCGTCGTCGATATGGGCTTCGGGCACCACCACATGGGTGATGCGCAGTCCGGACCAGCCGGTGCATCGCTGCAGCAGGGTGCGGCCGATGGCACCGAAGCCGATCAGGGTGATGTTCTGGGGCATGATGTGTTTTCCGTGGTCTTCCTGTCGTGCTCACTTCTTCGGCGGGCCGGCGAACTTGGCCGCGAACGGGCCCCAGGCGGCCATGTCCACTTCCAGCACGGCCGGGCCGCTGTACGACAGCGCCTGACGCAGCGCGTCGGCCGTCTGCGCGGGGTCGCTCAGGCGCAGGTGGGGCACCTGCAGGCTCGCGCACAGCTGGGCGAAGTCGGGGGTGTGCAGCTCCACGTAGGCGTGGCGGCTGCCGTAGATGTCGTCCTGGATGTTCTTGATCACGCCATAGCGCTGGTCGTTCATCACGATGAACAGCACGTCGGCCTTTTCCTGCGCGGCGCACGCCAGCTCGCCCACGTTGAGCATGAAGCCGCCGTCACCGCACAGCGACAGCGTCTTGCGGCCCAGGCCGAGTTCCTTGTTGGCCACGGCGGCGCCGATGCCCATGGCCAGGCCCTGGCCGATGCCGCCGCCCAGGGCGTGCACGCCGGCGCGCGGGTGGTCCAGCACGGGCGCGCGGTTGCCCCACATGCTGTTGGACAGGGTGATGTCGCGCACCCACCAGATGTTGCGGCCGGCCACTTCGGCCAGCGTGTCCTTGAGCTTGACGTAGGGGCCCAGCGTGCCGTCCACCAGTGTGGACGAGGCGGCGCGCGCCTGCTGCACGTCCTTGCGCAGCTCCGGGTCGATCTGCATGCGGCCTTCCAGACGGTCGGCCAGGGCGTCGAGCGTCAGCTGGGCGTCACCGCGCACGAAGAACTCGCTGTCGTAGCCACGGCCGTCGGCCAGCGCGTTGGCGTCGATGCGGTAGCGCGTGGCGGGCAGGCGCAGCTTGTAGTTGAGCGTTTCGTTGCTGCGCAGGCGCGTGCCCACGGCCAGCATCGCGTCCACCGTCTCGTAGAACTGTTCGGTGGGCTTTTGCAGGTTGTACGAACCCAGCGACAGGGGATGGTCCTCGGCCACGATGCCGCGGCCCTGCACCGAGGTCACGATGGCAAAGCCCATCTTGACGAAGCGGTCCACGGCGGCCACGGCGCCACGCGCGCCGCCACCCAGCCACAGCAGCGGGCGGCGGGCCTTGAGCAGGCGCTCGGCCAGCGCGTCCACGGCGGCCATGTCGGGCTGCACGGGCGGCACCGCCAGCGGCGACAGGTCGGCCGGCAGGTCCATTTCCATCTTCTGCACGTCGATCGGGATCTCGATGCTCACCGGGCCGCACGGGGGCGTGAAGGCCAGGCGCACGGCCTCGCGCAGCGTCGCCAGCGCGGTCTCGGGGTTGCGGATGCGGAAGGCGTCCTTGCCCACGGCCTTGAGCATGGCCAGCTGGGCCGGGTGCTCGTGGATGTAGCCCAGGTCACGGTCCAGGAAGGGCGACTCGATCTGGCCCGTCAGGTGCAGCAGCGGCGTGCCGGCCGTGATGGCTTCGACCATCGCGCCGGCGGAGTTGCCGCAGCCCGTGCCCGTGCTGGTCACGAAGACACCCAGGGTGCCGCTCACGCGCGCGTAGGCATCGGCCATGTTGCACGCACCGGCCTCACCGCGGGCGGAGACGAAGCGCAGCTGCTGGCGCCGGTGGAAGGCGTCCAGGATCGGCATGTTGTGGATCGAGATCACGCCGAAAGCGGCCTTGACGCCACAGCCTTCGAGGAAGCGGGCGACGAGTTCGCCGACGGTGATGCGGGTAGGGGTTGGACTCATGATGATGGGAGTGGTTGACGGGACGTGGACAGTCTCGCGCTTGTCTCTGATGCAGTTGTGGTGAAAGTTCGTTCGGTCAGGCGACCTGCCGTTCGGTGGGAGAGGGCTGCCACGCGCCCCGGTTGGGCAGGTGGCTGATGCGTTCGGTCAGCTGTGCGGCGGCCTGGCGGACCATGGCGACCAGGCGGCTCAGTTCTTCCTCGTCCACCTTGGGCGCGGGCACCGAGATGCTCAGGGCGGCCACGACCTGGCCGCGATCGTTGAAAACCGGGGCGCAGATGGTGGAGATGCCGGCCTCGAACCCGCCCTGGCTGACGGCGTAGCCGGCCGCACGGTGCTGGTCGATGAGGCTCTTGAGCTGTTCGATGGTGGTCGGCGTGCGCGGCGTGTGGGCCGGCAGCGGTGTCTCGGGGTACAGGTGGCGCAGTGCCGCCAGGTCCAGGTTGGACAGCAGCAGGCGGCCCAGCACCGTGGCGTGGGCAGGCAGCCGCGCGCCGACCTGGATCGAGTGGAACATCGCGTTGTGACCGGCGGCCTTGGCAATGAACACCACCTCGCGGCCGTCGCGCACCACCAGGTGCGAGGAGTACCCGCACCTGTCGCGCAGCTCCTCGATGACGGGGCGGCCGTGTTCGGTCAGTTCCATCGAGGCCAGCAGCTCGAAGCCCAGGCGCAGCACGGCCAGACCGAGCTTGTAGCTGCCGCTGTCGCTGACCCGCTCGACAAAGCCGCCCTGCTCCAGCGTGTAAAGCATGCGGAACACCGATGCGCGTGGCAGGCCGAGCCGCCGCGAGAGTTCGGCGCCGGTCAGCTCACGCTCTTCCCGGGTGAACTGCATCAGCAGCTGCAGCCCGCGCTGCAGTGCTGGCACGGTGTAACGGTCGTCGGCTGCGGGCGCGTTGGTGTTCTTCTCGCTCATGGGTATTCCTGCCGTGGAAGGGACGAAATGGCGGGACGGACTCAAGTCAAACCCAGCAGGGCATTGACGGCGGAAGCCGCTTCGAGGGGGCAGGCATGGCCCACGGGGCCGAGGTCCTGCCACGCCTGTCCGGCGGCCTGTGCCACGGCCTGGCAGGCCGCGGCGGGGGTGATCGTGTCGGCGCTGCCGCTGGCGACCTGCACCGGCATGGTCAGCTGGGGAACGTCGCCGATCAGGTGGGACTGGTCCAGCAGGCGTGTCGCCTGGGTGTAGCCATGCACGTGGACTTGCGACATCGTCTCGCGCACGGCCGCCACCAGTGCTTCGTCAGCAGAAGGCGAGAGCATCGCGGCACCGCGCTCGCGCGCCATGCCGGCCGGCCCAAGCCGCTGCAGCATGCCCAGTCGTCTGGTCAGCTTCTCCTCACGCTCGGCCTGCGGCGCCTGGCCGTAGCCACGCGCCGGCGACAGCAGCACCAGGCGCTGCACGCGCGAGGGTTGCCGCAAGGCGGCGCGCGCGGCCATGATGCAGCCCAGCGAATGCCCCACCAGCACGACGGGCGCCTTGGCGTCCAGCGCATCCAGCCACTGCCACAGGCGCGCCGCGTAGGCGTCGGCGTCGGGTGCCTCGCCTTCCAGTGGCGTGCTCTGGCCGTAGCCCGGCGCATCCCAGGCCAGCGCGCGCAGGCCCTGCGCCTGCGCCGCGGCGTGCAGCTGGAACGCCCAGCTGCCCGAGCCCGAACCGATGCCGTGCAGCAGCACGTGCGTCACCGCACCGGCCGCGCCGGACTCGCGGTAGCCCACGCGCACATCCCCGCCCAGCTCGGCCAGGCGGACCGGATGTTGCTCAAGAATGGTGGAAGGGTTCATGCGGACAGCGTTTCGGTGGGAGGGGGGAGTGGCGCAAGCCATCCCCGCCCTGCGGGGATGGCCTGGGCCGGTCAGCGCTTGATCTTGGCCAGCGGCGATTCCGGCGGGTACGTCGGGGTGATGGGCTTGGGCGAGCCGAGCAGCACGCACATCAGGGCGTCTTCGTCGCCGATGTTGTGCTCTTCGCGGTACACGCCCGGCGGCACCGAAATCAGGTCACGTTCGCCGACGATGGTTTCCCACTTCTGGCCGTCCTTCTCGCAGATGACCTTCATCTGGCCGCGGATGACGAAGAAGATCTCTTCCACGTCGTAGTGGATGTGCGAGGGGCCGATGTTGCCGGCCGGGATCACCATGGTCGAGAAGGTGAAGTGGGCCGAAGGAACGGTGTTGCTGTCCTTGGACACGCCGGTGCCGCCGGTGCCCACATAGCGCATCTGAGCGCGGCGATAGCGCGGATCGACCTGGGTCTGGAAGGCCAGTGCGTCCCAGTCGTAGCGGCGGGTGGCCTTGCGCGCCACGCGCGATTCCATCCACTCGGCGAAGCTCTGGCCAGGCTGCTGCATCATGCTCGCCTGGATCTCCGCTTCGGGCGGGATGCGGGCGTCCATCAGGCCGCGTTCGTTGAACACGGGCTCGTTGGCCGCAAGGGCCTCGGTCGCAATGGGTGCGTTCATGGGTTTTCTACCTCTCGTGGTTGTGGAATTCAGTTCATCACGAAGCCGCCGTTGACCGGCAGCAGCTGTCCCGTGATGAAGCCGGCGCCGCGCGAGAGCAGGAACAGCACGGCGGCGTTGACGTCATCGGGAACCTGGGCGCGCGTGATGGCGCGGCCCTGCATGTAGTAGTCGTGGCGTGCCTGGGGCACGTATTCGGTGGCCTCCACCAGGGTCAGGCCCGGGGCGATGGCGTTGACCGTGGTGCCTTCCTCGCCCATCTCGCGCGCCAGCGAGCGCGTCATCGAGATCACCGCGCCCTTGCTCGCGGCATAGGCCAGCAGGCGGGGCGCACCCCACAGGGCGGTGTCGGAGGCGATGTTGACCACGCGGCCACTGCCGCTGGCGGCCAGGTGCGGGCGGGCCGCCGCGGTCACCAGCCAGGTGCCGCGCACGTTGACGTCCATCACCCGGTCCCAGGTCTCGACGGTCAGCTCGTTCATGGTCTTGCCGCCGGAGTTGGTGATCGCGGCATTGTTGATCAGGCCGTCAAGCCCGCCAAGCCATTGCGCGGCCTGGTCCACGCCCTGCTGGATGCTGGCGGCGTCCAGCAGGTCCAGCGGCACGTAGTGGGCGGCTTCGCCCAGCTCGGCGGCCAGCGCCTGGCCGCGCTCGTGCAGCACATCGCTGATGGCCACGCGGGCGCCGGCGGCCACCAGGGCCCGGGCAAAGCTCTCGCCCAGGCCGCGCGCGGCGCCGGTGACCAGCACGCGCCGGCCTTCAAGGCGGATTTCGGTATTGCTCATGTCAGTTTCGTTGTGCGTTGGGCAGGTAGTGCAGCACGCGGCGCTCGGCGATCACCACCGCGTAGTAGGCGATGATCCCGATCACGGTCAGCGCGCCGATCACGACGAACACCGCGGCCGTGTTGCCCTGTCCTTCGAAGTAGGTCAGCAGGAAGCCCAGACCCAGGTTGCCGCCCACCAGCTCGCCCACCACCACGCCGATCACCGCCAGCGTGCTGGCAATGCGCAGGCCCGAGAACAGCGGCGGCAGCGTGGTCGGGAACTCGACCATGCGGAACACCTGGAAGCGCGTTGCGGAGAACGAGCGCGCCAGGTTGATCAGGTCGCCGTCCATGGCGCGCATGGCCGACAGCACGTTGATCAGCACGGGGAAGAACACGATCAGGATGGCCACCAGGATCTTCGGATAGACCGTGTAGCCCAGCCACATCACGAACAGCGGCGCAAAGGCCACCTTCGGCGCGATCTGCAGGGCCAGCAGGTAGGGCGAGAGCACGGCCTCCACGCGGGGCGAGACGCCCAGCGCGTAGCCGATCATCGCGCCCAGCCACGAGCCCAGCACGAAGCCGACCACCACTTCCAGGCTGGTGATGCCGGCGTGCCAGAGCAGGCGCTCGTTGTTCCACAGGTGCACCGCTTCCTGGCACACGCGCGACAGCGGCGGCAGCACGAACTCGGGCATGCCGATCAGGCCGGGTCCGTATTCCCACAGCAGCAGGAACGCCACGAGCACGCCCAGACTCCAGGCGACCGTCTTCAATCTTTCATTTCGCACTTCTAGGCTCCGTTGCGCGCGCTGACGCGATCACTTGCCGACAAACTGGTTGGTGTAGAGATCCTTGAGCGGGGTCTCCTTGCTCACCACACCGTTGGCCACGTAGAACTTCTGCAGCTCGGCCAGGCGCGACTCGTCCATCGTGCCGGGCACCTTCTGGGCGGCGTACACATACTTGTTCTGCAGCTCGAAGGCCTTCTGCACGCTGGCCTCCTTGCCCTTGTGCACCGTCACGTGCGAGGCATACACCTGCGCAGCCGCCTTGGGGTCGGTCATGATGTCCTTCATGCCCTTGAGCGTGGCGCGCACCAGCTTCTGGATCAGCTGCGGGTTCTTCTGGATCACCTCGTCCGAGGCCAGGATGGCCTGAGCCATGCTCTTGAAGTACACGTCCGAGGGCAGGATGTCCACGTTGGCGCCGGCTTCCATGGCGCTGACGGTCCAGTCGGCCGTGCCGGCCATCGCCGAGGCCTTCTTGGCGGCGAACTGCTGCCACACGCCGGCCGGACCCGCGGCCTGGATGTTCACGTCGTTCTTGGTCAGGCCGACCTTGCTGAGCATGCCCAGCAGCGAGTAGTAGGTGGTGTCGGTGTAGGCCAGCACGGTCACCGTCTTGCCCTTGAGCTCGCGCGGGCTCTCGATGCGCTCCTCCTTGTGGCTCACCAGCTGCATCAGCGAGCCGGCGCCCAGCACCGCCACCGCCTTGACCGGGATGCCCTGGGCGCGCGCGATGATCGGCGTGTCACCGATGGCGCCGCCGATCACGGCATTGCCCGCGCCCACCTGCTTGGCCACGTCCACGCCGCCGCGGGCGGTGACGAAATTGACCTTCAGGCCTTCCTGCGCGTAGTAGCCCTTGGCCTGGGCCACCATCCAGGGGCCGAAGGCCGGCAGCGTGCCGGGGGCCGGCAGCAGGTAGGTCACTTCTTCCAGGGCCTGGGCCTGGGCAGCGAAGGGGCTGACCAGTGCGGCGGACGCCAGCATGGCCAGGCAGGCACGGCGGGTTTGAATGAGGGTGCTAAGCAGTTTCATGGTGGGCTCCGGTGGGGACAGGGAGAGGGAAGGAATCAGTGCACGTCGGCGTTGGCGTCGAGCTTGAGCAGGTCCATCAGGCGGGCGACGTAGTCGCCCACATCGGCGTGCTTGCGGCGCTGCATCGGGTTGTCGCGGTCGGGGATGTCCACGATGATCTCCTCGATGATGGTGCCCGGGCGCTCGCTCATCACCAGGATGCGGTCTGACAGCGCCACGCCTTCGACCAGATCGTGGGTGATGAACACCACGGTCTTGCCGTGCTCTTTCACGGTGCGCGCCAGGTCCTGCTGCAGGATCATCTTGGTCTGCGCGTCCAGGGCCGAGAAAGGTTCGTCCATCAGCAGCACCAGCGGGTCGACCGCGAGCGTGCGTGCCATGGCGGCGCGCTGACGCATGCCGCCCGAGAGCTGATTGGGGTAGCTGTCCTCGAATCCCTTGAGGTGGCACTGGGCCAACAGGCGCGTCGAGATCGCGCGCCGCTCGGCAGCCTTGACGCCTCGCAGCTCCAGGCCGAATTCCACGTTCTGCGCGATCGTGCGCCAGGGCATCAGCAAGTCCTTCTGCAGCATGAAGGCCACGTGCTTGTTCGGGCCGGTCACCACCTCGCCGCCCACTTTCACGGTGCCAGCCGACGGCTTGGACAGGCCGGCGCCCATGTTCAGCAGCGTGCTCTTGCCGCAGCCCGAAGGGCCGATGATGGAAACCACCTCGCCCTGGCGGATGGAGAGGTTCACATTGCGCGCTGCCAGCACTTCAGGGGCGCCATTGCGGCCGGGAAAACGTTTGTCCACGCCGATGAACTCGATCGCGAACGGGGAAGATGCCCTCGGGCTGGAAGAAGTGTTCATGGGTGGATTGTTTTGCTAACGAAACGTTGATTCATTACAGAATCAACTGTAGCCTTGTCCCGCACCCATGATGGGGAATGTCGATCAAAATGCAGGGATATTCCCGACGAGTGGCGACTCAGCGGCTGTAGGCTTCCAGGCCCAGCGCCACCACCGTGGCCACGTCATCGCCCACCTGCTGGCGGAATTCGGCCTCGGCCGTGGTCACTGCCTGCCGGAACGCCTCCAGCCAAAGCAGCCCCGTGTCGGTGAACACGATCCGCCGCGCGCGCCCGTCCACCGGGTCCGGCTCGCGGCGCACCAGCCCCCAGGCCTCGCACTGGTCCACCAGGGTGCCCATGGCCTGCTTGGTCATGCCGGCCCGCTCGGCCAGCTCAGTCAGGCGCGAACCCGCCAGCGACAGGTGTCGCGTGATGTGGATGTGCGCCGCGCCCACCTGCTGGCGCGCCGCCAGGTTCGACAGCGCCAGCGGCACCTGCGGGTTGTGCGCCATCAGGTACAGCACCCGCTCGTCAAAGCGTCGCAACGCCTCCCCCATCAGCCGCCCCAGATGCGACAGTCGCCAGCGGTCGTCGGGCATGGGGGTGGCAGCTTGGTCCATGAATCGTGCGCGGTCAGCCTGGCGGTTGGGGATGCCGGGGAAGTGCCCCCGGCGGTTGGCAGGACGGTTCTTAAATAGTAAGGCAAACTGAACAAAAACAGGCTATTCAGCAAAGTATTTATCGATAAACTCCTGTTCAGGCATCCAGCTGTATGCATCAACACGTACCGCAGCTGCATGCGCCGAGTCAGTCCCGATCCACCTTTCAACCTGGAGCCTTTCATGGACACCGCCGTCAAGACCAACAACCCCGCCCTCAACAGCGAAAAGGCCAAGGCCCTGCAGGCAGCCCTGGCCCAGATCGAGAAGCAGTTCGGCAAGGGCACCATCATGCGCCTGGGCGAAGGCGAAGCCGTCGAGGACATCCAGGTCATCTCCACCGGCTCGCTCGGCCTGGACATCGCCCTGGGCGTTGGCGGCCTGCCGCGCGGGCGCGTGATCGAGATCTACGGCCCCGAATCCTCGGGCAAGACCACGCTGACGCTGCAGGTCATTGCCGAGATGCAGAAGCAGGGCGGTGTCTGCGCCTTTGTCGATGCCGAGCACGCGCTGGACGTGCAGTACGCCTCCAAGCTCGGCGTGCAGCTGGGCGACCTGCTCATCAGCCAGCCCGACACCGGCGAGCAGGCGCTCGAAATCGTGGACAGCCTGGTGCGCTCCGGCGCGGTGGACCTCGTCGTGGTCGACTCGGTGGCCGCGCTCACGCCGCGCGCCGAAATCGAGGGTGAGATGGGCGACCAGATGCCTGGCCTGCAGGCCCGCCTGATGAGCCAGGCCCTGCGCAAGCTCACGGCCACCATCAAGAAGACCAACTGCACCGTCATCTTCATCAACCAGATCCGCATGAAGATCGGCGTCATGTTCGGCAGCCCCGAAACCACCACCGGTGGCAACGCGCTCAAGTTCTACGCCTCCGTGCGTCTGGACATCCGCCGAACCGGCACCATCAAGAAGGGCGACGAGGCCATCGGCAACGAAACCAAGGTCAAGGTTGTCAAGAACAAGGTCAGCCCGCCGTTCAAGACCGCCGAGTTCGACATCCTGTTCGGCGAAGGCATCAGCCGCGAGGGCGAGATCCTGGACTTGGGCGTGACGCACCGCGTGATCGAGAAGTCCGGCGCCTGGTATGCCTACAGCGGCGAAAAGATCGGCCAGGGCCGCGACAACGCGCGCGAGTTCCTGCGCGAGAACCCCGGCCTGCGCCTGGAGATCGAGAACAAGGTGCGCGAGGCCCTGGGCGTGCCCCTGCTGCCCGCGGAAGCTGCCGATGCGGGCGACGCCGCGCCGGCCAAGGGCCGCAAGGGCAAGGCTGCCGTGGCCGCCGAGGACGCTGGCGCCGCCGAGTAAGCCGGCGACGGTGCCCGATGGGCTTCACCAAGCTCTCGCTCAAGGGTCGCGCGCTCAAGCTGCTCGCGGCCCGCGAGCATTCCCGCGCGGAACTCGAGAAGAAGCTCGCCCAGCACGAGCAAGCCGCCGGCGAGCTGGCCCGGGTGCTCGACGAACTGCAGGCCCGCGGCTTCATCAGCGAGGCGCGTGTGGTCGAGTCCGTGCTGCACCGGCGCGCCGCACGCCTGGGCACCGGACGCATCCGTCAGGAGCTGCAGGCCAAGGGCATCAGCGCCGAGGCCGTGAGCGAAGCCGTGCAGGCGCTGCGCGCGACCGAGACCGAGCGCGCGCGCGAGGTCTGGCGCCGCAAGTTCGGTGCGCCGGCGGCCGATGCGACCGGCCGGGCCAAACAGATGCGCTTTCTTGCCGCCCGGGGGTTTGGCGCCGACGCGATCCGGCGCGTGGTCGGCGGCGAGGAAGACTAGGCGCAGAGGGGCTCAGAGCCCCAGCATCAGCTGCAGGTTCTGCACCGCCGCGCCGCTGGCGCCCTTGCCCAGGTTGTCCAGGCGCGCAATGAGCACCGCGTGCCGGTGCTGCTCGTTGGCAAACACCCGCAGCTCCAGCTTGTTCGTGTCGTTGAGGGCCGTGGCGTCCAGCTTGCCGTCCTCGGTCGGCGGCAGCACCGACACCCAGCCGCCCGCCGCCGCGCTGGCGGCGTAGTGCGCGGCCAGCGCATCGTGCAG
>JAEZLX010000060.1 GCA_023415035.1 Pseudomonadota bacterium | reverse complement strand
CCATGGGTGCAGGCGTAGGTGTCCAGCTCGTTGAAGTAGGCCACCCGCATGGCCAGGTAGGTATTGGAGAACAGCTTGACCGCTTCTGCCTCGGTGGAATCGATCAGCAGGACCGGGGCATCCTTTTTCTCCGCGCCTTCGAGCAAAAGATTGGCGAAGACGCGGGCGCGCTCGGACTGCTCGCCGACGATGATGCGCGATGGATGGAGGTTGTCGTAAAGGGCCTTCCCCTCACGCAGGAATTCGGGCGAGAAGATGATGTTGTCGCACCCGGTTTCCTGACGGATGCGGCGTGTGTAGCCGACCGGCACCGTCGACTTGATGACCATCACCGCTTTCGGGTTGATCGCCATCACATCGCGGATGACCTGCTCGACCGAGCTGGTGTTGAAATAGTTGGTGTCGCTGTCGTAGTCGGTCGGTGTTGCGATGATGACGAAGTCGGCATCTGCGTAGGCTTCGTTCCGGTCGGTGGTCGCGCGCAGGTTCAGGGGTTTGCTGGCGAGATAGAGCTCAACCTCGGCATCCTCGATGGGGCTCTTGCGGGCGTTGATGAGGTCGACCTTGGCCTGCACGATGTCCAGTGCCACCACCTGATGGTGCTGGGACAGGAGGATGGCATTGGACAGGCCAACATAGCCCGTACCGGCGACAGCGATTTTCATATGGCGGGGGACGACAGCGATCTGGGGCGCCGAAAAGGCAATGATTAATTCTAACTGTTGTACCGGTTGCCGCCCCCTGAGCCAATGGACAGGGTCAGGCCAGGGCCAAATGCAGGGCGAACGGAATGCTGAACAGTCCCAGGACCGTGGACAGGGTGACGAGCCCGGCCACGTAGCCGCCGTCGTAGCCCATGCGCGAGGCCAGCACATAGCTGGCCGATGAGGTGGGAATGGCCGAGAACATCAGCAGGCAGGTGGCCTGGACCGGGCCCAGCCCGAGGGCATGGGTCAGCAGGGCGGCCAGCATGGGCATGCCCAGATGTTTGATGGCCAGGAGCTGCGCGGCCAGTTGCCTGGCTTTGGCGAGCGAGCCCAAGCGCAGGCCGGCGCCCGCAGCCATCAGTCCCATGGCGAGTGAGGCTTGGCCGATGCGATCCACGCTGGGCTGCAGCCAGGCCGGGATGCTCAGCCCGATGAGGTTGGCGGCCAGGCCGCTGGCCGTGGCGATGATGAGCGGATTGCGGATCAGTTCGCGCGCAAAGCCTTTGTTGGCGTGGCGCGCCATGGGCCAGATAGCGCCGACATTGAGGATGGGAACGCACAGCCCGATCAGCACGGCAATGTTCAGCAGCCCTTCGGCACCGGCGAGCCGGCTGGCCAGGGCCAGGGCGATGAAGGAGTTGAACCGGAATCCGATCTGCGCGCTGCCGGCGTGGAGACCGCGGTCGATCCGCCGGCCGATCCAGGGCCAGTGTGGGAGGGAATAGGCCATCGCGATGCCGCCGATGGCCAGCAGCAGGCCCGCCAGGGCGAGGCTGGAGGCTGCCTGGGGATCGATCGGGCTGCGGATGATCGAATTGAACAGCAGGACCGGGAACAGGAAGTAGTAGACCAGGGTCTCGACCGGCGACCACACCGTCTGATTCAGTGGTGTGAGGCGGCACAACAGGTAGCCGCAAAGGATCAGCAGGAAATCCGGCAGGAGCAGTGGCAGGTAGGTCACCCGCGGAGCATAGCCGACGAAACGGGAGGTACAGGGTTAATACTTATGTAGTGACCCCATAGCGAAGACGGGGCGCGAACGCTAGAGTGGTGCTAGCCTGTTGTCCGGCCATGGTGCCGGCGTGACCTTGGCGGCGACAGGGCGAATCCGTATCCAGTTCGTCAACAGCGTTCACTCACAAGGAGAACCCGTCATGCTTTCTCGTCGTCACCTCATCGGCATGGCCGCCGCTTCGCTCATGCTGGCCGGCACCGCCGCCGCGCAGGGCTACCCGACCAAGCCGATCAGGCTGCAGGTTCCTTTCGCTCCGGGCGGGACAACCGACATCATTGCCCGTGTCATGTCCGAGCCTCTGGGCAGGGCGCTCGGCCAGAACGTGGTCGTGGAGAACAAGGCGGGTGGCGGGGGCGTGATCGGCGCGACCGAGCTGGCGCGAGCGGCGCCCGACGGCTACATCGTCGGCATGGCCACGGTGTCAACGACGGCTGCCAACCCGGCCATCAATCCCAAGATCCCGTACAACACCCTGACCGATTTCACGCCGATCACCAACATCGCCGCCACGCCCAACGTGATCGCGGTGCACCCGAGTTTTCCGGCCAAGGACCTCAAGGAGTTCCTGGATGTGGTCAAGCGCAGTCCGGGCAAGTACAGCTACGCGAGCTCGGGTACGGGCGGGATCGGCCACCTGCAGTTCGAGCTGTTCAAGAGCCTGACCAACACCTTCGTGACGCACATCCCGTACCGAGGTGCGGGCCCGGCCCTGAACGATACGGTGGGTGGGCAGGTGCCGATCATCTTTGACAACCTGCCCTCGGCGTTGCCGCACATCAAATCGGGTCGTCTGGTGGCCCTGGCTGTGGCGGCGCCGCAACGGCTGTCGGTGTTGCCCGACGTGCCGACGTTCAAGGAAGTGGGCCTGGAGCCGGTCAACCGCATGGCGTACTACGGCCTGATCGGCCCCAAGGGCATGCCCAAGGAGGTGGTGGACAAACTCTACAATGCGTCCAAGCAGGCGCTGGCCGATCCGGCCGTGCGCAAGCGCATCGAGGACACGGGTTCCCTGATCGTCGACAACTCGCCTGACGAGTTCGCCGCCCAGATCAAGGCCGAGTACGAGGTCTACAAGGAAGTCGTGGCCAAGCAGAAGCTGTCATTGAATTGAGTTGTTCGCATGAGTGACGAGGCGGCGCTCTCGCGCAGCGGAGCGAGCGTGTCCGCCTTCATCGACAGCCTCTGGCTGGAAGAGGGGCTGTCGCGCAACACCCTGGATGCCTACAGGCGGGACCTGAACGGGCTGGCGACCTGGCTGGCTGGCCGCGGGCAGGCGCTGCCCGACGTCGGGGAGGTCGAACTCAACGGCTACTTTGCCCATCGTCATGCGCAGACGCGGGCGACCACCGCCAACCGGCGCCTGACCGTGTTCCGGCGCTATTTTCGCTGGGCCCTGCGCGAACGGCTCATCGAGGCGGATCCGACCCTGCGGATGCTGGCGGCGCGGCAACCCTTGCGTGTGCCCAAGACCATGTCCGAGGCGCAGGTCGAAGCCCTGCTCGCGGCGCCGGACGTGGCTGATCCGCTGGGCCTGCGCGACCGGGCCATGCTGGAGCTGATGTACGCCAGCGGACTGCGGGTGAGCGAGCTGGTCGGGCTCAAGGTGTTCCATGTGGGCCTGGCCGAGCACGTGCTGCGGATCACCGGCAAGGGCGACAAGGAGCGGCTGGTGCCGTTCGGGGAGGAGGCCGCGCGCTGGCTGCGGGCTTATCTCGCCGAGGCTCGGCCGGCCATCCTGGGGGGTGTGCAGACGCAGGACCTGTTCGTGACCTCGCGCGGTCCCAAACCGGGCCAGTCCATGAGCCGGGTGATGTTCTGGCAGATCATCAAGCGCTACGCGGCGCAGGCGGGCATCACCGCACCGCTGTCGCCGCACACGTTGCGGCACGCGTTTGCGACTCACCTGCTCAACCATGGTGCGGACCTGCGCGCGGTGCAGATGCTGCTGGGGCATGCCGACATCTCGACCACCACGATTTATACGCATGTGGCGCGTGAGCGCCTGAAGACCATCGTGGCGCAGCACCACCCGCGCGGCTGAACAGTGACTCAGCCCGCGCTGTGCAGGTAGGCGATTTCTTCGGCCGTGAAGCCGGCCCGCTGGCGTGCTTCGGTATTGAAGGGCGGTCGCGGTCGCGGCGCCTGGTGATGGCGCGCCAGCACGCGGTAATGTGACAGGGGCTCCAGCCCTTCGCGCCGGCACAGCCAGCCGTACCAGTGGTTGCCGATGGCGACGTGACCGACCTCGTCGCGCAGGATGATGTCCAGCGCGGCGATGGTGCGTTGCGCGGCGGGGGTGCCGACCTTGTGCAGCCTGGCCTGGATCAGCGGTGTGGCATCCAGTCCGCGTGCCTCCAGCGTGCGCGGCACCAGGGCCATGCGAGCCACGATGTCTTCGCGGGTTCGCACGCACATGTCCCACAGGCCGTTGTGGGCAGGGAAGTCGCCATAGGCGTGGCCAAGCGCCTGCAGTTCCTCGCGCAGCAGGGCAAAGTGGGTCGCTTCCTCGTCGGCTACGCGAAGCCAGTCGCGGTAGAACGCCACCGGCATGCCGGGGAAACGCCATACGGCGTCCAGCCCCAGGTTGATGGCATTGAACTCGATGTGCGCGATGGCATGGATGAGGGCGGCCAGACCCTCCGGTGTGAAGGGCGAGCGCTGGACCAGGCTGGCCGGCTCCACGAGTTCAGGACGCTGAGGCCGGCCGGGCAGTCGGTCTTCGTCACAGTCGATCACCTCGGCGGACCCCAGCAGAGCAGAAAGGTCCTGGCCGCCTGCGGCTGCGGCAGCCAGTTCGGCCCACAGTGCGTGCGTGAGTGCCATCTTCCGGTCGGGATCGGCTGTTTGCAGAGCCTGCAGGGCACGCTGCCGCAAGGAAACGGCAGGCGCCGATGTCGTGGAAGGGGCGCTGGCAGTCATCCCTACAATTGTAGGATTCCCCCAACAGACGACTTGCGGCAACAGGAGACATCCAACATGGCGATCTACGAACTCGACGGCATCGCGCCCCGCGTGGCGGAAACTGCATGGGTGGCTGACAACGCCCAGGTCATGGGTGATGTGGTGCTGAGCGACGATGTCAGCGTGTGGTTTGGCGTCACGATCCGAGGCGACACCGACACCATCACGGTGGGTGAGGGCTCGAACATCCAGGATGGCAGTGTCCTCCATGCCGACCTGAACGTACCGCTGAACATCGGCAAGCACGTGACGGTGGGGCACCAGGTGATGCTGCACGGCTGCACCATCGGTGACGAGTCGCTGATCGGTATCGGCGCCATCGTGCTCAATGGCGCGAAGATCGGCCGCAACTGTCTGGTGGGCGCCGGTTCGCTCGTGACCGAGGGCAAGGAGTTTCCGGATGGATCGATGATCCTGGGCAGCCCTGCCAAGGTGGTGCGGCAGCTCACGCCGGAGCAGATCGAGGGATTGCGCTGGAGCGCGCGGCATTACATCGAGAATGGGCGCCGTTTCAGGCAGGGCTTGAAAAAGATCGATTGATCCCGATCTGCCCGGTTTCGTTTTCAGGAATGGATCACAACGTGTCCGAACTCCATAAGTTCATGTTCGAAGGTCTGCCCGTGCGGGGCATGTTGGTGCGTCTCGATGACGCCTGGCAGGAGATGCTGCGCCGGCGGCAGGAGGCGGGCGGCTATCCCGCAGCGGTGACCAGTCTGCTGGGCGAGATGGTCGCAGCGACCAGCCTGATGCAGACGAACATCAAGTTCAACGGCGCGGTGGTGATGCAGATCCAGGGCGACGGTCCGGTCAAGCTGGCAGTGGCGGAGGTGCAGCCTGACCTGAGTGTGCGCGCCACAGCCAAGGTGCAGGGCGAGGTGGCCGAAGACGTGCCGCTGTCGCACATGGTCAACGTCAACCGGCAGGGGCGTTGCGCGATCACGCTGGACCCCAAGGATCGCATGCCGGGGCAGCAGCCTTACCAGGGCGTGGTGCCGCTGGTGGACGGGCGAGGCAGGACGCTGGAAAAGCTCAGCGACGTGATCGAGCACTACATGCTGCAAAGCGAGCAGTTGGACACCAAACTGGTGCTGGCGGCCGACGACCGCGTCGCGGCCGGGCTTCTGATCCAGCGCATTCCCCTGCAGGGCGAGGCCAACCTCTCGGGCGAGAGCGCCGTGCGCCGAGAGGAAGACCAATTGGGCCAGAACGAGGACTACAACCGCATCGCGACGCTGGCGGCCAGCCTCAAGCGCGAGGAACTGCTGACGCTGGATGTCGACACCATCCTGCGCCGACTGTTCTGGGAGGAGGACGTACGCCGTTTCGAGCCGTTGACCGGCGAGCGTGGCCCGCGCTTTGCCTGCACGTGCTCCCGCGAGCGCGTGGCCGGCATGCTGCAGACGTTGGGCACGCAGGAGATCGAGGAGATCCTGGCCGAACGTGGCCAGGTGGAAGTGAACTGCGACTTCTGCGGTGCACACTACCGCTTCGACGCGGTGGATGCAGCGCAGGTGTTCCTCAAGGCGGCCGATCAGCCCAAGGGATCGTCCAACCTGCAATAAGGGTTCAGGCATTGCGCGCCACCAGTCGCCTGAAGAGCTGGTGTTCGCACTCGGGGTCGGAGCAGTTTTCGCAACGCCATCTGGCGCGGCCCAGACCCCATTCGGGCAGATTGTCGGCCACAGGCCGCTCCAGCAGGCGGCCGATGGGACGAAGCGCCTGCTGCAGGCGGTCTTGGCCCTGGCCGTAGATGGTCAGGAAGGGCAGGCCGGCACGTTGCATGGCTTCGCGCAGGAGCTGGTCGGTGCGCGCGCGGATGGCGGGGCTGTCGCGGAACAGGCCGTCGGGCACCCAGGGCAGGTCCAGTCCCATGAGCAGGGTCAGGTCGTAGTCGCGTTGCCAGTCCAGTGCGTCGGCCCAGAGAGAGCGGTCGTCGAAATAGAGTTCGCTGTAGGCGGCGATCACCAGGGCCGAGGTGTCGGCGATGACCAGATCCGTGTCCGAAGTTGCCGCGGCTTCGGCGATGAGTTCGGCCTGACGTGCGGCCAGCGCAGCCTGCTCGTGGGCCAGGGGCGCGCGCCCGGTCCGCTCGCACCAGTGACGCAGATGCTCACCGATCAGGCGGCAGCGCAGACGGTGGCGTGTTGACAGGTGCTCGGCGAGCTTGCGGGACAGGGTGGTCTTGCCGGTGGATTCGCCGCCGACCAGGGTGACGACGGGTGCCGTCATGGGTCAGGGACGGCTTCCGCTGGCCACCTGAACGAAGATCTCGTTGGGCTTGACCATGCCCAGTTCGCGGCGTGCCAGTTCCTCGACCATGTCCAGGCCTTCCTGCAGATCCTGGACTTCGCTGCCAAGGCGCTCGTTGCGGGCCTGGGCCTCACGGTTGGCGGCCTCGATGGCCGACAGCTCCCGCTTGAGGGCGGCAACCTGCGGCACGCTGCCACGGCCGAGCCAGAGCTGGACATGAAGAATGACCAGCAGGCCCAGCAGGAGAACGGGAATCAGTCGTCGACCCATGACACTAGTGTATCTCCGCGAAGGGAGGGCTCACAACGCCGGGTACACCCGTCATGCGCGGGCGTGACCCCTGGCACGCCAGGGGTGTGATCGGGCAAAAAAAACGCGGCATGAGCCGCGATGGTGGCCGGGCCCGCCTGGCAGGCCCGGCATGTGTGACCTGGGGCTTACTTCAGGTTGTAGAACGCGTCACGGCCCGGGTACACGGCCACGTCGCCGAGGTCTTCCTCGATGCGCAGCAGCTGGTTGTACTTGGCCATGCGGTCGGAGCGCGACAGCGAACCGGTCTTGATCTGGCCGGCGTTGGTGCCCACCGCGATGTCGGCGATGGTGTTGTCCTCGGTTTCGCCCGAGCGGTGGCTGATGACGGCGGTGTACCCGGCGCGCTTGGCCATCTCGATGGCGGCGAAAGTCTCGGTCAGGGTGCCGATCTGGTTGATCTTGATGAGGATCGAGTTGGCGATGCCCTTATCGATGCCTTCCTTGAGGATCTTGGTGTTGGTCACGAACAGGTCGTCACCCACCAGCTGCACGTTCTTGCCCAGGCGCTCGGTCAGCAGCTTCCAGCCGTCCCAGTCGCCTTCGGCCATGCCGTCCTCGATGGAGATGATGGGGTACTTGTCGCACCAGGCGCCCAGCATGTTGGTCCACTCCTCGGCGTTGAGGACCAGGCCTTCGCCGTCGAGGTGGTACTTGCCGTCCTTGTAGAACTCGCTGGAGGCGCAGTCCAGACCCAGGGCGATCTGCTCGCCGGGGGTGTAGCCGGCGGCGCTGATGGCGTCCAGCAGCAGCTGCAGGGCGGCTTCGTGGCTGTCCACGTTCGGGGCGAAACCGCCTTCGTCACCGACGGCCACGCTCATTCCCTTGTCATGAATGATCTTCTTGAGGGCGTGGAATACTTCGGCGCCCCAGCGCAGGGCTTCGCGAAAGCTCGGTGCGCCCACGGGAATGATCATCAGCTCCTGCAGGTCCAGGTTGTTGTTGGCGTGCGCGCCGCCATTGATAACGTTCATCATCGGCACGGGCATTTGCACGGCGCTCATGCCGCCAAAGTAGCGGTACAGTGGCAGGCCGGCCTCTTCGGCTGCGGCGCGGGCCACGGCCATGGAGACGGCCAGCATGGCGTTGGCGCCCAGGCGGCTCTTGTTCTCGGTGCCGTCCAGGTCGATCAGGGTCTTGTCCAGGAAGGCCTGCTCGGAGGCGTCCAGGCCCAGCACGGCTTCGCTGATCTCGGTATTGATGTGCTCGACGGCCTTGAGCACGCCCTTGCCCAGGTAGCGGCTCTTGTCGCCGTCACGCAGCTCGATGGCTTCGCGGCTGCCGGTGGAGGCGCCGGAGGGGACGGCGGCACGGCCCATCACGCCCGATTCCAGCAGGACGTCGCATTCGACGGTGGGGTTGCCGCGGCTGTCCAGCACTTCGCGGCCGACGATATCAACGATTGCGCTCATGGTTTCCTTTCGATGCAGGTTTTTGTAATCGGTGGGGGTCAGACGACCGGAGCGTCCACGCCCTCGACCAGGATCATGTTGAAGTAGGTCGTGGCGCCTTCACGCTTGGCCCGGGCCTGGCGGTACATCTCGCCGTCGTAGAAGGCCTTGGCCTGCTCGTAGCTGGGAAAACGCAGCATGGCGACACGGGCAGGCTGCCACTGGCCTTCGATGACCTCGAACTTGCCGCCGCGCACCAGGTACTCGCCGCCGGCTGCTTTGACGGCCGCAGGGGCCTCCGCCATGTACTGCTTGTACTGCTCCGGGTCGGAGATCTGCATGTCGACGATCAGGTAGGCGGGTGGCATGTTGTGACCTCAGTGGAAATCGTTTTCCAGGAAGGGCTGGCGCTTGGTGACATCATCCAGCGCCGCCAGGGTTTCCAGCAGCGCTTTCATGCGGCCCAGCGGCACGGCATTGGGACCATCGGACCAGGCTTCGGCCGGGTTCGGGTGGGTTTCCATGAACAGCCCGGCCACGCCCACTGCCACGCCGGCGCGTGCCAGCACGGGCACCATCTCGCGGGCGCCGCCGCTGGCCGAACCCAGTCCGCCGGGCTTTTGCACCGAGTGCGTCACGTCGAACACCACGGGGGCTCCGGACTTGCGCATCTCGGCCAGGCTGGTCATGTCGGCGACCAGGTTGTTGTAGCCGAAGCTGACACCGCGCTCGCAGGCCAGGAAGCGGTCCTCGGACAGACCGGCTCCGCGCGCGGCGTCGCGGGCCTTGTCAATGACGTTCTTCATGTCCCAGGGTGCGAGGAACTGCCCTTTCTTGATGTTGACGGGCTTGCCGGACTGGGCGACCGCGTGGATGAAGTCCGTCTGACGGCACAGGAAGGCTGGTGTCTGCAGCACGTCGACCACGCTGGCCACCTCGGCCACCTGGGACGCGTCGTGCACGTCGGTCAGCACGGGCAGGCCGGTCTGGCGGCGCACCTCGTCGAGGATTTTCAGGCCGGCGTCGAGGCCGACGCCGCGCTTGCTCTTGCCCGAGGAGCGGTTGGCCTTGTCGAAGGAACCCTTGTAGATGAGCGGAATGCCCAGGGCGCTGCAGATTTCCTTGAGGCGGCCGGCCACGTCCAGCGACAGCTCCAGCCCCTCGATGGAGCAGGTGCCCGCGATGAGGAAGAAGCGATGTTCCAGGCCGACGTCAAATCCGCAGAGTTTCATGGCTGGGTGCCTCAGGCCTTGGCGGCCTTCTGGTGGGTCATCGCCGCCTTAATGAAGGCGTTGAACAGGGGGTGGCCATCCCAGGGGGTGGACTTGAACTCGGGGTGAAACTGCACGCCGATGAACCAGGGGTGGACCTCGGACGGCAGTTCGACGATCTCCGTCAGCTGCTCGCGCTGTGTCAGGGCGGAGATCACCAGACCGGCCTTGCGCAGCTGGTCAAGGTACTGCACGTTGGCCTCGTAGCGGTGGCGGTGGCGCTCGGTCACCACATCACCGTAGATGCTGTGCGCCAGCGTGCCCTTTTGCACGTCCGAAGACTGCGCACCCAGGCGCATGGTGCCACCCAGGTCGGAGTTGGCGTCGCGCGTTTTGATCGTGCCGTCGGCGTCCTTCCACTCGGTGATGAGGGCGATCACAGGGTGCTTGCAGTGGGGGTCGAACTCGGTGGAGTTCGCGCCGTCGAGGCCGGCCACGTGGCGGGCATACTCGATGGTCGCGACCTGCATGCCCAGGCAGATGCCCAGGTAGGGAACCTTGTTCTCGCGTGCGAAGCGTGCCGTGGAAATCTTGCCCTCGACACCGCGCGAGCCGAAGCCGCCCGGTACCAGGATGGCGTCATAGCCGCCGAGCTTTTCGCGGGCGTTGGCGTCGGTGATGGTTTCGGAGTCGACGTGGTCGATCTTCACCCGCACATGACTCTGCATGCCGCCATGCTTGAGCGCCTCGTTCACCGACTTGTAGGCGTCCGACAGCTCGACGTACTTGCCGACCATGGCGATGCGGACCTCGCCCTGGGGGTGCTCGGTCTCATGGACCAGGCCGTCCCAGCGCTTCAGGTTGGCCGGCGGGGTGTTCAGGCGCAGCTTGTCGCAGATCAGCCCATCCAGACCCTGCTCGTGCAGCATGCGCGGCACCTTGTAGATGGTGTCCATGTCCCACATGGAGATCACGCCCCATTCGGGCACGTTGGTGAACAGCGAGATCTTCTCGCGTTCCTCTTCGGGCACGGGGTGCTGGGCGCGGCACAGCAGCGCGTCAGGCTGGATGCCGATCTCGCGCAGCTTCTGCACGGTGTGCTGGGTCGGCTTGGTCTTGAGCTCGCCCGCGGTGGCGATCCATGGCAGGTAGGTCAGGTGCACGAAGGCAGCGTTGTTGGGACCCAGCTTGAGCGCGAACTGGCGTGCCGCCTCGAGGAAGGGCAGGGACTCGATGTCGCCGACCGTTCCGCCGATCTCGCATATGGCCACGTCCACGGCATCGGGCGTGTCTATACCCGCACCGCGCTTGATGAACTCCTGGATCTCATTGGTGACGTGCGGGATGACCTGCACCGTCTTGCCAAGGTAGTCCCCGCGGCGCTCCTTTTCAAGCACGCTCTGGTAGATGCGGCCGGTGGTGAAGTTGTTGGCCTGGTGCATCCGCGTTTCGATGAAACGCTCGTAGTGGCCCAGGTCGAGGTCGGTCTCGGCACCGTCGTCGGTGACGAAGACCTCGCCATGCTGGAAGGGGGACATCGTGCCCGGATCGACGTTAATGTACGGATCGAGCTTGATGAGGGTGACTTTGAGGCCGCGGGATTCGAGGATGGCGGCCAGCGACGCCGACGCGATGCCCTTGCCCAGGGAGGACACCACACCGCCGGTGACGAACACGAATTTGGTCATGACTCGGGCGAGCCGGTTGCTCGCAGGAGGTGGAAATGCGGATTATAAAGTCCGCGGTTCCACCCCGTCAGGCCAGACCCTCAGTTCGCCACCACCCGAAAGATGAAGGGGCGTTCCAGAGCACGCTTGCTGCCGGCGATACGGGCGATCGCGGTGATGCGGAAATCCTGGTTGTCGCCGGATTCGTTGTCGTAGCAGACCGGGTAGCCGCTGCATTGCTGGTAGATCATGCCGGTCTTGGCGTCGATCTTCAGGTTGGTCAGAAGGGAGCTGTAGGCTTTGCTGTCGGCCCTGACCGCCTCGATCTTCATGCTGTATTCGAGCGGTTCGCCGTCCGGTGCTTCGGCCGAGGTGTCGATGGCCCACACCGACAAGGTGCCGTCGCGACCCCTGCGCAGCGGGTTGCGGGTGCCGTAGTTGGATGCGTTCTCGGCAAGAACGGCGCCGGAGGCATCGAGCTTGTCCAGCGGGTGGTAGCTGTCGCTGTCCACGAACTGCACGTCCGGGAGGTCGTCGCCGCTGGGGATCGGGTCATCGGAACCGCCACCGCAGGCGGTCATCGAGAAAGCCAGCAAGGCGGGCAGGGTAAGGCGCTTCAGCAGTTGTTGCATGGACAGGGGTTCCTCGGTCAGAACGGATGCTTCATTATGACGAAAGATGCCCAGCGAGCCCGCGCGTACTCGTCATGCGGCACAAACTGATACATTGCGCGCATGAACGATCTGGCTGGCAAACATCTGGTTCTGGGGCTTTCGGGCGGCATTGCGTGCTACAAGGCGGCCGAGCTGTGTCGCGCCCTCGCCAAGGCGGGCGCCACCGTGCAGGTGGTGATGACCGAGGCGGCGGCGCACTTCATCACGCCGACCACCATGCAGGCGCTGTCGGGCCGGCCGGTGTTCACCTCGCAGTGGGACGAGCGTTCCGCGGGCGGGATGGACAACAGCATGGCGCACATCAACCTCAGCCGCGAGGCCGATGCGATTCTGGTGGCACCGGCCAGCGCCGACTTCATGGCCAAGCTGATCCACGGTCGTGCCGACGACCTTCTGTCGCTGCTGTGCCTGGCCCGGCCGCTGGAACGGGTTCCGCTGATCCTGGCGCCGGCGATGAACCGAGAGATGTGGGCGCACCCGGCCACACAACGCAATGTCGCACAGCTGCGCGCCGATGGCGCCGTGGTGCTGGACGTGGGTGTGGGTGAGCAGGCGTGCGGCGAGGTGGGCGACGGGCGCATGCTGGAGCCCGACGACCTGCTGTACGAGGTGGTGCGCTTTTTCCGCCCCAAGGTGCTGGCCGGCCAGCAGGTCGTGGTCAGTGCCGGACCGACCTTCGAGGCGATCGACCCGGTGCGGGGTCTGACCAACCTGTCCAGCGGCAAGATGGGCTTTGCCATTGCCCGCGCCGCGCACGAGGCGGGAGCCAATGTCACGTTGGTGGCCGGTCCGGTCGGGTTGCCCACGCCGCGCGGGGTGGGGCGGATCAACGTGCGGTCGGCGCTGAGCATGCAGAAGACACTGGCCATGCTGGCGGAAACGGCGACGGTGTTCGTGTCGGCCGCAGCGGTGGCCGACTGGCGGCCGGCGACGTCCGCCGACGAGAAAATCAAGAAGGACGGGTCCGGCCGCGTGCCGACACTGGAGTTCGTCGAGAACCCTGACATCCTGGCCGGCATCGCGGCCATGCCACGCGCGCGCTCGCGGCAGCTGTACTGCGTGGGCTTCGCGGCGGAAAGCCATGACCTGTTGCGCCACGCGCAGACCAAGCGCGAGCGCAAGGGGGTGCCGCTGCTGGTGGGCAACATTGGCCCGGACACCTTTGGCCAGGACGACAACGCCCTGCTGCTGGTGGACGAACAGGGCACGAAGGAGTTGCCGCGCGCCTCCAAGCTGGTGCTGGCACGGCAGCTCGTGGAAGAAATCGCGCGCCGGCTGCCCGCATCCGCCACGGCCTGAGCCGGTCCTGCGGATTGGCGGGATCGCTGCGAAAGCTGGTTAATATCCGTAAATAATCATTTACGGATTTAAAAGGTTTCCACGGAGGACAGGATGACGAAACAGGCAAGGCGGCCCGCCGCGAACGATGGTCTTGATCCGGGCCGTCGCCGCTGGCTGGGCTGGATGGCCGGAGGCGGTCTGGCGCTGGCCGGGGTGGTGGCGGTGCCCGAGGCGCGCGTGTTTGCAAGCCAGCTGCAGGATTTCATCGCCGGACCGCCGAAGCCGGACATCGCGCCGCGCCAGCTTTCGGAACGGGTCTGGATGATCCATTCGCCGGACGGGTTCCCGAATCCGGACAACCTGGGGATGATGGCCAATGTCGTCTTCGTGGTCACGTCCGCGGGTGTGGTGGTGCTGGATTCGGGCGCATCGCTGCAGATCGGGCAGATGGCGATCCGCATGATCCGCAGTGTCACCTCCAGACCGGTGGTGGCAGTGTTCAACAGCCATTACCACGGTGATCACTGGCTGGGCAATCATGCCTTTGTGGAGGCATTCGGTGACACGCTGCCCATCTACGCGCTGCCGCACACGCGCGAGCAGATCGCCGGTCAGGAGGGGAACCTGTGGCGCAGTTTGATGGAGCGCTGGACGAACAACGCCACCTTGGGAACGAAGGTGGTGCCGCCCAACCGCACGGTGGAGCATGGCCAGGTGCTGAAGGTGGGTGACGTGACCCTGCGCATGCACCACTACGGCCGTGCGCACACGGCATCGGACCTGTGCGTGGAGGTTGTGGAGGACCGTGTGACACATGTCGGGGACATCGCGATGGACAACCGCATCGCCAACATTGACGATGGCTCCTATCCCGGCACGTTCCGCTACTACGAAGCGCTGAGCAAGGCGGTGGGCGAGCAGCTGTGGGTGCCTGGCCACGGACATGCGCGCAAGGATCTGCTGGACAGCTATGGCACCTTCCTGCGGGGCATCTGGGATGCCTGTGTGCAGGCGGTGCAGGATGGCGTGCCGCTGGAGGCAGCCAAGGCGCTGGTCCTGAAGGATCCCAGGGTGGCCGCCCGGGCGGCGACGATGGAAGGCTTCGAGAGCAATATCGGCAAGTACACCAGCCTGGCGTATCTCGAGGCGGAAAAAGAGGCTTTCTGACACTGGCGGCCCTTTGGCCTGTGTCGATCTTGGGTACGATGGCACCCGATGCCCATGATCGACGAAAACGAACCCCCCAAGAGCGGCCTGGGTGCCGCGGACGCGGCGCTGGCCGGCCCCAAGGATCTGCCGTCGGTGGATCGCCTGTTGCGCGATCCGACGGTGCGGCTGCTGGTGGAAGAACATGGCCACACCTGCGTGGCGCGTGAGGTCCGTACCCTGGTGGACGAGTTGCGCGCGTGCGCCCTGCGCGGCGAGCTGAGGCGGGATGTGGTGGCGCCGCTGGCGCTGGCGCAGGCCGTGCAGCGCCGGGTGGCGGGGCGGCTGGCGCCGCGCATGCGTTCGGTGCTCAATCTGACCGGTACTGTCATCCACACCAACCTCGGGCGAGCCTTGCTGGCCGACTCGGCCTTGCAGCACCTGCTGGCCATGATGGCCGGGCCGAACAATCTGGAATACGACCTCGAGAGTGGTGGGCGGGGTGACCGCGATGCGATCGTCGAGGAACTGCTGACATCCCTGACGGGGGCGGAGGCGGCGACGGTGGTGAACAACAACGCGGCCGCCGTGCTGCTGACCATAGCGGCGCTGGCGCGCGGGCGCGAGGTCATTGTCTCGCGCGGCGAACTGGTCGAGATCGGTGGCGCCTTCCGCATGCCCGACGTGATGGCCAGCGCGGGAGCGCAGATGGTCGAGGTAGGGACGACCAATCGCACCCATCCGCACGATTACGAACGCGCCATCAACGAGCGCACCGCGCTGCTGATGAAGGTGCACACAAGCAACTATGCGGTCCAGGGTTTCACGGCAGCGGTGAGTGAGGCGGACCTGTGCACGATCGCCCATGCACGAGGCCTGCCGGTCGCGACTGACCTGGGCAGTGGCGCGCTGGTGGAACTTTCGCGTTGGGGGCTGCCGCGCGAACCCATGCCACAGGACATGCTGCAAGCCGGTTGCGACGTGGTCACCTTCAGTGGTGACAAGCTGCTGGGCGGTCCGCAGGCCGGCCTGATCGTGGGCTCGCGTGAGGTGGTGGGCCGCATCCGCAAGTTTCCGATGAAACGCGCACTGCGCATGAGCAAGCTGCCGCTGGCGGCGCTGGAGGCGACGCTGATGCTGTACCTGCGGCCCGAGCGACTGACGGCGGATCTGCCCACGCTGCGCATGCTGACCCGTCCGCAGGACGCGGTGCGACGTCAGGCGCAGGCGCTGCTTCCGGCCGTCGCGGCCGCTGTGGCACCGCGCTACCAGGTGACGGTGCCCGACATGATGGGGCAAATCGGCTCGGGTTCCCTGCCGGTGGAGCGCCTGCCCTCGGCCGGGCTGGCGCTGGGGCCGGTATCGCCCAAGGGGGTGGGGCGGGCTCTGGACGAGCTGGCCACGGCCTTGCGCCGGTTGCCGGTACCGGTGATCGGCCGCGTATCGGAGGATCGCCTGCTGCTCGACCTGCGATGCCTGGTCCGCGAGGCGGATCTGACGGATCAGCTGTCCGCGCTGCGGGCCGAGTTGGCCTGATATCGGTCACCGGAGGACGCGATGATCATCGGGACCGCAGGCCATATCGACCATGGCAAGACGACGCTGGTGGCCGCTCTGACAGGCGTCGACACCGACCGCTTGCCCGAGGAAAAGCGGCGCGGCGTGAGCATCGAGCTCGGCTATGCCTTCATGGACGGACCGCAGGGGCAGCGCATCGGCTTCATCGACGTGCCGGGCCATGAGCGTCTCGTGCACACCATGGTGTCCGGTGCCACCGGCATGGACATGGCCATGCTGTTGGTCGCAGCGGATGATGGCGTCATGCCGCAGACGCGCGAGCACCTGGCCGTGCTGTCGTTGCTGGGCATCCGGCACGGGCTTGTGGTGGTGACCAAATGTGACCGTGCCGACGAGGCACGCGTGGCGGAGGTGGTTGCGCAGGTGCGTGGGCTGATCGCGGACAGCATGCTGGCGGGAGCCGACGTGATGTGCGTGTCTGCCCACACCGGGCAGGGCATCGATGCCCTGCGCGAGCATCTGTGGCAGGCCGCTGCCCGGTTGGGGCCACACCGGCGTGCCGGCGATGCTTTCCGCTTGGCGGTGGACCGCAGCTTCACGCTGTCCGGTATTGGTACCGTGGTGACGGGCACAGTGCATGCTGGACGTGTACGCGTGGGCGATGAGCTGGTGTGCGTGCCGGGCGATCGCCGGGTGCGGGTGCGCAGCCTGCATGCCCAGAACCGCGAAGTGACGGAGGCCATGGCCGGCGAGCGCTGTGCGCTGGCGCTGGCCGGGGTGGAGCGTGAAGAGATCACGCGCGGCCAGTGGCTGGCGGATCCGGCGGTGGCGCTGGCAACCGACCGGCTGGATGTGCGACTGACATTGTGGCCGGGTGAAGCGCATGCGCTGCGCTCGGGGGCCCAGGTGCATGTTCATCTGGGTGCCGAGGATGTTCTTGCATCGGTCGCGGTGCTGGAGCCGCAGGTCATCGAGCCCGGCGGGGCCGGACTGGTGCAACTGGTGCTGAGGCGCCCCATGGGGGCCTGGCATGGTGATCGGCTGATCGTGCGTGATGCGTCGGCGTCGCGGACCCTGGCGGGGGCGACCGTGCTCGATCCGTTCGGGCTGACCCGTTACCGCCGCACCGATGCCCGTCTGGCCATGCTGCGGGCGCTGGAAGCACACGAACCACTGCAGCGCCTGACGGATGCGCTGTCAAGCTCTCCACAGGGCATCGATCTGCGGCGCTGGCAGGCAGCTCAGGGCTTGGTCGTTGTGCCGTCCGTGGAGCATCTACCGGACGTGCTGCGTGCCACCGAGGCGCAGGCCGACATGCTGCTTTCGGCGACCGAGGCGGCGAATGCCGAGGCGCGGGTGTTGCTGGTGCTTGCCGAATTTCACGAACGCCACCCGGACGAGCTGGGGCCGGATGCGGGGCGACTGCGCCGCCTGGCCTTGCCCCGCCTACCCGAACCTTTGTGGCGAGCCTTGTTGGCGCGGGTGCGCGCTCAGGGCAAGGCGCTGCTCAAGGGGGCGCTTGTGCATCTGCCAGAACATGGGGTGCGCCTGTCTGAAACCGAGCAGCGCATTGCCCAGAAGGTGGCGCCGGCGCTGGCCGAGGCGCGCTTCGAAGGAGCCTGGGTGCGCGATCTGGCGCGTGTGGCGGGCGAACCCGAGGCGCTGGTGCGCGTGACGCTCTCGCGCCTGGGGCAGCGTGGCGAGCTGTACCAGGTTGTCAGGGACCTGTTCTACACACCCGCCGTGATGACCGAGCTGGCCACGATCTGCCGCCAGGTGGCGGCCTCCCATGACGGTGTGGTGCTGGCGGCGCGCTTCCGTGATGCCACCGGGCTGGGTCGCAAGCGCGCGATCCAGGTCCTGGAGCACTTCGACCGCATCGGCCTGCTGCGCCGGGTTGGGGACGAACATCGGCTGCGGTCCGACACTCAGCTGTTCATGCACGAGACGGTATGATGGGCACCTTTTTCAAGGGAAGGGAAACGATCCTGGTGGGTCGGCCGGGCTTCAAACCCGGTGGGTGGCGCCATGCGTCGCCGGGTGGGTTCGACTCCCATTCTCTTCCGCCGTATTCCTTCCCTCCCTTCTGCGCCGCGGGCGCGGCGCCCCCCTCCTGTGGCGCACCTTTGGCGCTTCGAGGGGGAACGCACCAGGCGGCCCGGCAACTCCGGCTCCGCGGGTGCGCCCCGCGCTGCAGTTTGCTTGCCGGGGCGCCTTTCGTCACGGAGGGTGAACGTCATGACTGACGCTAAGGTTGTGTTGGGTTCGTTGCTCGGCCGGTGCTCGGTCGGGCCCAAGCACCTCGAAGGTCCTGCTCCCGGTGACGATGCTTTGCTCCTGATGACCGAGGCGGCGCTGCGGGCGCCGGACCACGGCCAGTTGGTGCCGTTCCGGTTTGCGCTCATCCGGGACG
>JAEZLX010000223.1 GCA_023415035.1 Pseudomonadota bacterium | reverse complement strand
GTCCCACACGATGTGGCCCGAATCGGCCACGGCCATGTGCCGCGCCGTGACGGTGCAGGCCCACCAGCCGACCAGCGTGCCCAGCCCGATCACCCAGGCCCAGGTCATCTCGTCGAGCCAGGGGTACAGCAGCACGAACGCGGCCCAGGCCCAGAGGGTGCCCACGGTGCCGGGCGCCAGGCGCGGCAGGCCGGAGCCGGCGCCCAGGGCGATGAAGTGGGCCGGGTGGGACAGGAGAAAGCGCAGGTCCGGATGCAGCACCGGGGCGGCGGGGACAGCGGTGGATGGCGTCATGCCGCAATTATCTGGCCAGCTGTTCAGGCGAAGTGATCGAAGCCGTGCCCGGGCAAGGTCTGCACGGTGCCTTGCGCGTCGAGCCAGCGCAGTCCGGGCGCGGCGGTCATCCGCCCGATGCGCGTGACCGGTGTGCCTGACTGCGCGGCAATGGCCTCGATGCGCTCGCGCTGTTCGGGCGGGGCGCAGAACACCAGTTCGTAGTCGTCGCCGCCGTGGGCCAGGCATTCGAGGCGGCGCGGTACGGGCAGTCGCGCCAGGGCAGGGGCCACGGGCAGGGCGTCGACGCGCAACTCGACGCCGACACCGCTGGCAGCCAGGATATGGCCGATGTCGCCGGCCAGTCCGTCGCTCACGTCGATGCCGGCATGGGCCACACCGGCAAGTGCCTGCCCGAGCGTCAGCCGGGGCTCGGGGGCATCCATGCGTCGGTAGCAGGCTTCGGCTTCCGCGGGCCCGATGCCGGCGGCCACGGCCCAGTCCTCGCCGCGGCGCAGGGCCAGCGCCAGGCGGGCCTCGCCGGTGCGGCCGCTGAGCCACACATCGTGTCCCGCGCGGGCGGCATCGCGCCGTAGCGCGTTGCCCGGCGTCACTTCGCCGAACACGGTCACGCACAGGTTGAGCGGGCCGCGCGTGGTGTCGCCGCCGATCAGTGGGCAGCCATGCCGGTCAGCCAGCGCGAACAGCCCCCGCGCGAAGGCGTTCAGCCACGCGTTGTCCACGGCCGGCAGCGCCAGCGCGAGGGTGAAGCCCAACGGTCGTGCACCCATGGCCGCCAGGTCGCTGAGGTTGACCGCCAGCGTCTTGTGGCCCAGGGTGGCCGGATCGGCATCCGGGAAGAAATGGCGTCCTTCGACCAGCATGTCGCTGGAGATGGCGATCTGGTGACCCGGTGTGGGCTGCAGCAGGGCGCAGTCGTCGCCCACGCCGAGCACGGCCTGTGGGGGCAGGGCATGTCCGGGGCGCGTGAAATGGCGCCGGATCAGGCCGAATTCGCCGTCGGCTCGCGGTGCGGTGGTGGCCGGCATGTGTCGTTCAGGAGGAAGACGAGGACGGCGACGCCGGCGGCGGCTCCTCGTCCTCGGGTTCGATGTCCTGCGGGCGCGGGGGCAACAGGAAGCTCAGCGGCGCGCGGCGCAGGCGCAGGCGGATCGCGGCGTTGATCCGCTGGCGGTTGACGTCGCTGATGGCCTGCGCTTTCAGCGCCAGGCGGAAGGCCAGATAAAAGCTCACCGCCAGATTCAGCGGGCCGATGACCAGCACGCCGGACACCGCCCACCAGAAGGCCGGGTCGCTCAGAACCGGCGTTCCCAGCGATGCCGCGGCCGCCGCCACCTGACCGGCCGACAGCGTGACGTGGCGCACCTCCAGGCCAAGGCCGAAGAAGCCGGCAAAGGCCGGCACCAGCCCGAGCATGAGGCCGAGCGAGACGTTGGCAGTCAGGCTGGAGATGTTGTCGCGCAGCCAGCGCCCCCAGCGGGCGGCGCGCTCAGCGCCGAGCCGGCGTGTGAAGCGCGGGTGGTGCGTCAGCGCCGAGTCGAGTTTGTGAAAGACAAACCAGTTCTCGACCCAGCCGGCGATGATGCTGGAGGAGAACAGCAGCACCCCAGTGACTGCCGCGAAGAGTGGTGTGGGTCCGAGCAGACTGGTGTCGTGCAGCACGTGGCGGGCTTTCTCCTCGCCGATCAGCGGGTGGCCCAGCAGTACCGTCAGCAGCGTGCTGATGAGCAGCACCATCGGCACCACCAGGCCGACATTGCCGGTGATGGCGGCGATCTGCGTGCGCAGCAGGTTCGCCACCTCGTCCACGAAGCGGCGCACTGCGCCGGGCGAGCGGATGTCGCGCAGCTTGGCCACCATCGCCGGCGCGGTCACGGCCGGCTGCTTGGTGGCCACCGTCCAGTGCAGCAGGTAGATCAGCACGAAGGACAGCGCGTAGTTCGCGCCCGCGGCAAAGCCCTCCCAGAAGGCCGACAGCGCCATCGCCGTGATGCCGAACTTCATCCAGGTGGTGAACCCCAGCAGCGCGCCACCGCCGGCCGCGCGGCCCAGCATCTGGCGGTACTCGGCCGCATCGCGGGTGATGTAGTGTTCGCCGCTTTCGGCGTTTCGCTCGGCCACCTTGGCCGCGGTCAGGTGGGAGCTGTTCGCGATCAGTGCACGGATGCTGCGGTTGTCCTGGCTGAGCTGGGCCAGATCGGCCAGCAGCGCGGCGGCCGCGCGCTCGGGCCGGTCCGTCAGCAGGCAGTCCAGCAGCTGCCGGCAGCGCAGGATGCGGGCGCGCAGCTGGCGAAGCAGGAACACGATGCCCACCGAGATGCCGTGCGTGTCCAGATGCGGATACACCGTTTGCGCGGCCTGCCGGCAGCTGTCGAGCTGCTGGATCAGGCTCTCGGCAGCCAGCTGCGTGGCACCGCTGTCCAGGCCATGCTCCTGCACCGCATTGCGCAACTGCGCCATGTGCATGGGCAGGTCATGGAAAGGTCGTTGCGACTGTGCGCTGTCCGACATGCGTGTGCGGATCTCGTGCGCAAAGCCGATCGCGCTGATCTGCCCGGTGCAGAAGGTCAGCGCGTCCAGCAGCGTCGATGTCCACATCTCGCTGGTGG
The DNA here is from genome assembly GCA_023415035.1 of Pseudomonadota bacterium. Classification (GTDB taxonomy): domain Bacteria; phylum Pseudomonadota; class Gammaproteobacteria; order Burkholderiales; family Burkholderiaceae_C; genus Hydrogenophaga. Next base: position 5,881 of record JAEZLX010000223.1, on the reverse strand, counting down.
TGTCGGGTTGCGTTTCGCCGGCGGAGGCGGGCGAGAGCAGCACGTCGCGCAGGCGCTGCAGCGTGCCGGTGTCCAGCGCCTGCAGCCAGCGCACGTCGTACGGCGAGGGCAGCAGCAGGACGAACAGTTCCGCCAGGTCTTCGGTCTCGGGTGTGGCCGGCAGCATCTTGCGCCGCACCCGGTGCATCAGCTCGCTCAGGAAGGCGGTGCGCGGCGCAAAGCCGTAGTCCGCGAGCAGCGGCGTCAGGTCCACCGCCTGCACGAAGTGCGACCACCATTGCCGCCAGCGCGCATGCAGCGCCGGGTCGGCCTCGATGGCGTCGATGAATTCGCGCATGCGGGTGACGCTGGCCTGTGGGTCTCGCTGGTCGCCGCGCACCCAGTCGAGCAGGTCGATCAGCCAGACGTGGCGTTGCGCCAGCGGTGCCTCCGGGTCGAGCACGACCAGCAGTTGTGTCAGGTTCATGGGCATGCCTTGTTCGCGTCAGTCAGTGCAGCACGCGCGGTCCGCCGGGCACGGGGCCGATGTCGTCGGCCAGCAGCATGAACTCCGGCACCGGTGCCTCGAAGCGTTCGCCGTCCTCGGCCACACAGTAGTAGCTGCCGGTCATGGTGCCGGTGGGCGTGTCCAGATGGGTGCCGCTGGTGTACTGGAAGGATTCGCCCGGACGCAGCAGCGGCTGCTTGCCCACCACGCCCAGCCCCTTGACTTCCTCTCGGTGGCCGCGGGCGTTCTCGATGATCCAGTGCCGCGAGATCAGCTGGGCGGCCACGTCACCCGTGTTGGTGATCGTGATCGTGTACGCAAAAGCGTACACGCCGTCCTCGGGCGACGACTGTTCGCTCAGGTACTGCGGCTCGGCCTCGCAAAGGAACTGGTATTTGGGCATGGGGCAAATGTTAACGCCGTCATGCCGGCCATTCACCTCCCGGGCGGGCACGCCGGCCTGCACCCTGCGAAAATGCACGGATCGCCCCGACTCCCCACGCATGTCCGCCATGGCCAGAAACTACCGCATCGCCCCGTCCATCCTGTCCGCCGACTTCGCCCGCCTGGGCGAGGAAGTGCGCAACGTCATCGCCGCCGGCGCCGACTGGATCCACTTCGACGTGATGGACAACCACTACGTGCCCAACCTGACCTTCGGCCCCATGGTCTGCCAGGCGCTCAAGCCGCATGCGAAGAAGGCCGACGGCACGCCGGTGCCCATCGACGTGCACCTGATGATCCAGCCCGTCGATGCCCTGGCGGGTGCCTTCATCGACGCCGGCGCCGACCTGGTGAGCTTCCACCCCGACGCCAGCGCCCACGTGCACCGCAGCATCCAGGCCATCAAGGCGCGCGGCTGCAAGGCGGGCCTGACCTTCAATCCGGCACAGCCGCTGGACGTGCTCGACTGGGTGATCGAGGACATCGACCTGATCCTCATCATGAGCGTGAACCCCGGCTTCGGCGGCCAGAGCTTCATCGACTCCGCGCTGCGCAAGGTCGAGCAGGCCCGCCAGCGCATCGACGCCTGCGGCAAGGACATCCGGCTGGAGGTGGACGGCGGCATCAAGGCCGACAACATCCGCCGCGTGGCCGATGCCGGTGCCGACACGTTCGTCGCGGGCAGCGCCATCTTCGGCAAACCCGACTACAAGGCGGTCATCGACCAGATGCGCCAGGCGCTGCAGTGACGCAACGGGCCGCCGGCGCGGCCCGGTTCTGCCCCTAGCGCATGATGGTCTCGCCGCGCAGCGGGCCGTGGTCGCGGATGTTGCGCCAGCGCCGCGTCCAGCCCTTGAAGCTGCGCGCCGGATGCGCCACCGAGACCAGGTAGTACAGCACCTTGAACATGAACAGCGATCGCCGGAAGGCCGGTCCGTGCTGCAGGTCCGCCGCCAGCAGCGACATCAGGCCACGCTTGGCCCCGAACGTGTCCTTGGGGTGCATGAACATGTCGCGGATCGTCGGGTTCGTGGACCGGTAGATGAACCACGAGTAGTCGCTGGGTCCGGCGCGCATCTGCCTTTCGAAGGCACGCCGCGCCGCGGGGTAGTCGGTCGGCCGGTCCAGCGCCGTCGCCACCAGCTCCGCCCCGTCGAATGCCGCCTGCATCGCCAGATACACGCCCGAGGAGAACATCGGGTCGATGAAGGTGTAGGCGTCGCCGATCATCAGGTAGCGATCACCCGTGGCGTGCGTGCTGGCATACGAGAAGTTGCCCGTCGCATGCACCTGGTCGTCCACCAGTTCCGCGTCCTTGAGCCGGTCGTAGAGCTCGGGGCACAGGGCCAGCGTGTCGAAGAAGTAAGCCTTGAGCGGCTTGTCGCGCGCCTTCAGGTAGTAGGGCCAGCACACCGCGCCCACGCTGGTGGTGCCGTCGGCCAGCGGGATGAACCAGAACCAGCCGTGCTCGAACCAGCAGATGCTGATGTTGCCCTCGCGCCGGCCGGGCAGGCGCCGTGCGTTGCGGAAGTGGCCGAACAGCGCGGTGCTGTTGTGGCGCCGGTTGCGCTGCTTGGCACCCAGCCGGGTGGCCAGAAAGGTGTCCCGGCCACTGGCGTCCACCACGAAGCGCGCGCGCCACTGGCGCGTGCCGCCGTCATCCAGCATGGCCCGCACGGTAGCGCCGCTGTCATCGAAATCGATCTGCCTGACCTGTGCGCCTTCCATCGTCACCGTCCCTTCCTTCGCAGCATGGCGGAACAGCAGCTCATCCAGCTCGGAGCGGCGCACCTGCCAGGTCATGTCCTTGCTTGGGTCCCACCCTTCGGCAAAGTCGACGTAGCTGCAATAGGGCAGGTCGGTGGGCACGAACTCGATGCCGTACTTGGGCATGCCGATGCGCTCGACCGCATCGCGCACCCCCAGACGCTCGAACAGCGGCACATTGCCGGGCAGGAGCGACTCGCCGATGTGAAAGCGCGGGTGGTGGTCCTTCTCCAGCATCACGACATGACGGCCCTGGCGGGCCAGCAGTGTCGCGATGGTGGCGCCTGCCGGCCCGCCACCCACGACGAGAACGTCGCAATGGTCCATCGTCTGCATAGGTCAAAATCTCCCATCCATCGAACGATGGGGCCGATGATACGGTGCGCTGCTGGCGTGCCGGTGCCGGCCTGTTCCCGTGTTTACCGCGCCGGCCAGCGTTTGCGGACGGCCGGCCCCGCCGGAGGCGATCTTGCAGAAATCCTATTTTTCCGTCGATTCGGCCATGATCGACCTCGACGGTACCCTTGTCGATACCCTGGGCGACTTCGAGGTCGCCCTCAACCGCATGCTGGCGGACCTGGGTCTGCCCGCTGTGGAACGCGCCTTCATCGAACGGACGGTGGGCAAGGGCTCAGAGCACCTGATCCGCCAGGTGCTGGCCGCGCAGGCGGGCGCCGAAGCCGTGGCCAAGCTCTATGAGCGTGCCTGGGCGTCGTACCAGTTACATTACCTCGACATCAACGGCAGCTGTGCCGAGGTTTTTCCTGGCGTCCGCGAGGGGCTCGATGCCCTGCGCGCGCGCGGCCTGCCGCTGGCCTGCCTGACCAACAAGCCGCTGGCCTTCGCCCGGGACCTGCTCAGGGCCAAGGGGCTGGATGGCTACTTTGCCCAGGTCTTTGGCGGCGACAGCTTTGAGCGCAAGAAGCCCGACCCGATGCCCCTGCTCAAGACCTGCGAGGCGCTGGTCAGCGCAGCGGCGCGCACGCTGATGGTCGGCGATTCGGAGAACGATGCCCGCGCGGCACGGGCTGCCGGCTGCCCGGTGGCGCTGGTCACCTACGGCTACAACCACGGCCAGCCTGTGCGGGCCGTGGACGCCGATGCCTGGCTGGACCGGCTGGACGAACTGCGGCTTCAGTAACGGAGCTTGCCATCGGCGGTCACCACGCCGATGTCAACCCACTTGCTGCCTTCGTTGCTCTTGGAGAAGTTGACCCGGAAGCCGCCCAGGTCGATCTCGCCCGCGCGCTGCAGCGCCTCGGCGATGCCCGCCGGCGTGATGCTCCTGGCGCGGCGCGCCGCCTCGATGAACACGCGCGCCGTGATGTAGCCTTCCATGTTGAAGGTCGTGTACTCGCCCTTGAGGTCCGGGTGGGACTTCTGCATGGCGGCACGGAAGGCACGGTGTAGCGGTTGCGTTACGCCTTGCGGGTTGGGGAAGGTCTGGGCAATGCCCACCCCGCGCGCGCCCTTGCCGGCCACCTTGAACAGCACGTCCGAGGGCAGGTAGGACAGCGCGAAGATCTGCTGCGAGACGCCGGCCGCCCGTAGGGCCGCGATGGCCTGCCCCATGAACTTGGGGTTGCCCACGACCAGCGCCGCGTGCGGGTTGCGCTTGGCGATCTCCTGCGCGCCCTTGGCCAGGTCGGCATCGTCGATCTTCGACTCCACGCCGATGACCTCCAGCGAGGTGCCCTTGGCCGCGTCCTGTGCGGACGCGAAGCCCGAGGAGCCGATGGGGATGTTCTGGTACAGCACGCCCATCGACTGGATGTTCAGCGAGCGGGCGTGCGAGACGATCTTGACGATCTGCTCGTCGTCGCCGGCACGGATGTGGAACAGGCGGGGATGGCCGGGATTGCGCAACACGGCGGCGCCGGGCACGGCGTTGATCAGGGTCACGTCGTACTGGTCCAGCAGCTTGGTGTCCAGCACTTCCTTGAGTGTGGCCGACCCCAGCGGCGAGAGCAGTACCACCGGCTTGCTGGACATTGCCTCCGCCAGGCGGGCCTTGAAACCCTCATACGAGTAGGCATCGTCGAACTTGAGCATCCGCACCTTGCGGCCGTTGATGCCGCCGCGCGCGTTGACTTCGTCGAAGGCGGCGACAAAGCCCTCGTGCAGCCAAACCGTGTCCTTCGCGGGCAGCACGGTGAACGGCCCGATGTGGGCGACGACGATGTCACCGCTGTCCTGGGCAATGGCGGAAAGGGGGAGGGCGGAGGTGGCGAGAGCCGCCTGGATCAGATGACGTCGACGCATGGGCATGCTATGAGTTAGACAGCAGAGCGGGTATTCGAACAGGAGTCCGTCACCCGATCATAGGTGATTCCCCCCGGTCAGAGACAGTCGGCATGCCTGGGGGTACGGACGATCGGTTCAGCGCGTCGTGTTGCCCAGCAGGGCATCCTTCAGGAGCCTGTCGGCAGGCTTGGGGCCGAGCCAGATGCGCAGCAGCGCGTCGAAGAACTCCGGTTCCTTGAACGGCTCGCCCTCGATTTCGCCCTTGACGGTGAGCACAGTCCCCGTGCCGGGCACCCAGTCGAGCACGAAGGTTTCGCCCTCGCGCAGCCACTTGTGGCGGGTGAAGACGTCGCTCATGCGCATCACGCCCGGAATCAGCTTGGAGAAGGCCGCGCGCTCCATGTTGTCCTCCATGCCCCGCGAGAAGAGCTTGCCCAGCTCACCCGAGTCGATGTCGCGCAGCATGGTGATGACCATGCGCTTGCGGCCCGGCTGCTTGAGCACCTCCTCGGTGCTGCCGGCCTTTTTCTCCAGATACAGCCCGGCCGTGTACACCTTGAACACGGCCTTGTAGCGGACGCCCGCGCCGTTGAGCACGAGAGGGGTGCCCTGCACCTGGATCGTGTCCTCCAGCTTCACGCCCCCCACATCGATGGTGGCAGCTGCGCCCACCGGCATCAGCGCGGCTGCGAGCAGGGCGACTGACAGATGGCGGATCGACGAGGGAAGGTCTGAGGGCTTCATGGCAAAAAAGAACGATCGTTCGCAAATCCAACGTCCGCGGATGTTTGCACGCCTACCCGCGATCCGGATCAGGAAAAACCCATGTAACCTTTTGTATGCAGTGGTCGCGGGGTTGTGCCCGCCGGCCTTTGCTACACTGTGTCCATCATGTTTGCCTGTTTCGTGCTCCTCTTCGGTGGTGTGCCGGGCCGTTTC
>JAEZLX010000168.1 GCA_023415035.1 Pseudomonadota bacterium | reverse complement strand
GAGGTGAACTATCCGCACCTGTTCCGGCGGCTCGACGCGCTCGGCTATGAGGGCTTCGTCGGCTGCGAGTACCGCCCGCGCGCGGGCACCAGCGCCGGCCAGGACTGGCTGCGGCGCTGGCGCGAAGAAAAACGGGAAGCACTGGCATGAACATCCTGATCACCGGCGGCGCCGGCTTCCTGGGCAGTAGGCTGGCTGCAAACCTGCTCGCGAGCGGGCAGTTCCGCAGCCAGCCCATCCAGCAGCTCATGCTGGCAGACCTGCAACCGCCACGCGGCGAACTGGCATCCGAGCTGCGCGTGGCCAGCACCACCGGTGACCTGATCGACATCATCCCCACGCTGTTCGTGCAGCAGCGCTGGGACGCGGTGTTCCACCTGGCGGCGGCCGTCTCGGCCGAATGCGAGGCCGACTTCGGCCTGGGCCTGCATGCGAACCTGGACGCCACCCGCGCCCTGCTCGATGCCTGCCGTGCGCAGACAGATGCCGGCCACCCGCCGCCCCTGTTCTTCTTCGCCAGCTCAGTCGCCGTGTTCGGCAGCGACACAGGCCTTCCGCTGCCCGAGGTGATACGCGACGACACCCTGCCCACGCCGCAATCGAGCTACGGCATCCACAAGTTCATGTGCGAGCAGCTGGTGGCGGACTACACCCGCAAGGGCTTCATTGATGGCCGCGCCGCGCGCCTGATGACAGTGTCGGTCCGTCCCGGCCGACCCAACGGTGCCGCTTCGGGTTTCCTCTCCGGCCTGGTGCGCGAGCCGCTGGCAGGCCTGGCCAGCAACTGCCCGGTACCGCTGGATACGCGCGTGGCACTGTCCTCGCCGGCCAACACGATCGCGGGCATCCTCGCCGTGGCCGGGGTGCCACGCGAAGCCCTGGGCGGACGCACGGCCATCAACCTGCCTGCGCTGAGCGTGAGCGTGGGCGACATGATCGCGGCGCTGCAGGCCGTCGCGGGCGAGGCTGCCACCGCGCTCATCACGCACGAACCCGACCCTGCGATCACCCGCATCGTGGCGGGCTGGCCGGCACGCTTCGAAAGCCGCCGCGCGGCCAGCCTCGGCCTGCGCGCCGACCCCGATTTCCATGCCGTACTGCTGCAGTACATCGACGACCATCCGGACGCGGTCAAGCTGGCCGTGGACCGACGGCGGCCGGGTGCGCCCGGCTGAGACTTTCCCTTCCCAACCACCCAAGGAGACAAGCGCATGAAAACCTGGATCAAGCCCCTGGCCATGGCCGCCCTGCTCGCTGCCGCCGGCGCTCAGGCCCAGACCGTCCTGAAGATCGGCTACGCAACGTCGCCCACCTCGCACTACGGCGTGGGCTCCACGGTGTTCTGCGAGGAGATCGAAAAGGGCACGCAAGGCCGCTACAAGTGCCAGCACTTCCCCAACTCGGCGCTGGGCGGCGAGCGCGAGCAGATCGAGGCCGTGCAGCTGGGCACGCAGGACCTGGTGAACACCTCCACCGGCCCGCTGGGCAACTTCGTGCCCGAGGTCAAGATCGTCGACATCCCCTTCCTGTTCCGCGACTACGACCATGCCCGCAAGGTCATGGACGGCCCCATCGGCGAGGACCTGCGCAAGAAGATGGAGGCCAAGGGACTGATCAACCTGGCCTGGACCGAGAACGGCTTCCGCCACATGACCAACTCGAAGCGGGCCATCGTGCAGGCCACCGACGCCAGCGGCCTGAAGATGCGCACGATGGAGAACAAGGTGCACATGGACGGCTACAAGACCTTTGGCATCCTGCCCACGCCCATGCCCTTCCCCGAGCTGTTCACCGCGCTGCAGCAGGGCACCGTGGATGGCCAGGAAAACCCGATCCCGGTGATCCTGTCATCCAAGTTCTCGCAGGTCCAGAAGCACCTGTCGCTGACCGGCCACGTGTACTCGCCCGCAGCGCTGATCCTCTCTCCGGCGGTGTGGAACAAGCTGTCGGCCGCCGACAAGCAGGTCTTCCTGGAAGCGGGCAAGAAGGCAGCCGCCGCCCAGCGCAAAAAGGTCAACGAGGACGAGGACAACGGCATCGCCCAGCTCGAGCGTGAGGGCATGCAGGTGGTCCGCCAGGTCAACGGCGAGAGCTTCCGCAAGGCCGTCGCCCCCGCCTACCAGCAGTATGCCAAGGAATTCGGTGCCGACAAGATCGCCGCCATCCAGGCCGTGAAGTAACCCCCCTCCTGCCGGGCCCGTGCGGGCCCGGCCTCTTCGCATGAAACGTTTCTTCCTGCGCCTTGACCGCGTGCTGACGGGCCTGTGCCTGAACGTGGCCTGCCTGCTGCTGGCCGTCATCTCCTGCCTGGGCCTGTGGCAGGTGGCCAGCCGATTCGTGTTCTCGCAGCCGTCGACCTGGACCGAGGAGTCCATGCGCCGCCTGCTGATCTGGATGGTGATGCTGGGCGTCGTGGCCGCCCTGCGCATCGGCGCCATGGTGTCGGTTGACCTGATGCTGCGCCTCTCGCGCGGCGCCTGGCGGACCACCGTGCGCTCGATCATCACCGGCGTGAACCTGGCATTCCTGGCCACCGTGCTGTGGTTCGGCATCGACCTGGCCTGGCGCGTGCGATTCCAGACCTTTGCCAGCATGGACCTGTCCATGGCATGGGCCTATGGCGCCCTGCCCACTGGCGCCCTGCTGGCCATGGTGGCCGTGATCGCGCACCACCTGGACCCCAAGAACGAAGAACTGGCCAACGCCTCCTGAGCCGAACAAGGTCCCACCATGCCATTGACGCTTCTCATCACGATGCTGCTGGGCTTTGCCTTCAGCATCTCCATCGCCATCGCCATCGGCGGATCGGCGATTCTGGGCCTGGCGCTGTTCGACAGCGACCGGCTGATCCTGGTCCCCAAGGAGATGTTCACCGCCATCGACAAGTTTCCGCTGGCGGCCATTCCCTTCTTCATCCTGGCGGGCAACCTGATGGAAACCGGCGGCATCTCGCGCCGTCTGGTGGACTTTGCCAAATCCATCGTGGGCGGCGTGCAGGGCGGTCTGCCCATGACCTGCGTGCTCACCTGCATGATCTTCGCCGCCGTCTCGGGCTCATCGGTCGCCACCACCTTCGCCATCGGCGCGATTCTGGTACCGGCCCTCGTCAAGCACGGCTACCCCAGCACGTATGCCGCCTCGCTGCAGGCCACCTCGGCCGAGCTGGGCGTGGTGATCCCCCCCTCCATCCCGATGATCCTGTTCGGTGTCTCCGCCGAGGTCTCGATCGGAGAACTGTTCATCGCCGGCGTCGGCCCGGGCATCCTGATCGGCGGCATGCTGATGCTGTTCGTGCACCTGTACTGCCGCTGGAAAGGATGGGGCAAGAACGATGGCGAAGGCCGTCTGCCCGTGATCCGCGCCGCCGGCAACGCGGCCTGGGCGCTGCTCATGCCCGTGATCATCCTCGGAGGCATCTACGGCGGCATCTTCACCCCCACCGAGGCCTCGGTCGTGGCCGTGTTCTACGCGCTGCTGGTGGGTCTGGCGATCCACCGCGAGCTCAGCCTGAAGGACCTGCTGCCGGTGCTGCGCAAGTCGGTCATTTCCAGCGCGGTGATCATGTTCATCATCGCCAACGCGGGCCTGTTCGCGTTCCTGATCACGCGCGCCGGCATCCCCGATGCCATCGGCCTGTGGCTCAAGGAGGTGCTGCAGTCGCCCGCATGGTTCCTGCTCGGCGTCAACGCGGCGCTGTTCGTGATCGGCATGTTCATCGAGACCTCTGCCGCCATCATCGTGCTGGCGCCGATCCTGGTGCCGGTGGCGGTGTTCTTCGGCATCGACCCGGTGCACTTCGGGATCATCATGGTCGTCAACCTGGCGATGGGCATGATCACGCCGCCTTTCGGCGTCAACCTTTTCGCCGCCTGCACGGTGGCGAAGATCTCGCTCGACCAGATCGTCAAGCACCTGGTGCCCTTTGTGCTCGTGATCATGGGGTGCCTGGCCATCATCACGTACTTCCCGCAAGTCTCGCTCGCCACGCGCGACGCTGTGTTCAACAAGGCACCTGCCGTGGCCCCCATCGGCCCGGCGCCGGTGATCGGCCCCCAGTAAGGAGTCGTCCTTCATGCCCCTGAACTTCATCGACAACCAGGCCGTTCGCTCGGCCTCCGGCCAGACGCTGCCGGTGATCGACCCGGCCGACGGCCAGCCCTATGACAGCATCGAGCGCAGCAACGCCGCCGACGTTGACCAGGCGGTCCAGGCCGCGCATCGCTGCCTCGGCACCACGTGGAGCCGCCTGGGCGCGGCCGAACGCGGTCGCCTCCTCATGGCGCTGAGCCGCAAGGTGGCCGAGCATGCCGACGAACTGGCTGCGATCGAGCAGCGCGACTGCGGCAAGCCCACGAAGCAGGCCAAGGCCGACGCGCTGGCGCTGGTGCGCTACTTCGAGTTCTATGCCGGCGCGGCCGACAAGCTGCACGGCGACACCATCCCCTACCTCGACGGCTACAGCGTACTCACCTGGCGCGAGCCGCACGGCGTCACCGGCCACGTGATCCCGTGGAACTACCCCATGCAGATCTTCGGCCGCAGCGTCGGCGGCGCGCTTGCGGCGGGCAACGTCTGCGTGGTCAAGCCCTCGGAAGACGCCTGCCTGTCACTGATCCGCGTGGCCGAGCTGGCCGCCGAAGCGGGCTTCCCGCCGGGCGCCATCAACATCGTCACCGGCTACGGCCACGAAGTCGGTGACGCGCTCGCGCGCCACCCCGGCATAGACCACATCAGCTTCACCGGCAGCCCGCGCGTGGGTACCCTGATCCAGCAGGCCGCGGCCGAACGCCACTGCCCGTGCACGCTGGAGCTGGGCGGCAAGGGCCCGCAGGTCGTGTTCGAGGACGCAGACATCGATGCAGCCCTGCCCTTTCTCGTCAGCGCCATCGTGCAAAACAGCGGCCAGACCTGCAGCGCCGGTTCCCGCCTGCTGGTGCAGCGCAGCCTGTACGAGCCGCTGCTGGCACGGCTGGGCGAGGCCTTCCGGCAGCTGCGCGCCGGTCCGCCCACCCTGGATCCGGACCTCGGGCCGCTGATCCGGCAGACGCAGCTCGAGCGCGTGCGCGGATTTCTCGACCAAGCACGAGACGATGGCATCGCCACGGTGGCCGAAGGCCGCGTCATGGACGAAGCGGCGTCAGGTGGCTACTACGCGGCGCCCGTGCTGCTGCGCGATGTTCCCCCGGGACACCGGCTCGCACAGGAAGAGGTGTTCGGCCCGGTGCTGACGGCCATGCCGTTCGAAGACGAAGACCACGCCGCGGAGCTGGCCAACAGCACGTCCTTCGGCCTCGTGGCCGGCGTTTGGACGCGTGACGGCGCACGCCAGTTCCGCATGGCCCGCCGTGTGAAAGCCGGCCAGGTCTTCGTGAACAACTACGGTGCCGGCGGCGGCGTGGAGCTGCCCTTCGGCGGCGTCAGATCCAGCGGCTACGGCCGCGAAAAAGGCTTCGAGGCCCTGCTGGGCTTCACCACCCTCAAGACCGTCGCGTTCCGCCATGGCTGACACACAACGACAAGGAGACACCCGCATGCGTCTGAAAGACAAGTCCATCATCGTCACCGGCGCCGGCAGCGGCATCGGCGAAGGCATCGCCAAGCGGCTGGCCGAGGAAGGCGCCGCCGTCATCGTCAACGATGTCAACGTCGCAGGCGGCGAACGCGTGGTCGGCGAGATCACGGGGGCCGGCGGTCAGGCCAGCTTCGTCGCGGCCGACGTGACGCAGTCGGCGGACGTGAAGGCCCTGGTCGACGCCGCCGTGGCGCGCCACGGCAAGCTCGACGTGTTCGTGAACAACGCTGGCTGGACGCACCGCAACCAGCCGGCGCTGGACGTGCCCGAGGAAGAGTTCGATCGTTGCTACGCGGTCAACGTCAAGAGCATCTACCTCTCCACCATCCACGCGGTGCCCGAGTTCCGCCGCAACGGTGGTGGCAGCTTCATCAACATCGCCTCCACCGCCGGCGTGCGCCCTCGCCCCGGCCTGACCTGGTACAACGGCTCCAAGGGCGCAGTCATCACCACCAGCAGGTCGCTCGCGGCCGAGCTGGGTCCGGACAACATCCGCGTCAACTGCATCAACCCGGTCATGAATCCCTTCACCGGCCTGGGCGCCTCGTTCGCGGGCGGCGAGCTGACCGAGGAGCGTCTGGACAAGTTCCGCAGCACCATCCCGCTGGGGCGCTTCTCGACCGCGCTGGACGTGGCCAACGCCGTGCTGTACCTGGCCAGCGACGAGGCCGCATTCATTTCGGGGGTTTGTCTGGAGGTCGACGGCGCACGCTGCGTCTGAGCGAGAATCGGGGTATGCCCGAACGCGTGATCCCCCTCATCGACCAGCGCTCGCCGCCTCTGGCGGCGCCATGGCCCGCGCACATTCCCGAGCGGATCGAGCCGGCCACCGGACGGCTGGGTGATGCGCTCGGCCGGTCCCTGCGCGACCTGCGCATCAGCGTCACCGACCGGTGCAACTTCCGCTGCAGCTACTGCATGCCCAAGGAGGTGTTCGACAAGGACTACCCCTACCTGCGCTACAGCGAGCTGCTGCGCTTCGAGGAAGTCGCCCGGCTGGCGCGCGTGTTCGTCGCCAACGGCGTGCGCAAGATCCGCCTCACCGGCGGCGAGCCCCTGCTGCGCAAGAACATCGAGTCGCTCATCGAGCAGCTGGCACAGCTGCGCACGCCCGAGGGCGATCCGCTGGACCTGACACTGACCACCAACGGCTCGCTGCTGGCGCGCAAGGCTGCCGCGCTCAAGGCCGCCGGCCTGCAGCGCGTGACCGTGAGTCTGGACGCGCTGGACGACGAGGTCTTCCGCCGCATGAACGACATGGACTTTCCGGTTGCCGACGTGCTGCGCGGCATCGACGCCGCGCGCGAGGCGGGCCTGGGTCCGGTCAAGGTGAACATGGTGGTCAAGCGCGGCACCAACGAGCACGAGATCCTGCCGATGGCGCGCCATTTCCGCGGCAGCGGCATCGTGCTGCGCTTCATCGAGTACATGGACGTGGGTGCCACCAACGGCTGGCGCATGGACGAGGTGCTGCCTAGCGCCGAGGTGGTGCAGATGATCCACCGCGAGATGCCGCTGGTGCCGCTGGAAGCCGCCGCCCCCGGCGAGACCGCCGAACGCTGGGCCTATGCCGACGGCAGCGGCGAGGTCGGCTTCATCAGCAGCGTGACGCAGGCGTTCTGCCGCGACTGCAACCGTGCCCGCCTGTCCACCGAAGGGCGTCTGTACCTGTGCCTGTTCGCCACGCGCGGCTACGACCTGCGTGAACTGGTGCGCGGCAACGCCAGCGACGAGGAAATCGGCGCGGCCATCGCAGGCATCTGGCACCAGCGCGCGGACCGCTATTCCGAGCTGCGCGCCAGCCTGCCGCCCGATGCCGGCACCGAACGGGGTCGCCGCGTCGAGATGAGCTACATCGGCGGCTGAACATGATCCTTCCGGGCCAAATCACCGGCCTTGTCCTGGCGGGCGGCCGCGGCTCGCGCATGGGCGGCGTGGACAAGGGGCTGCAGCCACTGGCCGGCAAACCCCTCGTGGCCCACACGCTGGAGCGCCTGCGCGCGCAGCAGGGCGAGCTGATCGGCACCATCGCCATCAACGCCAACCGCCACCCGGACGCCTATGCCGCCTTCGGTCTCCCGGTCTGGCCCGACACCCTGCCCGACCACCCCGGGCCGCTCGCCGGTTTGCTGGCCGGGCTCACGCACTGCACCACACCCTGGCTGCTGACCGTGCCCTGCGACACCCCGCGTTTTCCAAGCGATCTCGCGCAGCGCCTCGCCGAGGCCATCGGCAACGACGCCGCCGACATCGCGATGCCGCTGGCGCCGGATAGCGACGGGCAGCCGCGCCCCCAACCCGTCTTCTGCCTGATGCGCACCGCACTGCGCGGGGATCTGGCCGCATTCCTTGCCGAGGGCGGTCGCAAGACCCGCGCGTGGGCCGACCGCCACCGCCTCGCACTCGTGCCCTTCGACCGGCCGCAGGACGACCCGCAGGCCTTCTTCAACGCCAACACGCCCGAAGACCTGCGGATGCTGGACAATCCCTGAATGACTTCGAGCGCCCCTTCCGCCACACCAGCCGGCGCGCCCCGTCCTGCCACCTGGATGGACATCGACCAGGCCGCCGCCCGACTCGCCAGCCTCGCCCGACCGGTCTCCGGCACCGAGACCGTGGCCCTCGCCAACGCTCTGGACCGCGTGCTGGCCGATGACGTGGTTTCGCCCATCAGCGTGCCGCCGCACGACAACGCGGCCATGGACGGCTTCGCCTTCGACGGCTCCGCGCTGGCCGCCGGACAGCCCCTGGACCTGCGCATCACCGGCCGCGCCCTCGCCGGCCAGGCCTGGGATGCCCGCATCGGCAGCGGCGAATGCGTGCGCATCATGACCGGCGCCGTCATGCCGACCGGCGCCGACACCGTCGTGCCCATCGAACTGGTGACGGCCGATGGCGACAGCCTTCAAATACCAGCAGATGCCGTCACACGCGGAAGCCACCGGCGCCTCGCAGGCGAGGACCTGATGGCCGGCCAGCCGGCGCTGCGACATGGACAGCGCCTTGGTCCGGCGGCCCTGGGCCTGCTGGCCAGCCTGGGCCTGGCGCAGGTGCGCGTGTACCGCCAGCTGAAGGTGGCATGCCTGTCCACTGGCGACGAACTCCTGAACCCCGGCGAGCCGCTGCGTGCCGGGGCCATCTACGACAGCAACCGCTTCGGCCTGTGCGGCCTGCTGCGCAAGCTCGGCGTGGAAGTGCTGGACATGGGCATCGTGCCCGATGAGCCGGCCCGGCTTGAAGCCGCGTTCCGCCAGGCAGCGCGCGACGCTGACGCCATCGTCACCAGCGGCGGCGTGAGCATGGGCGACGCCGACCACACCCGCGAGCTGATGGCCAGGCTGGGAGAAGTGGCCTTCTGGCGCATCGCCATGCGCCCGGGCAGCCCGTTTGCCGCCGGCCGCATCCGCGCCGGCGATTCGCCGGATGCCCAAAGCGCCGTTCTGTTTGGCCTCCCGGGCAATCCGGTCGCCGCCATGGTGACCTTCCTCGCCCTCGTGCGCCCGGCAATTCTGGCCATGATGGGCGCGCAACCGGCTCCTCCCGTGCGGCTGCAGGCTCGCTGCGCCGAGCCGTTGCGCAAGAAGCCTGGCCGCACCGAGTTCCAGCGCGGCATTGTCACGCGCGAGGCCGGCGGACAGCTCACCGTCCGCGCCACCGGCCACCAGGGCTCGGGCGTGCTGCGCTCAATGGTCGAAGCCAACGGGCTGATCGTGCTGCCGCACGACCAGGGCGACCTCGCCGCCGGAGAGACGGTCGAGGTCATGATGTTCGACGGCGCGATCTGAGTCGGGTTAGCCCGGCACACCCTTGTTGGCCAGCGCGTCGGCGCGCTCGTTGCCCGGGTCGCCATTGTGGCCCTTGACCCAGTGCCACTCGATGTGGTGCACGCCGTCGTGAACCAGCTCATCGAGCTGGCGCCACAGGTCGGCGTTTTTGACCGGCTCCTTCGAGGCGGTCACCCAGCCCTTTTTTTTCCAGCCGTGGATCCACTCGGTGATGCCCTTGCGCACATACTGGCTGTCCAGGTAGAGCTGGACCTTGCAGGGGCGCTTGAGCGCGGACAGCCCCTGGATGACGGCCATCAGCTCCATGCGGTTGTTGGTCGTCACCCGCTCGCCACCAAAGAGCTCCTTTTCGTGCGGACCGGAGCGCAGCAGCACCCCCCAGCCTCCCGGTCCCGGGTTGCCCTTGCAGGCGCCATCGGTGTACATCACCACTTGATCCAAAACATCCACTCCTGAGAAATCGGTTCACTGCCGGCGCACCACGGGCACCGGGCTGGCGGCGGAGGCTGGGCGCGGTCGCCACGCCGGGCCGAGCAGGTGCATGCCGCGCACGCGCTTGACCGCCACAAAAAAATACACGGAGCCGAAAATCGGCCACCAGCGCGGCCCGAGCCTGTCCATCCAGGCGGTGCGGGCGAGCCACTTCTCGCTGCGCACCGCCGGGCAGTAGCAGCCGTATTGCTCCGACTCTACTTCAAGTCCGAGCAGGCGCATCCAGTCGCGCAGCCGCCAGGGACCGATGAACTCGCCTGCCTCCGGCAGGTACAGCTCGCCCCCCAGCCCCAGGCTCCGCGTCAGGTGGGCGCGCCCCTGCCGAAAGCCCCACAGGCTCGCCGGATTCAGTCCCGTGACCACGACCCGGCCCTCGGGCACCAGCACGCGCTCCACCTCGCGCAGCACCTGGTGCGGATCGGCGCTGAGTTCCAGCGTGTGGGGCAGCACGACCAGGTCAAGACTGGCCTCCGGGAACGGAAGCGCGGCGGCATCGGCCACCAGGCAGGCCGCGGGCACATTCCCGACACCGTCATCCGGCGCGACGACACCCTCCTCATCTCCCGTCATGGGTTCGGGCAGTGCCACCCACCGGTGGGGCATGCGGTTCACGCGCAGCGCGGGCAGTTGCGGCAGGCCCAGCTGCAGGGCGTGATAGCCGAAACAGTCCTCCACCGCGGCATCGAAACGCGCCGCTTCCCAGTCGAGAAGGTAACGTCCGGGTGGGGTGCGGAACCAATGGTGCAAACCTATAATCGATGGATTCATGGGTGAAGCCCTGCGCAGGCCGGCCGTCCAATGAACAGGTAGGTCTGCTGGCCGCCCCGCCCGAACCTGCATACTCTACACGCCCTGTTGCCGAACCGCCCATGACTCTGCATCCCGTCGAGGCTTTCTCCGACAACTACATCTGGGTCCTCGACGATGGTCAGCGCGCGCTGGTGGTCGATCCCGGCGATGCCGCTCCCGTGCGTGCCTACCTGACGGCGCGCTCGCTGAAGCTGGACACCATCCTCATCACGCACCACCACAACGACCACGTCGGTGGCGTGGCCGAACTGCTGGCCGGCCACCCCGACGTCCGCTGCATCGGCCCTGCCCGCGAAACCCTGCCCGTGAAGGTGCAGGCCGTGGTCGAGGGAGACACCGTGCAGGCGCTGGGCCTGGCCTTCCGCGTCATCGACGTGCCCGGCCACACCGCGGGGCATGTGGCCTACTTCTGCGACGACCGCACGGACCTCCTGGGCCATCCGCTGCTGTTCTGCGGCGACACGCTGTTCTCCGGTGGTTGCGGGCGCCTGTTCGAAGGCACACCGGCTCAGATGCTCGACTCCCTGGACCGGCTGGCGGCGCTGCCGGGCGACACGAAGGTCTGCCCTGCCCACGAATACACCTTGTCGAACCTGAAGTTCGCCCGTCATGTGGAACCTGGCAACCAGGCGTTGGCAGACTACGAAGGGCAATGCCAGACGCGGCGCAAGGCGGGATGCCCCACCCTGCCCTCGACCGTCGAGGTCGAGCGCCAGATCAACCCGTTTCTGAGGGCGCGCGAGCCCGGCGTGGCCAGTTCGGTCCGGGCGCACGCAGGCCTGCCAGAAGACGCATCCGTGGTGCCCGTTTTCGCGGCGCTGCGGGAATGGAAAAACACGTTCCGATGACAACTGCCCCCACCTCCTGGTCGGGTCGCCTTCGCCGCTGGTGCTGGCAGCTGCCGCTGCTCGCCGCAGGCCTGCTCGCCGGTTGCGCCAGCCAGAACTCGTCCACCCGGCCCGATGCAACGCCCGGCACCACCACCGGCGCGACGACCAGCCACACACCCTTTGTCCCCCAGGGCCCGCTGAGCGCGGTGGAGGCCGGTGAACTCAAGTACCAGCAGATCGCCTCGCTGACCGCACCCAAGGACATCTGGGAGCGCATCCGCCGGCGCTTTGCGATGCCCGACCTTGACACCGAGCTCGTGCGCGACCGCGAGCAGTGGTACGCCAGCCGGCCCGACTACATCCAGCGCATGATGTCGCGCTCGCAGATGTACCTGTTTCACATCGTCGAGGAGATCGAACGTCGCGAGCTGCCGATGGAGCTGGCCCTGCTGCCCTTCATCGAAAGCGCGTTCAACCCGCACGCCGTTTCCAGCGCACGTGCCGCCGGCATGTGGCAGTTCATGCCCGCCACCGGACAGTCGTTCGACCTGAAGCAGAACATGTTCCGCGACGACCGGCGCGACGTGCTCGCCTCGACCCGCGCCGCGCTCGACTATCTGGAGCAGCTGTACAGCCGCTTCGGTGACTGGCACCTTGCGCTGGCCGCCTACAACTGGGGCCAGGGCAATGTGGGGCGCGCCATCACGCGCAACCAGAACCAGGGTCTGGGCACCGGCTACCTCGACCTGAACATGCCGCAGGAGACGCGCTACTACGTGCCCAAGCTGCAGGCGGTCAAGAACATCGTCGCCAACCCCGAGGCCTTCGGCCTGGCGCTGCCCGACATCGGTAACCACCCGTTCTTCGACACCATCACCATCACGCGCGACATCGACGTCGCCCTGATCGCGCGCCTGGCCGACGTTGACGAAAAGGACTTCCGCGCTCTCAACCCCTCCATCAAGCAACCCGTGGTGATGGCCGCCGGCACGCCCAACGTGCTGCTGCCCTGGGACAACGCCGCATTGTTCGAATCCCGCCTCAAGGACCACCAGGGGCCGCTGGCCAGCTGGACCGCCTGGGTCGTGCCCAGGACCATGAGCGCCGCCGAGGCGGCCAGCCGCGTGGGCATGAGCGAGATGGAATTGCGCCGGGTGAACAACATCCCGCCACGCATGCAGGTGCGCGCGGGCTCCAGCCTGCTGGTGCCGCGCACCGGCGCCTACGACCGCGACGTGCCCGAGCACGTGGCCGACAACGGGCAGCTACGCCTCCAGCCCGACGCGCCGGCCAACCCGCGCCACGTGACCGTGCGCAAAGGCGACACCCTCTCGACCATTGCCCAGCGGCACGGCGTGAGCACGGCCAACCTGGCGAAGTGGAACGGCCTGACGACCAAATCGAACGTCCGCATCGGCCAGAAGCTCGTGCTCTCGCAGCCCGCCCGTGCCACCTCGTCCGCCCGTGCCGGCGCAGGCAAGAAATCCGCTTCGTCCAAGGCCCGTTCCACCGCCAGGAAGCCGGCCAAGAGCACGGCAAAAAAATCCGGCGCGAAAACGAGCGTGGCCCGCAAGAAGTGACCTGGCCCCTCAAGCCCTGAATCGCGCCTTGGCTTTCTGAACGAACTGGTTCGTGTAGGTCTGGGCCATGTCCAGGCCACGCGCTTCGGGCAGCTCGCCCAGGCCCTGCACCATTTTCAGCAACGTGGCCGGACCGTTCGCGGGCATCAGGCCGTCCGGCGTCCAGGCCTCGCGCACGCGGGTGAACGCCGCCAGGTACAGCGCCCGGTCACCGAGGAAATAGGCCTCCGGCACGGCGCGGATGATGTCCGACGGCCCCGCCGTCTGCAGCCACTTGAGCGCGCGAACCATCGCAAACGCCAGTGCCTGCGCATCACCGGGCCGGCTTTCGAGAAAGGTGCCCGTCGCCGCCAGGCAAGCGGCCGGTAGCGGCCCGCCGAACACCTCGGCATTGCCGCGCACCGTCCGGGTGTCTGCCACCACCTTGATGGCTCCTTCCTGTTCCAGCAGCGTGATCGTCGGGTCGCTGTAGCAGATGGCATCCACCTGCCCCACGCGGAGCGCCGCCACGGCCTGGAAATGCCGGTGCAGAGGCACGAAGCGCACATCCCCTTCCCTGAGACCGGCGCGCTGCAATACCAGGCGCGCCAGCCGATACGCGTCGGTGTTGGTACTGGCCACACCGATGCGTGCGCCGCGCGTCAGCAGCGACGCACTCGGGTCGGCCACGCCCATCACCAGTTGCGAGGCCCGCCCCTGCTGCACGAAAGACATCAGGGGGAGCACGCCGCGCGCGCGCAGCGCCACCACGGTTCCGTAGGCGATGCTGGTCACATGGGCCGCACCGCCGGCCACCGCCTGCAGGCATCCTTTCGCATCAGGGTACTCGCGCACCACGACATCAAGCCCTTCGGTGGCGAAATAGCCCAGGCGCTCGGCCACCGTCAGCGGCAGCATGCAGAACGAAGCCTTGTCGTGGACCGCCAGCACCACCCGCGGAGCGCCAGCCGGCGGTGTCACGACGGGCAGGCTGCTGTTCCGTGCCGACACACCCGGACACACGCTGCTGAGAAGGCCGGACGCACAGATGGCGCCCCACCGGCGGCGGTTCCACATGCCCAAAATCCTCCACGTGCCCTGCTTCAAGCGGCAGGCTCAAATGAAGAATAGGCGGACCCCCCGGTACCGGCATCAGTGCCAATCCCGAGCGGGTTTACACCGACGCGAAGCTGCTAGACGAAGAAGATCGCCAGGTTGACAAGGAATGCCAGCGCCCAGACCGCGCTTCGCGCCGTGGCCAGATCGGCCAGATACATCAGGATGTAGACCATCCTGAGCACGACAAACAGAAAGGCCATCAGGTCCAGCCGCACCTGGTTGGCACCGAGCTGGTGGGCCACGATCACGGCCGCCATGAACAGCGGCAAAGCCTCGAAGCTGTTGGCCTGCGCGGCGTTGGCGCGGGCGCGCCATCCGGTCTGCCGGGCCAGCCAGGCCCGGGGCTGGTGGTTGTCGAATGCGCCTTGCCCACGCGCCCCGGCGGAGCCGCCCCGCTTGGCGACCACCGCGCATGCGTAGGGCAATATCGCCGCCGTGATCATCGACCAATAGGCCACAGTCAGTCCAGCGAGCTTCATGATGGGCTCCCTCAAGCCAGATGTAAAAATTTGAAAACCACAGAGCGGTGGAGCCTGCTCAACGGCGGTCCACCAGCGCATGAGCAATCGTGCCCAGGTCCACGTACTCCAGCTCACTGCCCACGGGCACGCCCCGCGAAAGCCGCGTGACCTGGATGCCCCGGTGCTTGAGCGCCTGCGAAATGACATGCGCCGTGGTTTCGCCTTCGGCGGTGAAGTTGGTGGCCAGGATCACCTCGCGCACGGGAGAATCGGCCGTGTCGAGCCGCTCAAAGAGGCGCTGCAGGCCGATCTCGCGCGGCCCGACGCCATCCAGCGGGCTGAGCCGTCCCATGAGCACGAAGTACAGGCCCTTGTAGGCCCCGGTGCGCTCCAGCGCGGCTTGGTCGGCCGGCGTCTCGACCACGCACAGCAGCCCCTGGTCACGGCGCGGATCGGCACAGGTGGCACAGATCTCGTCTTCGGTGAAGGTGTTGCACAGCGAGCAGTGGCGCACGTTGTCGGCCGCGTGCGCAAGCGCGCGCGACAGACGCAGCGCGCCCTCGCGGTCGTGCTGCAGCAGGTGGAAGGCCATGCGCTGGGCCGACTTGACACCCACGCCAGGCAGGCAGCGCAGTGCCTGCACGAGCAGTTCAAGCGAATGGTTTTCCGCCATGAAGTGTCAGACCGCAGCAGCAGCCGAGCTCAGAACGGGAACTTCATGCCGCCGGGCAGACCCGGCATGCCGGCGGTGATCTTGCCCAGTTTTTCCTGCGTGGTTTCCTCGGCCTTGCGCACGGCGGCGTTGAAGGCGGCAGCCACCAGGTCTTCCAGCATGTCCTTGTCGTCGGCAAGCAGGCTCGGGTCGATGGTGACGCGCCGGACATCGTGCTTGCAGGTCATGGTCACCTTGACTAGGCCGGCGCCGGATTCGCCCGTCACCTCGATGTTGGCCAGTTCGTCCTGGGCCTTCTTGAGGTTGTCCTGCATGGCCTGGGCCTGCTTCATCAGGCCGGCGAGTTGTCCTTTGTTGAACATGATCTTCCTTGTTCGAGTGTGTGATTCGTTGACGATAACCGATGGCGCTGCCGCAGCGATCCGGCTGGCGCCGGCTCAGGTGGCATCCGCCCTAAGCGAGCCCGGGACGATTTTGCCGCCAAAGTCGCGCATCATCTGCTGCACGAAGGGGTCTTCGAGAATGAGGCTCTCGGCCTCGCGCTGTCGCCGCTGCGCCTCGGCGGCCAGCCGCAGGGCGGGTGAGTCGGTGACCTGCCCCGGCGCCACCACTTCGGCCGTGATCTTCACGCCCTCGTGCCCCAGCGTGGCCAGGGCAGCGGCCAGGCGGTTGCAGGTGGAGCCCTGTGCCAGGGATCCACGCTCGATGCGCAAGGTCCACTGGCCTTCGCTGCGCGCCACGAGCTGCGATTGCAGGCCCAGTTCGCGCACCAGCGCGGTGATGGCCTCGGCCTCGACCAGCCTCATCACCGTGTCATGCCAGAAATCGCCCTCGGGCGTCGGCACCAGGTGTGATGGATCCGGTCCCGCGCCCACGTCGGAGCGGCGCTGCTCCACGCGTTCGGAAGGCGGGCCGGGATCGCGCACGGGAATCGCCACCACACGCGGCTGTGCCGGTGCGGGCGACGGGGTGCCCATGTCCTCCTCCACCCAGGGCGGCCCGTCGTCGTACTCCTCGATCTCGGGCATGTCGGGCGGTGGCAGGCGATCGGCAGCGGGTGTTGGCTGTACCGGTCGCGCCTCGGCGGTCGGTGGGCTCACCGGCGCGGAAACGGGCTCAATCCTGGGCTCGGGCCGCGACGGAGGCGACGGAGCCGGCGCTGGCGGGGGCGCAACGGGTGCGGCGGCTACCGGCGCCGGTGCGGGCACAGGTGCCGGTGCGGTTTCACGCGTCGGCGGAGGATTCAGCGGAGTTTTTTTTTCCGCCGTGGCAGGGGCGCCTGCCGTTGCCGGTCCGGATGGCTTGAACGCCAGCAGACGCAGCAGCACCATGGTCAGCGCGGCGTACTCGTCCGGTGCCAGCCCCAGCTCGGCCCGGCCATGCAGGCACAGGCTGTAAAGCAGCTGCGTCTCGTCTGCCGGTTGCAGCTGTGCAAGGCGAGCAATCTCGGCCTCGTCCGGGTCGGTGGACGCTTCGACCTGAGCGGCGCGCGCGGGCACGGCCTGCAGCACGGCCATGCGCTGCAGCACGCCGGTCATTTCTTCAAGCAGCGAGGCCGCGTTCAGGCCATTGAGGCGCATCTCGTCCACCGTGTCCACCACGGCGGCGCCATCGCTTCGCGCCAGCGCATCGATCAGGCGCAGCACGTAGCCCCGGTCCACCGCGCCCAGCATCTGGCGCACCGTGGCCTCCTGCAGCTGGCCGCCGCCGAAGGCAATGGCCTGGTCGGTCAGGCTCAGCGCATCGCGCATCGAACCACGTGCGGCCCGCGCCAGCAGGCGCAGCGCCTGGCCGTCGGCAGGCACGCCCTCCGACTGCAGCACGCGGGTTAGGTGCTCGAACACCGTCTCGGGCGCCATGGGCCGCAGGTTGAACTGCAGGCAGCGGCTGAGCACGGTGACCGGCACCTTCTGCGGGTCGGTCGTGGCCAGCACGAACTTGAGGTACTCCGGCGGCTCCTCCAGCGTCTTGAGCATGGCGTTGAACGCCGTGTTCGTGAGCATGTGCACTTCGTCGATCATGAAGACCTTGAAGCGCCCCTGCACCGGCTTGTACACGGCCTGCTCCAGCAGGGCCTGCACCTCGTCCACCCCACGGTTGGAAGCGGCATCGAGCTCGGTGTAATCGACAAAGCGGCCCGCATCGATGTCGCGGCAGGCCTGGCAGACCCCACAGGGCTCGGCCGTGATGCCGCCCTGTCCGTCGGCGCCCAGACAGTTGAGCGACTTGGCCAGGATGCGGGAAACGGTGGTCTTGCCCACGCCACGCGTGCCAGTGAACAGGTAGGCATGGTGCAGGCGTTGCGAGCCCAGCGCGTTGGACAGCGCCTGCACGACGTGTTCCTGCCCCACCATTTCGGCGAACGTGCGCGGTCGGTACTTGCGGGCCAGGACAACGTAGGACATATGCCGCCGATTCTAAGCCGCTGGCGCCCCCGATCGGGCCCCTGCCTGCACGGGGTCCCACAATCGCCTACAATCGGCGGTGACGGGCCTTCCCGCATGGTGAAGCGGCCAACCGGGTCAGGTGGGGAACCAAGCAGCCCTAACTGTGGAGCCAGTGCCGGGGTCAAGGCTCGTCACCTTATTCTTCTTTTCGCCCGCTTTGGGCGCATAGGTCAGACAGGCCGCCGGCAGGCGGCCTGTTGCGTTTCAAGCCGCGACCCACCTGGACGACAAGGCTTCGGCCTGTTGCAGCACCGTTTGCACCGCCGCGTCCTGCATATCAGGCGGATAACCGTATTTGCGCAGGATGCGTTTCACCAGCACCCGCATCCGGGCACGGGCCGAATCGCGGTGCGCCCAGTCCACCGTCACGTTCTCGCGCAGGCTGGTCAGCAGCTCGTGGGCGATCACCTTGAGCTGGTCGTCACCCATCACCTGCACCGCGCTGTCGTTCTCGGCGAGCGCGTCGTAGAAGGCGACCTCCTCCTCCGACAGACCGGATTCCTCGCCACGCTGGCGTGCCGCGCGGATATCCTTGGCCAGCTGGATCAGCTCCTGCAGCACCTCGGCCGTGGTGATGGCGTTGGCGTGGTAGCGGGCCACCGCGTCTTCCAGCCGCTCTGAGAAGGCCTTGGTCTGCACCACGTTGGCCTTGCTGCGCGAGCGGATGCCGTCGTTGATGAGCTTGCGCAGGGCTTCCAGCGCCAGGTTCTTCTTTTCCACCTGCTGCACTTCGGCGAGGAATTCGTCCGAGAGGATGGAAATGTCCGGGCTCGTGATGCCCGCAGCGGCAAGAATGTCCACGATCTCGGTGGACACCACCGCGCGGCTGACGATCTGCTGAATGGCCAGCTCACGTTCCTGCTGAGCCACACCCGAGCCGGTGCTGCTCTTGACCAGCGCGGCACGAATGGCCTGGAAGAAACCGACCTCCTCGCGGATGGCGCGCGCCTCGTCCGAGGCAGACGCCAGGGCATACGCCTTGGACAAGGCCAGCACGGCGTCCTGGTAACGCCGGTGCGCGTTCTTCCTGCCCTCCTTGGTGCTTTCCTTTCCGGCCAGCTGCAGCTGCAAGTCAAGGATCCATTCGATGGCGCCTGCCATCATCGCAAGACGTTCCTGGGGCGTGCCGTCCAGCGCCGTGCGGTAGTCGAAGCCGTGGAACATGTCGCGCACGACCTCGTACTTCTCCAGCATCACCGCGATGGCCTCGGCCTCGTCGATGCCGGTGTTTTCGCGGTCCTTCGGCGAGTACTGCGCCAGCGCCGACTTCAGGTTCTGCGCGATGCCGATGTAATCCACGATCAACCCGGCAGGCTTGTCACGGAACACCCGGTTCACCCGCGCGATGGCCTGCATCAGGCCGTGGCCGCGCATCGGCTTGTCCACGTACATGGTGTGCATGCAGGGCGCGTCAAAGCCGGTCAGCCACATGTCGCGCACGATCACCAGCTTGAGCGGATCCTTCGGGTCGCGCGCGCGTTTGGCCAGCAGGTCGCGCCGGGCCTTGTTGCCGATGTGCGGCTGCCATTCCTGCGGGTCGCTGGCCGCGCCGGTCATCACGATCTTGACCACGCCGCCGTTGTCGTCCGGGCTGTGCCAGTCCGGGCGCAGCCTGATGATTTCGTTGTAGAGCGCCACGCAGATGCGCCGGCTCATGCACACCACCATGGCCTTGCCGTCCAGCGCGGCCACACGGTTTTCAAAGTGCTGGACGATGTCGGCGGCGACCAGGCGCAGGCGCTTGTTGGCGCCCACCAGCGACTCCACCGTGGCCCACTTCTGCTTGGTACGCTCGCGGGCCGGCTCCTCCTCGTCTTCCAGGATGTCCTCCACCTCGACGTCGATCTTCGGCTTTTCGTCCTCGCTCAGCTCGATGCGCGCCAGACGCGATTCGTAGTAGATCGGCACCGTGGCGCCGTCTTCCACCGCGCGGCTGATGTCGTAGATGTCGATGTAGTTGCCGAACACCGCCGGCGTGTTGACGTCGTCCGCCTCGATAGGCGTGCCGGTGAAGCCGATGAAGGAAGCGTTCGGCAAGGCATCGCGCATGTACTTGGCAAAGCCATAGGAAATGTCGCCCGTCTTCGCGTCCACCCTGGCCCTGAAGCCGTACTGGCTGCGGTGCGCCTCGTCGGCAATCACCACCACGTTGCGGCGCGCTGTCAGCGGCTCGGTCACCTCGCCGAACTTCTGCAAGGTCGTGAAAATCACCCCGCCCGATGCCCGGTTCAGCAGCCTCTGCAAATCCTCGCGGCTTTCAGCCTGCACCGGTGTTTGCCGGATCAGATCGCGGCACATCGAAAAGGTGGCGAAGAGCTGGTCGTCCAGGTCGTTACGGTCGGTCAGCACCACCAGCGTCGGGTTCTCCAGCGCCGGGTGCCTGACCAGTTGCCCCGCGTAGAAGGCCATCAGCAGGCTCTTGCCGGAGCCCTGCGTGTGCCAGATCACGCCCGCGCGCCGGTCGCCGGGGCTTTGCGCCCTGACGCTTGGCAGACCGTACCGGGCCGGATCTTCCGCCACGCCCTGCACGGGCGACGCGGCGCGCACCGTGGACGCCACCGCGTGCTTTACCGCGTGGAACTGGTGGTAGCCGGCGATGATCTTTACCAGCCCCGAGCCGGTTTCACCAAACACCGTGAAATCGCGCAGCAAGTCCAGCAGGCGCTGACGCTCAATCACGCCTTCGATCAGGGTGTGCAGTTCCGGCGCGCCCTTGGGCGCCACTTCCGTGCCGTCCGTGGTGCGCCACGGCATGAAGCGCTTCAGGTTGGCCGACAGCGACCCCAACCGCGCCGCAATGCCGTCAGACGTGACCAACAGCGCGTTGGTGTGGAACAGTTGCGGAATCTGCTGCTTGTAGGTTTGCAGCTGGTTGAAGGCACCCACCAGCGTCGCGCTCTCGCTGCCCGGTGCCTTCAGTTCGATCACCGCCAGCGGCAGGCCGTTGACGAACACCACCACATCCGGTCGTCGGTTGTGCTGGCCGTTGATCACCACGAACTGGCTCACCGCCAGCCAGTCGTTGCTCTCCGGGTGCGCGAAGTCGATCAGCGCCACCTTGCCCGCCGTCAGCGTGCCATCCTGTGCGTAGTACTCGACGTCCACGCCCTCTGTCATCAGCCTGTGGAGGCGGCGGTTCTCCTCAAGCAATGCGGGCAGCTCGGACTGCGTGACCCTGCGGATCGCATCCTGCCGCGCCTCTGGCGGCACCCCGGGGTTCAGGCGGGCAACGGCGTCCTCGAACCGCCTGCGCAGCACCACCTCGTCGTGGCTCTCGCGCTCGGGCCGGTGGCCGTCAGGGCCGATGTCTTCCTCGCGTTCGATGCTGTATCCCAGCCCCCGTAGCTGCTCAAGCAAGGATTGTTCAAGTTCTGCCTCGGAGAGAAAGGCCATGAGGTATTGCTCCTTGGATCGTTACCCGCTGCCTGCCACTGGTCACGTACCGCCCGCTTGACCTCGGTCGCCCGGCAACCTACAATAGTGATAAATATGACCGGCGCCTCTGCACCTTGGTGTACGCGTCGGTTCTCATTTGTGCCCACAGTTCTCCCACAACGGCCAGTCCTCCCAGCCAGGGAACACGCCGAATTCCGTCAGCGAAAATGCCCCCGGAAATTCCGTCCTCAACAGCCTTACCAGGCGCAGCCCCCAGCTGGAGTTCGGGCAGATCACCTGCAACAGCCGCTGCATCAGGCAGAAATAGAAAAAAGGCCTCTCGTTGCGCAATTCCACGGGCCAATCGGCCGGAACGGGGGAAAGTTCCAGTACGTTGACGTTCCACAACCGGCTATGGTGGGCCGAGACGTTGCGAATGAAGTTCAGGCTGCGCAGCCACTGGGCAAATGCCTTGCCGTCGGGAGCGCCATACATCCGCGCAATCGATTGCTGGTCGTCATACTTCATCCCCGCAAACAGTTTCGAAAGAAGCCCGAAATCCCAGACTTCTATCGCGACCCAGATCGGCAATGCACCGTAATGCTGCATGTGGTGGGCAACAAACGGCTCCTTGCGGGCACGATGCAACAGGGACCGGTATTTTTCCAGCCAGACCTGATGCGGTGTCTTGCCTTTGTCCGGACCTTTGGAAATTGGCTTCTTCGTGAAGTTGCCGTGCAGGCAATCCGGATTTTCATGCGCGCGTGGATCCCTTTCTCCGAGCAGGTAGGCCACATCCACGCGTACAGACATCTCGATGCGCTCCAGCGCGTCCAGCGCCATTAACCGGAGCTTCTTGTCGAAAACGTACAGCCGCACCACATCCTCAAAGCGGCTACCTGGCACAAACTCATCCAGCCGTACTGCCTTACCCTGCGCCTGCGATGCAGCCATGTCGATGCGCCGCAGCGGATACCAGTAACCGCTCAAGCGGTAGTAACCCAACCGCTCCAAATAATCCTGCGCCGCCGCACGATCATCCACATGCAGCCCGCGTGCTTGCAGCAGCTCCAGCTGATCGGCGAAGGGCAGCCAACGTTTAAGGGGCCTCAAACCGTGAGCTCCTCTTGGTCGAAATTGCTCATCATGACTGCGTTTTCTCCGAAATGCTCGCGCTTCAAGGTGAAGCCTCGGGTCAAGTGCTCGCGCAGCACCCGGGTGGCCCACTGGCGGAAGCGGGTACCTTGAAGGGACTTGACCCGGTAGCCAACCGAGATGATGACATCCAGGTTGTAGAACTTCACCGGCTTGTCTGAGCCGGCAATGTGCAAATTTTGCACATTGCTTTCCTCGTCCAGCTCGCCATCTGCAAACACGTTGCGGATGTGCTTGGTAATGACCGAGCGCTCGCGGCCAAACAACTGCCCCATTTGTTCCTGCGTGAGCCATACCGACTCGCCATCCAGCCGCACCTCGACACGAACGTCGCCGCCTTCGTAAATGACGATTTGATTGCCGGTTTCACAACATACGCTCCTTCAAGAAGGCCTCGTCGTGGCTTTCGCGCTCCGGCCGGTGGCCGTCGGAGCCGATGTCGTCCTCGCGCTCGATGCGATAACCAAGCGCGCGCAGCTGATCCAGCAGCGCTCGCCCCAACGCTGCTTCAGATAGGAACCCCACCATCCCCCTCCCAATTGACTTGCTCCCCCGAAGGGGGTAAACTGCTTGCCAGCTCATCTGCCACGTGTAGAAGGAGTATCCGAAGCCCTTACACAGCAATGTGCCGGGGCTTCAGTCTTTCTGGGCTGCCTGCCATGCATCCCGCTCCTTTCTGAACTTCCTGATCGTGTGTGCCCGCAGGCAGTAGGCCGTCTTCAGCAGATAGAACCTCGGCCCCTGCGCGGTCTGGCGCTTGGCAAGCACCACGGCAAAGTCGTGTTTTTCCGCCCAGATGACGACGTGGGTTTCTCTCCCGCGCTCATTCTCCCACCATGAGAAGTCGGGTGAGCCAGCGTTGGCTTCCCGGATGCACCACGCCACCCAGCGCACCCTCTCACAACGGCGCAGATCCGGAATGCGGTCGTCCTCATTGCGGTTGCGCGGGTCTGGTGCTTCGGAAATCAGGTGCCAGAAACCATATCC
>JAEZLX010000108.1 GCA_023415035.1 Pseudomonadota bacterium | reverse complement strand
GCGTGGGTGGGGCGGGCATTGCGGGGGCCGATGATGATGAAATCGGCGTGGGCTGGCTGGGGATGACTCATGGCGTCATCCTACGCCAGCCCGGTGCCGTTCAGGGCGCTGCGGTGTCCACCGGAAGACCTAGCTCGCGCAGGATGGACTCGGTTTCAGCGCCGGCCTCGCCCACGGGGCGGCACGGGGCGGCGGGCGTTGCGCTGAAGCGTGGCGCGGGTGCCGGCTGGGTGATGCCATCGACCTGCGCAAACGTGCCGCGCGCGCGGTTGTGCGGATGCTCCGGGGCTTCGTCCAGGCTCAGCACCGGCGCAAAGCAGGCATCGCTGCCTTCGAGCAGGGAGCACCACTGGTCGCGCGTCTTTTGCAGGAACACCTCGGCGAGTTTCTGCTTGAGGGCGGGCCACTGGCGCGCGTCCCACTGGGCATCGAAGGCCGGATCGGCGAGGCCACAGCGCTCGCGCAGCGCGGCATAGAACTGTGGCTCCATCGCGCCAACCGAGATGTAGCGGCCGTCGGCACAGCGGTACACGTCGTAGAAGTGCGCGCCGCCATCACCATTGTTGGTGCCGGCTTCGGCATTCCACAGGCCGGCCGAGCGCCAGCCGTAGACCAGCGACGACAGCAGCGCGGCACCGTCGCAGATCGCCGCATCCACCACCTGGCCGCGGCCGGTCTGCTGCGCGTGCGAGACGGCGGCCAGCACACCGAAAGCCAGCAGCATGCCGCCGCCACCAAAGTCGCCAATCAGGCCGGGCGTGATGGTGGGTGGCTGGCCCGGACGCGCGCACGAATGCAGCGCGCCGGTCAGGGCCACGTAGTTGATGTCGTGCCCGGGCGCCTGCGCGAGCGGTCCGTCTTGTCCCCAGCCGGTGACACGGCCGTAGACGAGGCGGGGCTGACGCGCGAGGCAGACATCCGGTCCGAGACCGAGCGATTCCATGACGCCGGGCCTGAAGCCTTCAAGCAGGACATCGGCGCGCTCGATCAGGCGCAGCGCCGTGTCGCGCCCTTCGGGGCTCTTGAGATCCAGCGTGATGGATTCGCGGCCGCGTGCGAGGACATCGCTGCGGCGCGCGGTCAGTGCGGCCATGCCGCCCTTGGCGCCCGGCCTGACCGGGCGGTCGATGCGGATGACGCGCGCACCCTGGTCGGCCAGCATCATGCCGGCGAAGGGTGCCGGCCCCAGGCCGGCGAACTCGACCACCGTGATGTGGCCGAGCGGCCCCTGGCGCTGCGTCACAGGGCCACCACGCGGGGTTCGCGGCCCGCGGTCCGGTTGCGCACCAGGAAGTCGTCATTGAGCTCAATGCCCAGGCCCGGACCTTCGTTCGGGTAGCACATGCCGCCCTCGAAGCGAGGGATGTTGAGCGAGATGTCGGTGCCGGGCTCGATGTTCTTGCTCTCCATGGTGCCGTGGATCATCAGCGGGCCGATGGATTCGTTCAGGCCCTGCGTGGCCCATTCATTGGCCACCCAC
Organism: Pseudomonadota bacterium; assembly: GCA_023415035.1. Taxonomy (GTDB): domain Bacteria; phylum Pseudomonadota; class Gammaproteobacteria; order Burkholderiales; family Burkholderiaceae_C; genus Hydrogenophaga. Next base: position 3,233 of record JAEZLX010000108.1, on the reverse strand, counting down.
AGGTGTGCGGCGGGGCTGTGCTCCAGACCCGAGCCGATCATGCAGCCGCAGTGCACCGGCAGGCCGGCCAGGCGTGCCATGGTCAGCCAGCGCTGGGCCTTGACCAGGCCACCGGCCTTTTGCAGCTTGATGAACAGGCCGTCGGCGGCGCGGCGGTCGATGATTTCCTTGATGTTGTGCAGCTCTTGCGCCGACTCGTCGGCGTAGATGGGTGTGCGCACGGCCGCGCGCAGGCGGGCCATGCCCTCGATGTCCCAGTGTGGCAGCGGCTGCTCGATCAGGTCCAGCCCCGCGGAGTCGATCTTTCGGATGATGTGCAGGGCCTTTTCGTAGCTCCAGAAACCGTTGGCGTCGATGGTCAGGTAGGCATCCGGGCCGACCGCCTCGCGCACGGCGTGCACCATGTCGATGTCGTCCTGGATCGTGCCGTAGCCGATCTTCATCTTGAACAGCGCGAAGCCGATGTCCTTGGCCTTCTTGGCTTCGGCGGCGACGTCGTCAGGCTTGCCCGCCGACAGCACCCAGCCCTGACGGGCTCCTTCGACAGTGCGACCGCCCAGCAGTTCGTACACCGGAACGCCCAGCAGCTTGCCCTTGAGGTCGTGCAGCGCGAAGTCGACCGTGGCCTTGGCCTGGTTGTTGTCGCGCACAAGCAGATCCATCTTGGCGACGATCTTCTCGATGTGGCACGGGTTCTCGCCCAGCAGGATGCGCGGCGCGATGACGTTGCAGATCATCGCGATGATGCTCTCCTGCAGCTCGCCGCGGTACCACGACGAGGTGTCCCCGGAGTCGGCGATGCCCACGGTGCCGTCATCGGCCGTGATCTTGAGCACCACGCTGTCGATGGACGTGATGCGGGTGTTGGGCATGATCACCGGCTTCTTCAGGGGGGTGGACACCGGCAGGCATTCCACCTTGACGATCTTGCGGTCTTTGATGCTCATGTTGTGTTGTCCTCGACGAGGGGTCACTGAAGCTGGAAGTTGGTCTTGCGCACCTGCTCGGCCCAGAAGGCCTGGCTTCTGTCCACATAGGCCTCGAGCGTTGCGGCATCGGCGTAGGACGCTTCCATGTTCGTGGACGCGATCTTCTTCATCACCGCGGGGTTGTCGAACATGCGTCGCGTGGCTTCTTCGATGCGCTTGTACAGAGCGGGGTTGAAGTTGGCCGAGGCGTAAACGCCTAGGAAGCCGTCGGCGGGCATCTTCAGGCCGAGTTCGGTGAAGGTGGGCACGTCGGGCATGAAGGGGTTGCGGGTGTCGGCGGCCACGGCCAGCACGCGGGCTTTGCCGGTCTTGCGGTGCTCGACCAGCGCGTCACACGGCACGATCACCGACGGCACCTGCGCACCGATCAGGTCGGCGATGGCGGGTGCGGCACCACGGTAGGGCACCGGCACCATCGAGGCGCCGAAGTGCTGGCCCATCACGTAACCGACAAACTGCGCCTGGGAACCGGGTGCCGGCACGCCGTAGCTGCCCTGCGAAGAGTCCTTCTTCACCAGTTCCACGTACTCGGCCACGGTCTTGGCAGGCGAGCTCGACGGCACGGCCAGACAGGTGTAGATATTGGTGATGCGCGCGATCGGCTTCATGTCCTTCTTGAGCTCGAAGCCGGGGTTCTTGGTGATGATGGGCAACATTACGATCTGGTGATCGATCGCGAACAGCAGCGTGTTGCTGTCGGCCGTGGAGGCCTTGAGCAGCTGGTTGGAGATCAGGCCGCCCGCGCCGGGCTTGTTCTCCACCACGACGGTGGCGCCCAGCGACTCGGTCAGCGCCTCGCCATAAATACGGGCCAGCACGTCGGTGCCCGCACCGGCCGGGAAGCCGACCAGGATGCGGATCACGGACTTGTCCTGGGCGTGGGTGGGCGCGGTGGCGCCGCCCAGCAGGGCGAGGGCTGCACCCGCGGCCAGCAGGGTGCGACGGGCGGTGCGGCGCAGGGTGAAACGGATGCTCATGTCGATGTCTCCTGTGTGTTTGTGGATGGAATCAGAGCGGGTAGGTGGGGGCGGTATTGCGCACCGTCGTCCACTGCCATTGGGTGAATTCGTCCCAGTTGGCGGGACCGCCATGGCGTGAGCCGTTGCCCGACGCACCGCGACCGCCCATGGGCATCGTGCCGTCGTCGTTCACGGTCTGGTCGTTGATGTGCACCAGACCCACGTTCAGCTGCTCGGCCAGCGCCATGCCGCGGCCGGCATTGCCGGTGTAGATGCCGGCGGACAGTCCGTACTCCGTGTCGTTGGCCAGGGCAATGGCTTCGGCTTCGTCCTTGAAGCTGGTGATGGAGATGACCGGGCCGAAGATCTCTTCCTGGAAGATCGGCATCTTGGGTGTCACGCCAGTCAGCACGGTGGCCGGGAAGAAGCGGCCGTTGGCCTTGCCGCCGGCCAGCACTACGGCACCCATGCGCACGGACTCGTCCACCAGGCGCTGCACGCGCTCGGCCTGCTTGTCGGTGATCAGCGGACCGAGGGCCACGGGATCGGTGTGCGGGTTGCCCACCGGCAGCGCCTTGGCCTTTTCCGCCAGGCGCTGCGAATAGGCTTCCAGCAGCGACTCGTGCACCAGGTGGCGGCCGGCGCTCATGCAGATCTGGCCCTGGTGCAGGTAGGACGCCCAGGCGGCGCCGCACACGGCCAGGTCGAGGTCGGCGTCTTCGAGCACGATCAGCGCGTTCTTGCCGCCCAGTTCCAGCGCGACCTTCTTCAGGTGCTTGCCGGCCAGTTCGCCCACGCGCCGGCCCACGGCGGTGGAGCCGGTGAAAGAGATCATGGCGACATCGGGGTCGGTCACCAGGGCTTCACCGGCTTCAGCTTCGCCCGGGAGCATGTGCAGCACGCCGGAAGGCAGGCCGGCCGTTTCCAGCAGGCGTGCCAGCAGCACACCGCCGCTGACCGGCGTGCGCGGATCGGGTTTGAGCACCACGGCGTTGCCGCAGGCCAGCGCGGGCAGCGTGGCGCGGCTGGTCAGCAGGAAGGGGAAGTTGAAGGGCGAGATCACGCCCACCACGCCGTGCGGCACGCGGCGCGCCAGGCTGGTCACGCCATCGATGCTCGGCAACACCAGACCCTTGGGCTGGGTGAGCATGGCGGCGGCTTCGTGCAGCAGGTGCAGCACCGATTCGATCTCGAACATGGCCTTGGGCTGGATGCCGCCGGTCTCGCGAATGATCCAGGTGGCGTAGGCGTCACGCTGACCCTCCAGCAGCGCAGCCGCCTTGCG
>JAEZLX010000090.1 GCA_023415035.1 Pseudomonadota bacterium | reverse complement strand
CCAATAGGTCCCTCTAAATGAAATCTAGATGTAATCAAACCCAAACCGGCAGAGCCGCTCAATTCCTTTTTATTTCCCTCTTTTGTTGAGATATCTAATACAGATGATAATCTACCTCCGTATTTAGCATCTAATCCAGATTTATATAATTGGATATCTTTAATCACATCTGGGTTAAATGCAGAGAACATACCAAAGAAATGCGAAGGATTATAAATTGTTGCATCATTGTATAAAATCAAGTTCTGATCAGCTGCACCTCCTCTAACATTAAATCCAGTACTAGCTTCACCTACTGTTTTTACCCCTGGTAATGTTGTCAAAACTCGTATTACATCAGCCTCCCCTAATACTGCAGGCATTTGTTTAATTTCTGCAATAGTAAGTCGCTCAACTCCCATTTGTACTCGGTTAACATTAGAACTCTTTGTAGCAGAAATAGTAACTGCTTTTAATGTTTCTACGTTTTCATTTACTATAATATCTAAACGTCCATTATCATACATTGCTACATGATATTGTGCATCTTTAATCCCTGACCCATTAATTTCGATTTGGTGTGTACCTACTTTCAACGGAATAGTAAAAAATCCATATACATCTGTAGTAACCTTTATATTTTCGTCTCGATTACTGTATAATGTTGCATTGATAACAGGCTCACCATTTTTAGAATTTCTAACAAAACCAGTCAAAACATATACTCCAGTAGGAGATGCTGTTAACTTATTACCGAACTCTTGCACCTTTCTAGTATTAGCAATTTTTGCTTCTAGCATTGTTTCTGTACTAAAAAAGGTTTTACTTTTTAATGCAGAGTCACTTTTACCAGAATAAAGTGTAGACAACTCCGTAACAATTTCGAAATCAGTAGTAATAAATACTTTTTTATCAGAAGTAATGGTATACTTAAAAGTAGTTCCCTCAAATATCTGATTCAACGCTATACTTAAAGGAGTATTTTGAAATTTTTGATTGACAATTAAAGTATCTATGGCTGATTGATCATAATAGAAAAAAACCTGCGTAGACTTTTCTATATCCATTATAAAATCGACCATTTTGGCATTGTTATACTGACCTGTGATTGGTGGATCAAACTTTTGTTGAGCCATAATTCCATTGATGAGAAAAATCAGTATTACTAATAAATATTTAGATCTCATAAGTTTAGGCCTTACTGTGAATTTTTATGACTGGTTACAATTTTAATATACTCTTCTTTATTAATTTTCGATTTGAAAAGAAAGTTCTTATTGATAGATTTAAACTCTTTTTTAGTTATTTCCATTAACTTCAAAAATTCTTTTTGACTGCGAATAAAATAAGCTTGGTTATCTTTCAATAGAAAGTATTCATTTTTTTTAATGAAATCTCGCTCAATGGTTATATTTACTTTCTCTACTAACTCAACTTTATCGTTTACTAATACAGTATATTTACCCTTATCAATATATCGATATATAGTAGGAAGTATCCCCCTTATTTCTCCTTGTTTTATATGTACAAATTCTTCATTACCAATCTTGAATTTTTCAATACCTTCATTTTCGATAATGAGATTCATAAAATTATTATGATGAAGGAGAATTAATGTTTTGATATAGACATCATACTTAACTGGCATATCAAAATACTCTATGCCTCTGAAAGTTATATTTGCAGGAACAAAATCATCATATTTATAATACGGACTTCCCTTAGTAGATTTAAGATATCCATTATATACATTTCCAGAAAAAATTTCTAGACTGTTATATTTAGAATTTTGGTGGAATTTCTTTGCATTTAATACTGCTGAATCGCTGATTTGTTGAGAAGCATTTGATTGGGCATACAAAGCAGCATGAAGCGTAAATACCAATAGGAATAGTAGAAACAGGTTTTTAAAAATAAACATATATTTGAATCTTATATAATGTAATATGATAGAAATAGTAATGGGGTTATTATTATTGGGATTAATAATTGTAGTTTATTCGAACTTCAATTTCAAAAAAAACCAATATAATTTGGCTTTTCAGAAGAAAGAATTAGAGATTGAAAATAAACATATTTTAGTAATTAACCAGAAATTAATTGATGATAATCATAAATATTCTGAACGATTACAGAATCTTCAACAAGATTGTAATAAGCTATCTGCTAATAATAGGTATTATGAAAATTTAGTAGCTAGTCTACAAGAAAAATTACAACAATCAGAACAAATCTGTGAATCACAAAGAATTTCCTTATCTAAACAAGAAGTATTAGCTTTTGAACTAGATAACTTAAGAACGATTCATCTTGAATTAGAAAAAAAATTAAGTGCTCAAACACTTGAACTTTCGACCCTAAATGCTACTTATCAAAAAACACTATCAGATTTAAGAATTTTAGAACAACAGAATAAACTTCTCGAAAAAAACATAGCAGATCAAAAATTAAATTTCGAAGAAACGAACTTGCGCATAAAAGCAGAAATTCAAACACTTTCTAAACAAATCTTTCAAGAGAGTTCTCAACAAAATAATGAGCTTCTAAATACAACATTGGCTCCATTGAAGGAACAAATTTTTCAATTCAACGAAAAATTACAATTTCAGCACCATGAACAAATCAGGTATACCAATACCTTAAATGAAAAAATAAAAGAAATTGTTCAACAAACTGACTATACAAGCAAAATTGCAGAAAATCTAAGTAATGCATTAAAAGGTGATACAAAATTCCAAGGAGATTGGGGTGAAATGATACTTGAAAATATTTTACAAAATGCTGGTTTAGAAGAAAATAGAGAATATTATACACAATCAAACTTCAAAAATGAATCGAATGATAATATTCGACCTGATATCATTGTTCAGCTTCCAGGCGAAAGAGTTATTGTTATAGATTCTAAAGTTTCTCTAACGGCTTATGAGAGATTTTGTAATGAAAAAGATAATGTTTTGGTTGAAAAACATCTTGAAGATCATGTAAAGTCTATAAAAAATCATATTACCATTTTATCTAATAAAGAATATAATCAAATTTCAGGTTCTCTAGACTTTGTTCTATTATTTATTCCAATAGAATCAGCGTACGTTGTTGCGTTAAAAAAAGATCCCGAATTGTGGAATTTAGCCTACCAAAAGAAGATATTGCTGATGAGTCCAACCAACCTTATTGCAGCAATAAAATTGATTGCAGATTTATGGAAAAGAGAATATCAACACAAAAACTCATTGAAAATTGCAGCACTAGCAGAGAAAATGCATGCTAAACTGGTTCATTTCTTAAATCAATTTGATGAAATTGGTATTCAGATACAAAAATCACAAAATCAATTCATCAATGCTCAAAAAATCCTCTTAACAGGTCGTGGAAATCTCTCAAATCAATTAAACCAGTTGAAACAAATGGGTATAAACTCCAAAAATCTTATTAAAAATGATCTTTATTTGGTAGATGACGACTCAGTAGATGGTACGGAAATTATAGAGAATAATTAATGTAAGGAATATTTATATTTCTAGACCATAAAACCGCAACTGTAACGTTATTAACATAATATCCAAAATCCAAGATAATCCTATAAGTAACCATTTATGAGAAAGCCGTTCTTGTTATTAGTTTTTGTTCTGATAACCAGCATTTTAAATGCACAAAAATTTGATGCAAACTATGCAGATGGAAGAGTGTGGTTTAAAGTTAAGAAGGTTAATCAGCCAAATATTCAAAAAAAATCTAATAACAATCAATCACCCATACAGGGGACTATTTCAGCCTATGGGCAGGTTCCTTTAGAGATTCAACAACTACCTGTCTTCTCTAGAGGTAGAGCTTCTACAAAATTTTATCAGTTTGAAGCCCCAATTACAAAGAACCCTCAAGCTTTAGCGAATATCTTTTATGTAAATTTCAATCAATCTGAAAAAGGGGAAACCGATTATATAATTGAACAATTGCTAAAATCGGGATTAGTAGAATACGCCGAAAAAGAACCCATCTTTAGACCTTTGTTAAGCCCCAATGACACTCATCTTTCTCAACAATGGTCATTACCTAAAGTAAATGCTTTTGACGCCTGGGAACTTTTAAAAGATTTTGATTTTTTAACAAATGGAAGTCCCGTAGTTATTGCAGTTGTAGA
>JAEZLX010000032.1 GCA_023415035.1 Pseudomonadota bacterium | reverse complement strand
GCGCGGCGGCGGCTTCCTTCATGCCCAGCTTTTCAAGAATGTTGCTGAAAAAACCCATGGTCTTGATCTCCGTATGTATCGGTTGGTTGGGGGCGCCGGCCGGCAGCACCGGCAGGCACACCATCAGCTTACCCGCAACACGCGGCAAAGGCATGACTTTTTGTCGCAGCGCCCCGCATCACTTCCCGGGGCGTGCGTTATTGCCCGCTGCTGTCAGGCCAGCACCTCATCCAGCAGCTCGACCCAGTGGCGCACGGGCGTGGTGGTGCCGCTTTGCAGATGGGTGATGCAACCGATGTTGGCGCTGGCGATCACCGCCGGCTGCAGTTCGCCCAGATGCCCCAGCTTGCGGTCGCGCAGCTGTGTCGCCAGCCCGGGGTTGAGCACGGAATAAGTGCCCGCCGATCCGCAGCACAGGTGCGACTCGTTTCGGGCCACCTGCACGGTGAAGCCCAGCGCCGCCAGCTGCGTCTCGATGCTGCCCCGCACCTGTTGCCCGTGCTGCAACGTGCACGGCGGGTGGAAGGCGATGACCCGCGCCGCATCGGGGCGCCTGGCCAGCTTGGGTCCGAGCAGCGGCACCAGCCCGGGCAACAGCTCGCCCAGGTCCTTCGTGAGCGCGCTGATGCGCGCCGCCTTGTCCGCATAGGCCGGATCATGGCGCAGCAGGTGGCCGTAGTCCTTGACCGTCACCCCGCAGCCCGAGGCGTTCATCACGATGGCTTCCACCCCCTGCTCCACGTGCGGCCACCAGGCATCGATGTTGGCGCGCATCTGGGCCAGCGCGCCATCCTGGTCGTTGAGATGGAACTTGACCGCACCGCAGCAGCGCGCCTGCGGCGCGACCGCCGTCTCGATGCCCGCCGCGTCGAGCACGCGTGCCGTGGCGCTGTTGATGTTGGGCATCATCGACGGTTGCACGCAGCCGGCCAGCATCAGCACCTTGCGCTCGTGCGAAGCCTGCGGCCAGCGGCCGGGGTCGCGCCGCTCGGGCACTTTGTCCTTCAGCGCGGGGGGGAGCACGCCGCGCACACGCTGGCCCAGCTTCATCGCCGGCCCGAACAGGGGCGAGGTCATGCCTTCCTTGAGCAGCCAGCGAACGGCCCGCTCCCCGGCGGGACGGGGCACCCGCTCCTCGACGATCTTGCGGCCGATGTCCACCAGATGGCCGTACTGCACACCCGAGGGGCAGGTGGTTTCACAGTTGCGGCAGGTCAGGCACCGGTCCAGGTGCTGCTGCGTGCGGCGCGTCGGCTCGGCGCCCTCGAGCACCTGCTTGATGAGGTAGATGCGCCCGCGCGGTCCATCCAGCTCGTCGCCGAGCAGCTGGTAGGTCGGGCAGGTCGCGGTGCAGAAGCCGCAGTGCACGCACTTGCGCAGGATGGCTTCTGCGGCGTCGCCGTCGGGCGTGTTCCTGAATTCCGGAGCGAGATGGGTCTGCATGAACGGTCACCCCATGCGGCCAGGATTGAACACGCCGTGCGGATCGAATGCCTCGCGCAGGCGCCGCGAAATGGCGGTCACCGCCGCGCCCTGCGCATCGAAGCGGGGCACGCCCGGCGCACCACTGGCATCCGCGCGGAACAGCGTCGCGCGACCACGCGCCGCCGCGGCCGCCGCCCGGATACGTGCCGCGTCGGCGGCGGGCGCCCACAGCCAGCGCTGCGCGCCCTGCCATTCGACAAGCTGCGCCCAGGGCAGATCCAGCACCGGTGCGGTCTGCGGCAGCGACATCCGCCACAGGCACAGCCCGGGCGCGGACGGTGCGAGAAAGAACGGCAAGACATGGTCGCGGCAGGCCGCCCAGTCAGGCCCTGCCTGCGCGTTGTCCATGCGCTCGCCACCGCCGACATTGCGCAGCATGCGCTCGCAGGCCGACTCCACCGCAGCGATGGCGCCGCGCAGGCGCACGAACAGCAAGGCCGGCCGGTCGGCGGCCGTGTCGTCACGTACCCAGCAGCTGGCATTCAACGGCAGCGGCTGCCCACCCCAGCGGTGCAACTGCTCCAGCGCCTCGTGCTGATCCAGCGGAAACACCAGCGTGGCCTCGGCCGGCGCCACGGGCAGCACCTTGATCGACAGCTGGGTGATCACGCCCAGCGTCCCCATGGAGCCCGCCAGTGCGCGGCTGACGTCATAGCCGGCGACGTTCTTCATCACCTGGCCGCCGAAGCTCAGCCACTCGCCACGGCCGTCGACAAGCTGCGCCCCCAGGATGAAATCGCGCACACCGCCCACCGTCGCACGCGACGGGCCGGCCAGCCCGGCCGCCACGACTCCGCCGATGGTGGACGCGGCGCCCCAGCGCGGCGGGTCAAAGGGCAGGCACTGGCCGGCTTCGGCCAGCGCGGCCTCGACCTCGGCCAGCGGCGTGCCTGCGCGCACGGTGATGACCAGCTCGGTCGGCTCGTGGGCGACGATGCCGCGCCATTCCCGCGTGGACAAGGGCTGGCCCGCGATGGGCTCGCCGTAGAACGCCTTGGTGTCGCCGCCGGCAATGCGCAGCGGCGTTCTGGCCGCCACCGCGGTCTTGACCTGCTCGATCAGTCGGCCCGGGTATTGCGGGTCTGTCGTGGGACTGTCTGTCATGCCCCGGATGGTAGCCGCCGGCCTCCGGATTGCCTGTGATTTTTTTGCACGGGGGCGTGCAATTGCGCTCGCCCGCCCCGTGCCGGTGCGTCTCAGCGCGTCATGCCCAGGCACGCCCCTGCGTTCGGGCGACCCTTGCACTCGCGCCGCAGGCGCTTTTCGCGCGCGGCCTTGCTCTCGCCGCTGCCACTGTCGAGAAAGCGCACGCGCGTCGGCGGTTTGGCCGTTCCCTCCTTGCCTTCCGGCTTGCCCGTCTGACCGGCCGCCACGGCCGTTGACGCCATCAGCCACAGTGCCAGAATCCCGCACCCCAAACCCACTGCCCGCATCCCTTGCCCTCCCCTTTTCCGTACCGCACGGGTCTGCACGCATCCTAGTCCGGTCACCGGCGGAAGGCTTCCCCCACCGGGAGGACGCACGAAAAAAACCCCGCGTGCCTTGCGGCATCGCGGGGTGAACATCCAAAGGAGACTCTCAGAGACTGCGTGGCGGCTTGGGATCGTCAGGCCAGCCGCACGCCACGCCGGGGCTCCCCTGAGGCTCAGCGGTTGTAGGCCGCTTCGCCGTGGGAGGAAATGTCGAGGCCTTCGCGCTCAGCTTCTTCGCTGACACGCAGACCCACGGTCAGGTCGGCAATCTTGTAGGCGATGTACGCCACGACAGCAGACCACACGATGGTGAACAGCACGCTCTTGATCTGAATCCAGACCTGGGCACCCATGCTCACGCCTTCGGCCAGACCCGTGCCGCCCAGACCTTCGGCGACGAACACGCCGGTCAGGATGGCACCCAGGATGCCGCCCACGCCGTGGACGCCGAACACGTCGAACGCGTCGTCAGCCTTGAGCAGGCGCTTCAGACCGGTCACGCCCCAGACGCACACCACACCGGCCAGCAGACCGATCACGATGGAGCCCATCGGGCCGACGAAGCCGGCAGCGGGCGTGATGGCAACCAGGCCACCGACGGCACCGGAAGCGGCACCCAGCATGGAGGCCTTGCCCTTGGTCAGGCCTTCGACGGCAATCCAGCTCAGCGTGGCGGCAGCGGTGGCCAGCACGGTGTTGATGAAGGCCAGGCCGGCACCACCGCTGGCGGCACCTGCGGAACCGGCGTTGAAGCCGAACCAGCCCACCCACAGCAGCGAGGCGCCCACCATGGTCAGCGTCAGGCTGTGCGGGGCCATCGGCTCCTTGCCGTAGCCGATGCGCTTGCCCAGGACGTAGGCACCCACCAGACCGGCGATACCGGCGTTGATGTGCACCACGGTGCCGCCGGCGAAGTCCAGCGCGCCATCGGAACCCAGCAGACCGCCGCCCCACACGATGTGGGCCATCGGCACGTAGCTGAAGGTGAACCACAGCACGGAGAACACCAGCACGGCGGAGAACTTGATGCGCTCGGCGAACGAGCCCACGATCAGCGCCACGGTGATGGCCGCGAACGTGCCCTGGAACGAGATGAACACGTACTCGGGGATCGTGCTCAGCGCGCCGAAGGTCTCGGTGTTCACGCCCTTGAGGAACATCTTCGACAGGTCGCCGAAGAACTTGCCCTCGCCCGCGAACGCCAGGCTGTAGCCGTAGATCGACCACAGCACGCTGATCAGCGAGAAGATCACGAAGACCTGCATCAGCACCGACAGCATGTTCTTCGAACGGGTCAGACCGCCGTAGAACAGGGCCAGGCCGGGGATGGTCATCAGGATGACCAGCAGCGTGGAGGTCATCATCCAGGCGGTATCGCCGGAATCGACCTTGGGCTCGTCGGCAGCGGCTTCAGCCTCGACCGCAGGAGCGGCAGCGGGTGCCTCGGCAGCGGCGGGCGCTTCGACGGCAGCGGGTGCTTCGGCGGTCTGTGCGACAGCACTGGCGCTGCCGAAGACGACGCCCAGACCCAGCAGGAGGGTGGCAATGAGCTTTTTCATGTCGATGAACTTTCTTGTGGGATGTGCGAAATCAGAGCGCTTCCTTGCCGGTTTCGCCCGTGCGGATGCGGATCACCTGTTCGAGGGGAGAGACAAAGATCTTTCCGTCGCCGATCTTTCCGGTGCGCGCGGCGCCTTCGATGGCTTCGATGACACGATCGACCAGCGCGTCATCGACGGCAGCCTCGATCTTGACCTTGGGCAGGAAGTCCACGACGTACTCGGCGCCGCGGTACAGCTCGGTGTGACCCTTCTGCCGGCCGAAGCCCTTCACTTCGGTCACGGTGATGCCTTGAACGCCCATGCCGGAGAGCGCTTCGCGCACCTCGTCCAGCTTGAACGGCTTGATGATGGCTGAGACCATTTTCATGCGGTTTGTCCTCTTGTGATGTAGGCGCTGTCAGGCCCGGAAGCCGGCAGCGGGGCTGAAACTCACGGCAGCGCCCTCTCGGACCGCCACCACCTTGGATGCGACTGGTTTCATGGGCTCCCCCGTGTAATGAGTCGTTCGCGGGTTGCTCCAAGCATGGACCGTGCCAACTACGGCGCACCCAGGCGCGCCGCCGCTTTGCCGACGCCGTTACACAGGGAAACAGCCACCGATCCACCCACATCCGGGGGACGGCATTCGCCGGTCTTCGTGACATGATCCGCGGGCGCAGCGGTGCACACCGCTGGCCATCACGCACAAAACAGGTGCACCAAGAGCGGTGTCCGGGCACAGCCCTCGATGCACCAAAACAGGGAGTTTTCCGATGAGCCTGTCCTTGGTGCACAGCCGGGCGCTGCAGGGATTGCAGGCACGCCCGGTGCAGGTCGAGGTGCACCTGGCCAACGGACTGCCCAGCTTCACGCTGGTCGGCCTCGTTGACACCGAAGTCAAGGAGGCGCGCGAGCGCGTGCGCTCGGCCATCGCCAACGCGGGGCTGGAATTTCCCAGCAACAAGCGCATCACCGTGAACCTCGCCCCGGCCGACCTCCCGAAGGACTCGGGCCGCTTCGACCTGCCGATCGCGCTGGGCATCCTGGCCGCCAGCGGCCAGATCGACGGCGCCAGACTGCAGGGCTGGGAGTTCGCGGGCGAGCTGTCGCTGGGCGGCGAGCTGCGGCCGGTGCGTGGCGCGCTGGCCATGTGTCTGGCGCTGCACGCCGATGAGGCGGGTGACAGGCCACCGACGCGCCTGGTGCTGCCGCCCGGCAGCGCCGAGGAAGCAGCCCTGGTGCCGCAGGCGCAGGTGTACCGCGCCCGCCACCTGCTCGACGTGGTGCAGCGCTTCTTGCCGGAAAGCCGGGATGAGACCCTGCCCGAGCCGCCCGACCACGGCGGCTGGCAGCGCCTGACGGCCGCCCCTGCGGCCGCCACAGAGGGCTACCCGGACATGGCCGACGTCAAGGGACAGGCCGCCGCGAGGCGTGCGCTGGAAATCGCCGCCGCGGGCGGCCACAGCATCCTGATGAGCGGGCCGCCAGGCTCGGGCAAGTCCATGCTGGCACACCGGTTCGCCGGCCTGCTGCCGCCCATAACGACCACCGAGGCCCTCGAAACCGCCGCCGTGGCCTCGCTGGCGGGGCGCTTCCGCATCGAACAATGGGGCCAGCGCCCGACGGCCGCCCCGCACCACAGCGCCAGCGCCGTCGCACTGGTGGGCGGCGGTTCGCCACCGCGCCCGGGCGAGATCTCGCTGGCACACCACGGCGTCCTGTTCCTCGACGAATTCCCCGAGTTCACGCGCGTGGCGCTCGAAGCCCTGCGCGAACCGCTGGAAACCGGCCAGATCCGCATCTCGCGCGCCGCCATGCAGAGCGAATTTCCCGCCCGGTTCCAGCTGGTGGCCGCCATGAATCCGTGCCCCTGCGGCTACCTGGGTCACCCCACCCGTGCCTGCCGCGACACGCCCGACCAGATCGCCCGCTACCAGGGCAAGCTCAGCGGCCCGCTGCTCGACCGCATCGACCTGCACGTCGAGGTGCCGGCCCTAACTCCAGCGGAACTGCTGCATGCGCGACCCGGCGAACCCAGCGCGCAGGTGCGCGAACGCGTGATCGCCGCACGCGAGCGGGCGATGGCGCGCCAGGGCAGTTCCAACCAGTCGCTGGCCGGCCGGCGCCTCGATGAAAGCCTGCATGCCGAGCCCGGTGCGTTGACCTTCCTGCAGAACGCGGCGGCACGCCTGGGGTGGAGCGCCCGCAGCACCCACCGCGCCATGCGCGTGGCGCGCACAATCGCCGACCTGGCCGGCTGCGAACAGGTCGGCGTGGCGCACATCGCGGAGGCGGTGCAGTACCGGCGCGGCCCGCAGGCCGGCGGATGAGCCCTGGCACGTGACCGGGGTTCAGATGACCCGCACGTGATCGGCCAGCTCGTTCGGGTTTGCCTCGCCTTCGGCCAGCGGAAAGTGCTCGACCAGCAGGGCCGAGACTTCCTCCAGCGCCTCGGTCAGGCCACCCTCGGTGTCGCCGGCGTGCAGGCGCGCGGCCAACCGCTGCACCACACCCTGCCAGTGCGCGTCGGGCACGTGCCGGGCGATGCCCCGGTCGGCCACGATGTCGATGCGCCGTTCGGCCAGCAGCAGGTAGATGAGCACGCCGTTGTTGCGCTCGGTGTCCCACACGCGCAGCTTGCCAAACCAGGCCAGCGCGCGCGCGCGCAGCACCGCCGACAGGCCGGCATCGCGCCCGGCGCGCCACAGGTAGCTGTCGGGCAGCGCACCTTCGACGCAGATGCAGATCTCGCCGCTGTGGCGCTGCTCGCTGGCCGCAACGCGCTGCTGCAGGCGCAGCGCCATGTCGGGCGGCACGGCACGGCGGGCGGCCGACGCCGGTGTCCAACGGTGGCGGCACCAGCGCACCAGACGGTGCCAGAAGGGATCGCGCTTCAGGTCGTCCATGCCGGCTCACCATCGCCCGGAGGCCCCGCCGCCTCCGAAATTGCCGCCACCGCCGGACGAGAAGCCTCCCCCGCCCGAGGACCAGCCGCCGCCACCGCCCCATCCACCACCGGAGGGCCCTCCCCAGCCG
>JAEZLX010000024.1 GCA_023415035.1 Pseudomonadota bacterium | reverse complement strand
TCAGCACGATCACCACCGTGAACCCGTTGTACTCCGCCTTCTCGCAGCCCAGCTTCAGCCGAAGGTCCACCACCGGCACGATCACACCGCGCAGGTTCACCACACCCTTGATGAACGGGGGCGCGTTAGCAATCCGCGTCGGCTCCTCGTACGAGCGGATCTCCTGCACCCGCAGGATGTCGATCCCGTACTCCTCCGCACCAAGCCGGAACGTCAGATATTCCGAGCTGGATTTGAGGCCAGTGTGCTGGCGGGAAGCGTCCTGGTCGGCCAGGTGCCGGCCTTCGCGGGTCATGTCCATCGGGAGAACTCCATTGAGATATGCAGGGGGTTCCTGCCTTATCGGCGGGCCGCGCCAGAAATGAAGCCGTGTCACCCGCTTGTTTGCGCCAGTGGCATGCATCTGTTAGCTTGTCTGCCATGAACGACGCACCCTCGCCCGCCCACCTGCAACCGACCCCGGCCATCGATGCCGACCATCCCGACGTCATCGCCTTCGCCCGCGAGCATGCGCGGGGCAACTCCCCCCGCGAACAGGCGATCTCGCTGTACCTGGCCGTGCGCGATGGCCTGCGCTACGACCCTTACCGCATCGACCTCACCCTGCCCGGCATGCGTGCCAGCACGGCACTGGCCCAGGGCTACGGCTGGTGCGTGCCCAAGGCCACGCTGCTGGCGGCCCTCGCGCGCGCCGCGGGCATCCCGGCGCGTCTGGGCTTTGCCGACGTGCGCAACCACCTTTCGACCGAGAAGCTGCGACAGTCCATGAAGACGGACCTCTTCGTCTGGCACGGCTACACCGAGCTCTGGCTCGACGGCGCCTGGCGCAAGGCGACGCCCGCCTTCAACCTGTCGCTGTGCGAGAAGTTCGGCCTGCTGCCGCTGGAGTTCGACGGCGAGCACGACTCGCTCTACCACCCCTACGACCGGGCCGGCCAGCAGCACATGGAATACGTGAACCAGCGCGGCAGCTTCGACGACCTGCCCCTGGCGCAGATCCACGCCGACTTCGCCCGCCACTACCCGTTCTGGACGCCCTCGGGACCGCTGGAGCAGGGCGACTTCGCCGCCGACGCCGAGCGCGAGACCACCGCCTGAGCGGCAAACACTCTCAAGAGAGGTGCCAGCGGCGCGCGGTGCCTCAGTTCGAGACCTTGAACACCGCCGTGCTGGCCAGCAGGTTCGGGAAGGTGCGGATCACCTCCCCCTCGTGCAGGCCGAAGCTGTCTTCCACACGCAGGCCGCAGCTGCGCGCCAGCACCTCGAAATCGGCATAGGTGCCGACACGGATGTTGGGCGTGTCGTACCACTGGTAAGGCAGCCGCTTGGTCACGGGCATGCGCCCGCGCATCACGTTCAGCCGGTTGGGCCAGTGCGCGAAGTTGGGAAAGGCGATGATGCCGATGCGTCCCACGCGGGCCGTCTCGCGCAGCATGGTTTCGGCGTTGCGCAGATGCTGCAGCGTGTCGATCTGCAGCACGACATCGAAACTGTCGTCGCCGAACATCGTCAACCCCTCCTCGAGGTTGAGCTGCAGCACGTTGACCCCCCGCTTGAGGCAGGCCTGCACCTTGGCGTCGTCGATCTCGACACCGTAGCCGGTGCAGCCGCGGGCGTTCTGCAGATGGGCCAGCAGCGTTCCGTCGCCGCAGCCCAGATCAAGCACCCGCGAACCCGCCGGCACCAGCCGCGCCACACTCTCCATCACCTTCAGATCAGCCATGGCGGGCCTCCGTCACACGGGACACCGTCTGTTCGAAATACGCACGCACCGCGGCATGGTAGCGCGCGTCGTCCAGCAGGAAAGCGTCGTGTCCGTGCGGTGCATCGATTTCGGCGTAACTCACGTCACGGCCATTGTCCAGCAGCGCCTTGGCGATCTCGCGGCTGCGCGCCGGCGAAAAGCGCCAGTCGGTACTGAAGCTGATGAGCAGGAATTTCGCCCGTGCCCGCGCCAGCGCGGCGCTCAGGTTGCCGTCGTACTCGCGCGCCGGATCGAAATAGTCGAGCGCGCGCGTGATCAGCAGGTAGGTGTTGGCATCGAAATACTCGCTGAACTTGTCGCCCTGGTAGCGCAGGTAGCTCTCGATCTGGAATTCCACGTCCTGCGTGCTGTAACGGTAGGCCAGCTCCGCCACCGCCGCCGGGTCGGCATCGTCGGCCGGCCGCAGCGAACGGCCGAACTTGGCGTTCATCACGTCATCGCTCAGATAGGTGATGTGACCAATCATGCGGGCGATGCGCAGCCCGCGCCGCGGCAGCGTGCCGTGGCGCAGGTAATGGCCGTCGTGGAAATCCGGGTCGGTCACGATGGCGCGGCGCGCCACCTCGTTGAACGCGATGTTCTCGGCCGTCAGGTTGGGGGCACTGGCCACCACCACCGCATGGCGCACGCGCTCGGGGTACTGCAAGGTCCAGCTCAGGGTCTGCATGCCGCCCAGGCTCCCGCCCATCACCGCCGCCAGGGTCTGGATGCCCATCGCGTCGAGCAGCCGCGCCTGGGCATCGACCCAGTCCTCCACCGTCACCACCGGGAAATCCGCCCCCCAGGGCTGGCCGGTGGCCGGGTTCACATGCGTCGGGCCGGTCGAGCCGAAGCACGAGCCCAGGTTGTTGACGCCGATGACGAACCAGCGGTCGGTGTCCACCGCCTTGCCGGGCCCGATCATGTTGTTCCACCAGCCCTCGCTGCGCGGAATCGGCTGACCATTGGCATCGACATGCACACCGGCCACGTGGTGGCTGGCGTTGAGCGCGTGGCAGATCAGCACCGCATTGGACTTGTCGGCGTTGAGCGTGCCGTACGTCTCGACCATGAGCTCGTAGGCCGGCAGCACCGCGCCGCTGCGCAGGGTCAGCGGTGTGTCGAACCGGTAGGTTTGGGGCGTGGCGATCACGATGGCAATTCCCGGGCAAGGCCCGATAGCAAAAAACCCGGCTCCGCCAAGAGGCAGACCGGGCATCCCCCCTTTAGCGGCATTTCTAAAGCGCCCGCAATCCGGAACAAATCGGCGCCCGGCCAGTATACCGGCAAGCGCCCCGGTGTTGCGAAACTGCATCGTCCAGGCGGGCGGCACCGTTCGTCTGAAAAAAAACCACTGCCCATAAGATGTTCAGCGCATAATGGTCCGGCAAGCGTCTGAAAAAGCTTGCAAGTTCAGTGATCGGACGGTTTCGGGTGCTACAGCTTCATGTGTGCTGACGGGGCTCCATCGCTATTTTTCTCTGTGTTTCCTTAGGAGTCCCTCAAATGGGCAACAAACTGTACGTCGGCAACCTGCCTTACTCGGTACGCGACGACGATCTGCAACAAGCCTTCTCGGCTTTCGGTGCCGTCAACAGCGCCAAGGTCATGATGGAGCGCGACACCGGCCGCTCCAAGGGCTTCGGTTTCGTCGAGATGGGCAGCGACGCAGAAGCCCAGTCGGCCATCGAAGGCATGAACGGTCAGTCGCTCGGCGGCCGTAGCCTGGTGGTCAACGAAGCCCGCCCGATGGAACCGCGCCCGCCCCGCACCGGCGGCTTCGGCGGTGGTCGTCGTGAAGGCGGCGGCTTCGGCGGCGGCATGGACGGCGGTTTCCGCAGCCCCTACGGCGGCGGTCGCCGTGAAGGCGGCGGTGGTCGCGGCGGCTACTGAGCCCCAGTCAACCGGCTGACGCCCGCCACGGGTGTCGGCCCTGAATCCACGGGCGACTGGCCCGCTTTCGCGGGCGGTGTCTCCTGTTGCCGAAAGGCCGGTGCATGCACCGGCCTTTTTTCATGGCCCATCGGCGCGGCTCAGCCGAGCGTGTCGTTGAGAATGTTGGTTGCCCAGGCCATGGCATACAGGCCTTCGGTGACATTCGGCGCGGCCGACAGGCCGCCGGCCCCGGGAGCCGTCACCATGGTCTTCTTGGCCGCGTCGTAGCGGTAGACCGACGCCACGTGGATCACCTCGTTCTGCGAGACGAAGCTGTAGCAGGTGTTGGCGATGATGGGCTTGTCCGGCACCGGCCAGCCCCGGCTCAGCGCGGCAATGGCACCCGCGCAGACCTTGCCTTCCTGGTTTGCCATGTGGCCCGACTTGGGCATGCCCGGCGCGCCCGCGATGGCGTCACCCAGCACATGAACGCGCGCGGCCACCTGCGATTCGTAGCTGAGGAAATCAACCCCGCACCAGCGCCCGCCCACATTGGCCAGACCACTGTCGCGCGCGATCGCGCCCGCACGCTGCGGCGGGATCACGTTGAGCACATTTCCGCGCACCTTGCCCTGCATGTCGAACTCGAGCACGCCGCCAGCGGCATCGACCGCCTTGAGATCGGCATTGGGCACGTACTCGATCAGGCCCGCGTAGCGGCTCTTCCAAACCGCCTCGAACAGGCCCTTCTTGGCCTGGATCTCGGGGTTGGCATCGAACACCAGCAGCTTGGACCGTGGCTTGCGCAGCTTCAGGTAGTAGCCGATCAGGCTTGCGCGCTCGTACGGCCCCGGCGGGCAGCGGTACGGCACCTTCGGGATGGTCATCACCACCACGCCACCATCGGGCATGGCCTGCAACTGGTTGCGCAGCTGCTGTGTCTGCTCACCCGCCTTCCAGGCATGCGGCACACGGGCCTGCGACTCGGCCGACGTTAGGCCTTCGATGCCGTCATACACGTAGTCCACGCCGGGCGATACGATCAGCCGGTCGTAAGGCAGCCGCTGGTCGCTACCCGCCACGGCCACCTCGCGCCGCTGCGTGTCGATGGCCTGTGCGCGGGCCTTCACCCAGCGCAGGCTGTACTTGTTGACAAAGCGCGAATAGGGCCGGCTGATGTCCCGCAGCTGCAACCCGCCATGGATGACGCGGTTGCTCATCGGGCACATGATGAATTCGCTGGCAGGCTCCACCAGCGTGATGTCCAGCGCGGGGTTGAACTGGCGCAGGTAGCGCGCCGCCGTGGCGCCACCGAAACCACCGCCGATGACGACCACCTTCTCGCCCGTCTGCGCCGCCAGCCGCAGCGGCATCACACCGGCCGCGGCGGCCGCGCCGGCACCGAGGAACCGGCGACGTTGCATCCCTTGCATATGAACTCCCTTCTGTCCGTTGTCCTTATTTCAGCGAGGCGAAGTAGCTCGCGATGTGGGCCAGCTCGTCGTCGCTGTAGCCCTTGACGTGCTGCGCCATGATGGTCGAGGGCGCCTGGTCGGCCTTGTAAGCCAGCATCTTCGACAGCAGCTCATCGGCCGGACGCCCGCCGATCGTCAGCCCCGTGCCTTCGGCACGCCCCTGCGGACCGTGACAGGCCATGCAGCTGGCAGCCCACAGCTGCACCTGCAGCTCCTGCACATTGCCTGCCCTCGGGCCCGTCTGTGCCTGCGCCGACAGGGCGCCCCAGACAGCCAGTGCCGCCACATAACTGCGGTGCCGACGTTTCGTACGCGCCAACATCCCTGCCCCTCCTTCCCGGATTTTGATTTTTGAGTGCATATATTCGAAATTACTCGCAAATCGATCCGGACGGACTCATGGATTACGAGCATGCGCGCGGCCGATGTGCGCCAGGCAGCAGTTGGCAAACAACAAGGGATGCCGGGGCGTGCCCGGCAAACAGCTCAGGCGGCGTCGGTCTGACGGTGCTTGCGTGGCCGCCCCTGAAGCAGACGGTCGAACAAGGGGTTGGGCAGCAGGCGCAGCAACTTGGCCACCACCCCCATCTGCCAGGGGATCGCACGGTAGCTGACACCCGCCCCGATGGCCTCGAACGCCCGCTCCGCAAAGGCTTCGGGCGTCATCAGGAAGGGCATGGGATAGCGGTTCTGGCGGGTCAGCGGCGTGTCGACGTAGCCCGGCAGCAGGGTCACGACCTTCACGCCAGTGCCTCGCAGCTCGCCGCGCAGGCTTTCGCAATAGGCCACGACCGCCGCCTTGCTGGCGCAGTAGGCGCCATGCCCCGGCAGGCCGCGGATGGCGGCCACGCTGGCCACCCCGACCAAACGCCCCCGCCCGCGCTCGCGCATGGGCCCCATAAAGGGCTGGAACGTCGCCGCCATGCCGGTGTTGTTGGTGGCGAAGGTGCGCGCCATCACGTCCAGGTCGGGCCGCTCGGCCGTGTCCATGCCGATGCTGATGCCCGCGCTGGCCACCACCACCTCCGGCACGCCCTGCGCCTGCAGCACAGCCTGACCCGCCGCGACGATGCTGTCGATGTCGGACACATCCGCCCCATAGGCACGCCATCGCGCGGCCGGCACGCCGGCAGCCTCGGCCCAGCGCGCGATCTCGCCGGTGCGCCGGGCCACCAGCGCCAGCCGCCAGCCCGCGGCCGCGTAGCGGGCGGCCAGCGCCTTCCCGATGCCGCTGGAAGCACCCGTGATCACCACCAGGGGAGTATCGTCGCGCCGTTCCATGGGTGGCCGCTCAGGGGCGCGGCGCGAAGGTGGCGTTGACCCGGCCTTCCAGATCGGCCACACGCGACTCGTCGCCGGTGTAGTCGAGCGAGTCGGCGGTGATCTGGTCGTTGCCGCGGATCAGCAGCACCGGCTGGTCCGACATGATGCGCTCCTGCGGCTCGGTCAGCACGCGCAACACCGGACCGTGGAACTCCACGCGCGGCACCAGCCGGCCCTTGTCGTCCCGCCCGGCCTGACGCACCACCACGGCGTCGCCTTCGAGCAGGAAGTCGGTCGTCTCATCGTTGCTGGTGATCTGGTTCGCAGTCGCCGAGCTGACCAGCCCCTTTTCCGAGATGGACATGATGCGGGCCTTGTCGATCACCAGGGTCTCGTTGTACGGGTAGTGGCGGCCCTCGATGCCACGCACCTCGCTCTTGAGCCGGCCGCGCTCGTCAAACGCCTTGATGGCAAAACCCCGGATGTAGAAGTCCGGGTGCTCGGTGACGGCACGCTCCGGCTCGGGCGCCGGCGGCTCTGGCGTGATGCGCAGCAGCCAGTAGCTGGCCAGCGCCAGCAGGCCCATGAGCATGATGGGCAGGTAGATGGACAGGCGCGAGACCGCATCCTGCCAGCGGCGGCGTGGGGTCGTCATCGGCAAGCCTCCTCGAACAGGGTGGCGTAAACCCCTCGCGCCGTCAGCAGCAGGTCGCACAGCTCGCGCACGGCGCCGTCACCGGCGGCACGGCGCGTCACATGGTGCGCCATGGCCAGCAGCTCGGGGTGCGCGCCCGGCGGGCAGACCGCCAGGGCTGCGCGGCGCATCACGGGCAGGTCGGGCCAGTCGTCGCCCATGGCCGCCGCCACGCTCCAGTCCAGCCCCAGGTCGGACAGGATGGACTCGGCCGCCGGCCGCTTGTCCTCGGTGCCGAAGCGCGCATGCACCACGCCGAGCGCCTGCAGGCGCAGCCGCAGGGCAGGGGAATCGCGCCCCGTGACCACCGCCGGCGTCACACCCGCGCGCCGCAGCAGCTTGATGCCGTGACCGTCGAGCGTGTGAAAGCGCTTGAGCGTCTCCCCGCCCTCGGTGAAGTACAGCCCGCCATCGGTGAGCACGCCATCCACGTCGAAAAACACCACGGCCACAGGCTGGGCACGCAGCAGCAGCTCGGGCGGAAAGTGTTGTGCCGGCACCGGCAGCGCGTCGTCACGGGTATCCATCAGATCACCTTGGCCTGCATGAGGTCATGGCTGTTCAGAGCCCCCACCAGCCGGCCCGTTCCGTCGACCACCAGCACGCTGGTGATGCGGTGGGCCTCCATCAGCTCGGCTGCCGCGACGGCCAGCGCGTCTTCCCCGATCGTGCGCGGGTGGCGGATCATGACCTCGCTCGCGGTCAGCCGGCGCAGGTCGACCTCGGTGGCGGTGCGTTCGATCAGGCGGCGCAGGTCGCCATCGGTGAAGATGCCCTGCACGCGGTCGTCTGCATCGACGATGGCGCTCATGCCCAGGCCCTTGGCGCTGATCTCGCGCATGAGGTCCATCAGGCTGGCGTCGGGACCCACCCTCGGCAGGTCATCGCCGCTGCGCATCACGTCGGACACGTAAGTGAGCAGCTTGCGGCCCAGCGCGCCGCCAGGGTGCGAACGGGCGAAATCATCGGCCTTGAAGCCGCGCGCATCCAGCAGCGCCACCGCCAGCGCGTCGCCCAGCGCCAGCTGGGCCGTGGTGCTCGCCGTCGGTGCCAGGTTGTGCGGGCAGGCTTCCTTTTCCACCGCGCTGTCCAGCACCACGTCAGCGTGGCGGGCGAGGGTGGATTGCGGGCGCCCCGTCATGGCCAGCAGCGGCACGCCCATGCGCTTGATCAGCGGCAGGATCGCGGTCAGCTCCTCGCTCTCGCCGCTGTTGCTGATCGCCAGCACCACGTCGGTCGCGGTGATCATGCCCAGATCGCCATGGCTGGCCTCGGCCGGGTGCACGAACATCGCCGGTGTGCCGGTGGAGGCCAAGGTGGCCGCGATTTTGCGCCCCACGTGGCCGCTCTTGCCCATGCCGGTCACCACCACGCGCCCGGTGCAGCGCAGCACCACGGCCACCGCTTCGTCGAAGCGCGCGTCCAGCCGCTCCGCCAGCGCCTGCACCGCCCCGGCCTCGATGACCAGGGTCTCCCGGGCCATCTGCCGGGCGCGAACGGAATCGAATGTCGGCGTGCTGCGCATCCGGGGATTATCGCGTCCGGCCGCCTTGTCCGTGCCCACCAGGCCGAAAACCGTGGCCGGCGCCACGGCGGGCGCGGGCCGGAAGGCCCGATAATCGGTCATCATGGACTCCTCCGCCTACCTCAAGTCGCACATCCGCACCGTCCCTGACTGGCCCGCTCCCGGCGTCCAGTTTCGCGACATCACGCCGCTGCTGCAGGACCCCAAGGTTTTCCGGGTGCTGATCGACACCTTCGTGCACCGCTACATGGATCCGGCCCTGCGCCCGGACGTGGTGGCTGGGCTCGACGCGCGCGGGTTCATCATCGGCTCGGTGCTGGCCTACGAGCTCGGGGTAGGGTTCGTGCCGATCCGCAAGAAGGGCAAGCTGCCGTTCCACACGGTCGAGGAAACCTACGAACTGGAATACGGCAGCGCCACCGTCGAGCTGCACACGGACGCAGTCAAGTCCGGCGACCGCGTGGTCCTCATCGACGACCTGATCGCCACCGGCGGCACCATGATGGCCGGGCGCCGCCTGCTGGAGAAACTGGGTGCCACGGTCACCGAGGGCGCGGCCATCGTGGACCTGCCCGAACTCGGCGGTTCGCAGAAGCTGCGCGACTCGGGCCTGGCGCTGTTCACCCTCGTGGACTTCGAGGGCCACTGACACTCACCGCGGCGGCATCAGAGCCGGCCGTACTGGGTTTCGCTCAGCGCGGTGAAATCGCTGTGCGCCTCGGGCACGGGTTCTGACTCGTGGAAATCCGATGCCGGCGCGCGCGGCACCGGAATGGCCGTCGGCCGGTCTGAGCTCATGCCGTTGGGGCGCCGCGTCTGGCTCTGCATCGAGGCCTTGAGGGCGGTGCCACGCTGCTCGGCCACGGGCTTGCGCCGCCAGTAGATCGCCGGTACCTCCATGGCATGGCGCGAGCGGGCGCTGCTTTGCACCCAGCGCTCGATTTCCAGCAGGTATTCGTCGGGCATGGTCTCGGCCGGCAGGGCCAGCTCGACCAGGACCAGGAACTTGTCGGCGTTGGCGTCCATGGCCAGCACCTTGAACTCGTAACTGGTGGACAGCACGCCGCCGCGGATCATGGACTCGCGCACGATCCCGAACAGTTGCTCGCGCCGCAGGATGCGCCGGCCGCGCCGGGGCGAAATGAGCGGCAGCGTGGTCTGCGCAAACGGCCGGCGGCCCTTGCCTTTGCCGTCGGCGGAGCGGCTGCGGCCTCGGAACCAGTTCAGAAAGGACATGATGGGGCTAGTGTGCTGTGTTTTCCGCACAGCGTCCAGGCAAAAAGGGGAGGGGATCGCCGTCTTTTCAAGGCCATGTGACGCGCCTCGCATCAGGTGACGGCTATCCGCTTGGGCCGGTTGTACATGCGCCGCGCCAGCACCGCCGACATGCCCATGACCAGCTCCAGCGCGATATCGGGATGGCGCGTGGACAGCTCGCGAAAGCGCAGCGGCGTCAGACACCAGAGGCGGCATGGCGTGCTCAGGCTCACCGTGGCGCTGCGCGGCAGGTGGCTGAAAAACGCGCCCTCGCCGAGCACCGAGCCAGGCCCCACCATCGCCAGCCGGATGCGTTCCTTGGCATCCTCGTAATGCACCGTCAGGTTGCCGCTTTCCACCAGGTACACCATGCGCTCCTTGGTGCCCTGCTCGATGAGCGTCTGCCCGGCCTGCATCTGGATCGGCTGCAGGTAGTCGGCCAGGATCTTCCACTGCGGTGGCGCCAGGTTGACCGGCATGGCGTCCAGCGCATGGCTCAGGCTCATGGCACGGGCCAGATCCTGGATGTCAAAACGCACGGGGGAGGACAGCGCAGTCGTCATATGGAGCCGATTAGAAGACACGCAGGCAGCCCGGCACCGCCTGGCTTACCGACGTTTACATTTCCGCTCCAGACGGTCGCTGGCAGGCGGCGAATGGACGCCCTGGCGCTACTTTCCGATGCAAAAGCGCGAAAAGATCTCGCCCAGCAGATCGTCCGCACTGAACTCGCCGGTGATCTCGCCCAGGGCAACCTGCGCCAGCCGCAGTTCCTCGGCCAGCAGATCCAGGTGCTCGGCCTGGGCCGCCAACAGGGCGTCGGCCGCCTCCAGGTGGGCACCGACGCGTCGCAGGGCCTGCAGATGGCGCTCGCGCGCCATGAACAGGCCGTCGCCCGCGTGCTGCCAGCCGGCCATGGCCAGCAGGCGCTGGCGCAACGCTTCCAGCCCCTCGCCCGTGCGCGCCGACAGGGCCAGGCCGTCCTCGCCCAGGTCCTGCGCCTGCGCCATCCCCTGGTCCAGCTTGTTCCACACATGCACCACCGGCACGCCCGCCGGCAGCCCCTCGCCGATGAGGGCATCGGCGGCGCGGTAGTGCGGCTGCCCGCAGCGCGTGAGGTCGTGCAGGAACAGCACCGCGTCGGCCTGGCCAATCTGGTCCCAGGCACGCTGGATGCCGATGCGCTCCACCTCGTCCACGTCCTCGCCCTCGCGCAGACCTGCGGTGTCGATCACGTGCAGCGGCACGCCCTCGATCTGGATGGTCTGCTGCACCACATCGCGCGTGGTGCCGGCGATCGGCGTGACGATGGCCAGCTCGGCACCGGCCAGTGCATTGAGCAGCGAACTCTTGCCGGCATTGGGCTGTCCCGCGATCACCACCCGCAGGCCGTCGCGCAGCAGCGCGCCCTGGCGCGCCTCGGCCAGCACGGCATCCAGCGAGGCACGCAGACGGGTGAGCTGCCCGGCCGCATCGGCCTTTTGCAGAAAGTCGATCTCTTCCTCGGGGAAATCCAGCGTCGCCTCCACCAGCATGCGCAAGTGGATCAGCGCATCGCGCAGCGCATGGATGCGCTGCGAGAAGGCCCCCGCCAGCGAGCGGCTGGCGCTGCGCGCGGCCGCCTCGGTGCTGGCGTCAATCAGGTCGGCCACGGCCTCGGCCTGTGCCAGGTCGAGCTTGTCGTTCAGAAAGGCCCGCTCGGTGAACTCACCCGCGCGCGCCGGGCGCAGGCCCGCCAGCACGGGCTGACCGTCGTCACCGGCCGCTGCGGCCACCTGCAGGCAGCGTGCCAGCAGCAGCTGCAGCACCACGGGGCCGCCATGGCCCTGCAGCTCCAGCACGTCCTCGCCGGTGTACGAGTGAGGTGCCGGGAACCACAGCGCCAGCCCGTGATCCAGCGGCTGGCCGGCGGCATCGGGGAAGGGCAGGTAGGTCGCCTCGCGCGGCCGCAGCGAGCGGCCCAGCAGTGCCTGCACGAACGGCGCCAGCGCCTTGCCGGACACGCGCACGATGCCCACGGCACCACGGCCCGGGGCGGTGGCGATGGCGACGATGGGATCACGGGAAGCGGCCAGCATGGTGCGAAAGGATACGGCGGAAAAAAGAAAGGGCCCGCACTGGCAGGCCCATTCCGGCAAATCGCTGTCGTTTACTTCTTCTTGAAGAGCTCGAACGGCAGCGTGATCTTCACCGGCACGCCCATCTTGTGGTTGATGTAGGCCTGCTGGACGATGGTCAGCACGTTGTTCGTGATCCAGTACAGCACCAGGCCGGCCGGGAAGAAGAAGAACATCACCGAGAACATCAGCGGCATCAGCCACATCATCTTGGCCTGCAGCGGATCGGGCGGCAGCGGGTTCAGGGCCGTCTGGATCAGCGTGGTCGCCGTCATGACCACCGGCAGCACGAAGAACGGATCCTTGGTGGACAGGTCGGTGATCCAGCCGATCCAGGGCGCATTGCGCATCTCGACCGAGGACAGCAGCACCCAGTACAGGGCGATGAACACCGGGATCTGGATCATGATGGGCAGGCAGCCACCCAGCGGATTGACTTTCTCCTCGCGGTAGATCTTCATCATCTCCTGCTGCATGGCCTGCGGGTTGTTCTTCAGGCGCTCGCGCATTTCCATGATGCGCGGGTTGATCGCCTTCATCTTGGCCATGGAGCGGTAGGCGCTGGCGTTGAGCCAGTAGAACGCCGCCTTGATCAGCACCACCAGCAGCACGATGGACCAGCCCCAGTTGTTCACGAAGCTGTGGATCTTCTCCAGCAGCCAGTACAGCGGCTTGGCCAGGATGGTGAACATGCCGTAGTCCTTGACCAGCTCCAGGCCGGGGGCCAGGGTCTCCAGCACCTTCTCCTCCTGCGGGCCGACGAACAGGCGCGCCTCGGTCTTGAGGCTGGCACCCGGTGCCACGGCGGGCAGGGCGGTGATGGCGCCCACGGCGTACAGGTTGTCGACCTTGCGCACGAAGTTCTCGCGCGCCGTGCCGTCGGGCAGCAGCCAGGCCGAGGCGAAGTAGTGCTGCACCATGGCCACGTAGCCGTCACTGGACGTCTTCTCGAAGTCGGCCTTGTTCTCGTCGATGTGCTTGAATTCGACCTTCTGGTACTTCTGCGCGCTGCTGTAGACAGCCGGACCGGTGAAGGTCGAATAGAAGGGCGTCTCGCTCTCGGCCTTGCGACCGTCGCGCACCAGCTGCACGTACAGCTGCGGCGTCACCGGCTGCTCGCCGGCGTTCACCAGCTCGTGGCTCACGTCGATCGCATAGCTGCCGCGGCGCAGGGTGTAGCTCTTGACCAGCTTGACGCCGCCGACCTCGGCCGACTCGAAGCGCACCACCAGCTCGTTCTGGCCGTCGGCCAGCTCGGTCGGGCCCGGCACCAGGCTCATCGGCGTCTTGTGGTTGGGGAAATTGCCGCCGATCAGACCGCTTTGGGCGACATAGGTGTGCTCGGCGTTCTGCGTCAGCAGCTCGAACGGCGCCGAGCCGCGCTCGCCGCTGGCGTGCTGCAGCAGCGTCGCGCCGATCAGCGAGCCGCCCTCGCTGTTGAAGGTCAGGCGATAGACGTCGGTCGTCACCTCGTGGCGCTGGGCCACCGGGGCGGGCGCCGCGTCGGTGGCCGGCGTGCCCGCAGCGCCCGGGACCACGGCGTTCGAGGCCGTGGGCACGCTGGCGTCGGACGTGGCCTCCGCAGCCGGATTCTGGGCCTGCTCGGTCACGGCCGCGCTCGGGAAAAAGGTCGGCTGCTTGCCGTTGTGGACCTGCCACTTGTCCCAGATCATGATCAGGGAGAAGCCAAAGATCACCCACAGGATGGAACGGCGAATGTCGTTCATGACGGAATCTTCTTTTCTTGGGAGGAAGTCAGGCGGGTGAACAGACCCGGCATGTGCTCGGGCACAGGATCGCAGCCGCCCTCGCACCACGGATGGCAGCGCCCCAGACGGCGCAGCATCAGGTAGCTGCCCGCCAGCGCGCCATGACGCTCGATGGCGTCGATAGCATAACGGGAACAGGTCGGCTCGAACCGGCAGGCGTTGCCCAGCCAGGGACTGAGCGCCAGACGGTAGGCCCGGATGCCCGCCACCAGCGCGCGCCGGGGCCAGTCAGCAACCGGCACCACGGGCGGCCTCCGGGCGGGGAGCAGGAGCGGTCCGCCGCGCCAGCTGGGCATAGAGCTGCTCCAGCTCGGCACGCACGGCGCGCTTGAGCGCCTCGGACGTCGCGCTCACGAACACCTGGCGATGGAACGCCGCGCGCAGACGCACCACCAGCGCTGCCTCGGGCAAGCCCTCGGCCAGCGCATGCTGGCGTGCGGTTTCGTAGATCTGGCGGCGGATGGCGTTGCGCGTGACAGCCCGTTTCGCCCAGCGTTTGGGCAATAGAACACCTATCCAGGTGTCAACCACCGGGAACAGGCGACGGCCTTCGTGCAGGCAGTCCAATGACGCGCGATGCAGGGCGAAATGGGGGGTCTTGGCCACGGGGGCCCCCGCCATGGCGGCCTGGAACTGTTGCCGGGACCGGATGCGCTGCATCACCTGCGAAGCAACCGAGGCGACGGATTCAGACAACTGCTGAATGCCGCGGCACCCGACATGCGTTCAAGGCGCAGGCAATCAGACGGCCAGGCGCTTGCGGCCCTTGGCGCGGCGGGCGTTGATGACGGCGCGGCCACCGCGGGTCTTCATGCGCACGAGGAAGCCGTGGGTACGGGCGCGCTTGATCTTCGAAGGCTGATAGGTGCGTTTCATTGCCATGGCAGTACGGGCCTGCGGCAAGCAGGCATCTAGTGAATGTGAGGGAAACCCGCAATTATCGCCGGAAACCGCCCAAGCGGGCAAGTGCGGGCATTCCGCCCCGTCAGCGGGCCATCGCCGACGGCTCCCTGGCCAGCCCTGCGTCGGGGGTGACCGCATCCCTTTGATCCGCCAGCCCGTCCATTTGCATCGGCGCGACAGGCGGATCGAGCTGCAGCTCATCCAGCCGCATCTCCTGCAGCACACCCGAGGGATGCAGCACCCCCAGCCGCTGCCCGTCCTTGCCCAGCAGGAACGCCGGTGCGGGCGCCGCACCGGCATAGCCCCGCTCCACCGCCTGGCCCGCCGCCTGGCACACGCACCCGGCCACGATGCGCTCGCACATCTCGGGACTGAAACCGGCGGCCTCCAGGCGCGGCCCCAGTTCCTGCCGCGCCTTGTCCAGCCAGGCCTGGTGTTCCGGCGGCACCATCGGCCTGACACCGATGCGGCCCAGGGCCGGGTCATCGCGACGCCAGACTGCCTTGTAACTGCCGTCCCCGTTCTTCAGCACGTCACCATTCCGAGCTGTCTGCCAGACTTCCGTGTAGAGCAGTTGCGGCGCCTGCGGATCGTGGCGGCGCTCCGGCGGAACATCGGCGATGCCGATGCCGCGTTGCTGGAAGTAGCCGGTCACGCCTTCGAGCACGCTGGCCGCCGTGCCGTGCGCGTCGTAGCCGCCGCCGGTGCCCACGTGGTTGCCCGGGTGCTCCACGTGGCGCACGCGTGGAT
>JAEZLX010000236.1 GCA_023415035.1 Pseudomonadota bacterium | reverse complement strand
AAATACGGGCTGGTCTCGCCCTCCGGGGTATCGGCACCAGACACCTTCCAAAACCCATCGTGCTCGGTGTCGGTCACATCGCCCATGTGCAGCACCTGGCCATCGGCCGCGACCAGCTCGGCCCAGCGAGGGATGCCTGCGCTCATCACCAGTGCCGGATCGCCAGGCGCCAGGGTGAGCGCACCACTGTCCAGCACGCCACTTGGGCGCTGGAGCAGCACCGTGCTCATCGGCGTGTCGGTGTGCGCACCCACGGCCTCTGGCATCGTCGTCGAGTACACGCGCACCTCGGCAGTGCCGGAGCTGCCGACATCGAGGCGGGCCAGCGTCGCGGCCAGCTGGGCATCGACCAAAGCGGTAGAGCCGAGAGAGATCACGCGTTACCCTCCCACGGCTTTTTGGATACGCCGGCAACCGGTCGGAGGTAGTTCTCGTTGGCCGGGTTGTCCGGATTGGCCGGGTACTCGGCCAGAGTGATGAAGCGCCTTCTGGCGGTATCCAGCCCCCGGAAGGTGAACTTGCCGGTCTCAGGATCCGACCATGTGCTGGCGATGATCCGCTTGGAACGACTGGCTTCCATGAGGCTGACCCGTGCGCGAGTCACCACATCGGTTTCACCGACCCGATGCTTGGTCACACCTTCCAGATCGTATGGACCCGACCAGTCACGCGAGAAGCCCCGCACGCCGTCCATCAGGCGCGTGGCCTGCAGCGGACCTTCGGGCAAGGCAGGGCCGAAGGCGATACCGTAGCCACCGTTCAGAGTCACGTTCGGGGTAAATGCCGTCCAGTCAGAGCGGCGCACCGCCAGCACCCCCGGTCCGCCACGGGTTGCCACAACGAACTCGCCATCCGGAGACCAGCGAATGGAGTTAAGCGCCGACAGAGTGCCGCTGGTATAAACCGCCACCCAATCCGAAACCCGATACACCCTCAAAGCTGTAATGAACCCAAGCGCAAGATAGGAACCGTCCGGGCTGAACTCCGCCGCCCTGTTGGATACCCCGGTAGGCGTACCTGACACCACCGACCAATCGGAGGTGTCCACGATCGTCAGCTGGTTTCCATTCCCGTGCGAAATGGCCAGCCGGCTGCTGTCCGGGCTCCATGACAGCCCAGTAACGAGGCCAGGGATTGTCGGGGTACCACTTACCACCGACCAATCCGAAACCTTGTAGACCCGCAGGTACGGGGAGCCGCCCAAACCCACGGCAAGGTACTGACCATCAGGCGAGAAGCGCACACGACTGGACGACGCTGCAGGGAGAGCGCCCACAGCACTGACCAGCGACCATGTCGATGTATTGAATATGCGCAGGAATGGGGACACCACGCCAATCGCGGCGAGGTATTGCCCGTCTGGGCTGAAGTCCAGGCTGTAGACCGTACTGACCCCGCTCAGATTGAACGCACTCCAATCCTGGGTTCGATAGACCCTCACGTAGGGAGACTCAGAAAACCCGTGCGCCATGTACTGGCCGTCCGGGCTGAACGCAAAGGCGTAGCTAATCCCTGTCACAGCCGGCGCTGGCGACACTGGCCCAATGCTGTCGATGCCTGGCATCAGGTAGAAGCCAGGCGAACCTTGCTCCCCAAGCGCGACGATGTGCTTCACGCTGCCCTCCACATCCCATGCGTCTGCAAGAAGGCCAGGCCGGACACGCTGCCCGAATAGGTCGTCACCGGCATGAAGCCGGGTGCCAGATTGCGGTCGAGTGGTGTGACCCAGCCAACCGCACCTTGCGGCGTGTGGAACAGGCCCGGCAGCCGGCCACGCAAGCCACCAGCGACCACATAGGCCGGAGCCAGCAGGATGTCTTTCACCGGATCAGGGAAGGCGCTGTACGCGCTGCCAGCAGAGTTGCCACTGATGCCGCTGGAGCGCAGCGGAGACACCAGATAACCCAGCGTCGATGTGTCGGCGCCGCCTGGGCCACGAGGCATGGTCAGCGTGTTCGCGCCTGTCGTGCCCACGATGCTCAGGCAGCCGGCACCGCCGGTGTAACTGGCCGAAGCCTGGCCGGACACGAACACCCGCCAATCGCCCTCTTCCGACTCGTCAAGCTCACCGAAGCCGAGAATGATCCCGCTGATGCTCGCCGAAGTTGGCTGCACGTACAGATAGAAGGTGCGCCCGTCAGAAAACACCGCCCATGTCCTGGTCCCCGTGGTGTTGTTGGCCTTGGGCCAGTACAGCCCGCCGGACAGTTGGGAGCTGAGGGGGAACGGATCAGTGCCCGTGTCCACGTCCTCCATGTCCATGTAGGCCACCACCCGGGCGTACAGGTTGGCGGTGTCATCAATCCGCACGCAGGCCGGTGGCGCATCCTCGTGCAGCGACCGGAAAGCCGCCACATTGGTGCCTGTGAAAGCCTCCTCGAAGCCGGCCGGCGCCAGCTTCGCGGTGATGGTACCGGTCGCCGTCCCGTCATCAGCTTCGACGGCGACAGTGAACGAGGTGCTCGTCGGCACCGAGAGGATGCGGTGCTCCCCGTTGAGGACGTTCGGGGTCGCTCCCGCGATCAGGGCCACCTGCCCCGGCAGGTACTTGTGGGCCGATGGGGTGTTGACGACAGCGATGCCGCCTGTGACGGTGATGGTGTCGACGTTGATCGCACCGGCGCCGGTTTTCAGGCAGGCCCGCAGCACGCTCAGAAGCGCACCAGCGGTGCCGCTGAGCGCAGGCAAGATGTCCGACTGGCTGGACAGGAAGAACTTGACTGAGGTGTCTTGCGCCATGTCGATCAGCTCCCACTCGGCGCGCGGTCAATGTCGCCACCGGTCAGAAGATCAAAGCTGTAGTCCGTGCCGGCGGCCACGCTCGGCTGCACGGTGCGGATCACAGCCATGGACTTCATGGCCGCTTCCATCTTTCCGAACAGCGTGTTGCCGTTCGCCCAGCCTGCTCCCCAGCCCGCCGCGTTGAGCTTGAGCAGCGTCTTGCTGGGATCGAACGGGTTGGCGGGCTCGTGGTCCTCGTTCTTGTTGCCGTTGCCCATGAAGCCCGAGAACTCACCGATAAAGTCGAACTCTTCGGAGTTCTTGAAGCGCCAGGCGTAGCGCTCGGTGAGCGCGCCCGCGTTCGTGACCACGATGGGGTTGGCCGCGATGTTGTAAGTGCCAGCCGCCGGCGAGCCCTGCGTGGTGTCGGCCCAAGTGGTGCCGTTCCAGCTGGCCTGGTCCCACACACCCACGAAACGGGCGAAGGTGTTGCCCCACAGCAGTGCCGACGACACCACCGAGCCCTCGGGGAAGTCATAGGACAAGGGGAAGTTGAGCTGGAGCGTGCCGTCGATCTGCACGTCCATGACCTGCCGCATCTCCTGGATGCGGTGCTCGACGGTGACCGGCTGCGCCCAGCCAGACGTGTCAATCACGCGCACCTGGCCTGCGTTGAGGTCTGCCTCGGTGGCTTCGAAGCCCTCGTTGATCAGCTGGCCATTGGCGTCATGCAGCCACACGTGCGTGACGCGCTCGCGGCCGAGGTCGATGATGTCGTCGTCTTCGTAGGTCGCCGGCTCCAGCTTGTCGTTGTGGCCGATGATGACCACGCGGCCACGGCGGTGAATCGGCACGCGGCCGTCCTGCGGCAGGCGCACCGGGTCAAGGCCCAGGATCTCGGGATCGATTGGCAGGTAGAAGTTGGTGACGGTGTTGTAGCGGATGGATGCCGGATCCACCGGCCACGGCCGCCAGATCTTGCCGGCTTCGACCTTGCCGATATCGGCCGGGTCGTACCACCATTCGGCCTTTTCCTCGGCCGACAGGCTGCTGTCCAGCACCAGGTCACCGAACTGGATCTCGCCCAGGCCAGTCTGGAAGTTGATCTTGCCGGTGGCATGCGGGCCGGTCAGGTCGCCGTTGATGTCGGCGGTGATGTCGATGCGCTCGCCGGCTACGTCCAGCAGCGTGATCGTGATCTCGCCCGGCTGGATCGGCGCGGCCTCGGTCATGAAGAAGACCGACGAGGTGCGCCAGCTCTCCTTGCTCGTCCAGAGGCTTTGAAGGGTGAAGCTGGTCGGGCTGCCCACCATGCCGATGGTGGTGCGCGAGATGGACGATCAAGCCGTGCTGGAGATGCAGCTGGTCGAGAACATCGAGCGCGAGGATCTGGAGCTGAACAGGAGTGTTTTCGTCATACCGCCGGAGTTCTACAAGACCAACCGCCGGCACGTGCTGATCCTCAACGACACCGCCTGGCGGATCGTCGAGCGCCAGCGCGGCAAGCACGACACCTACGTGTTCGTGTACCGAAGGGAGCGGGTCAAGAACCTGGACGAAAAGCCGGCGATGGAGTACCACCGCATCGGCACGATGAACAACACCGCCTGGCAGTCGGCACGCAAGGCTGTGGGCCTGACCAAGGCCCGCATCCACGACCTGCGCCACACCTACGGCCAGCGGCTGCGCGATGCCGGCGTGAGCGCTGAAGACCGCGCGCTCTTACTTGGGCACGCAACCCAGGACATGCCATCGCACTATGCGGTGGCTGTTGTGGAGAACCTGGTCAGGGCCGCGAACGCGGTGGCGAACACCCGAGACAGAACCACCCTCTTGAAGGTGGTCAACGGGTAAGAAGGAGGAAGCGTGACCAAAAAGTCGCGCAAAAAGTCGCGCAGGCGGCTCGGGACAAAAGAAAACGGGTTAGCCCTTTTGGAGCTAACCCGTTGATCTAGAACAGTTTGTTCTGGCGCGGCTGGCAGGATTCGAACCCACGACCCCTTGGTTCGTAGCCAAGTACTCTATCCAACTGAGCTACAGCCGCTGAAGCAATGATTGTAGCACCGTTTTTTATGCGGGCGCAACTGTCTTGCGAAAAATTTTTTCAGGCTGCCAGCCAGGCCACTCCCAAACTGCCCGGACGACCGTCCGGTCCGGATGTTTGCACTCCAGTATCGGCGCGAATATACTTAGCCATCTAATAAAAACAACAACCCCCCAATGGCTAGCGTGGAGAGACAACCATGATCACCCCTGAAGAGAACGACCTGCTGTGTCGCGTCGTGGGCGATGCGCCCATGGGGCAGCTGTTCCGGCGGCACTGGCTTCCGGTGTGCCTGACAGAGGAAGTACCGGATGCGGATGGCACCCCGGTGAAGGCCCGTGTGCTCGGCGAGGACCTCGTGGTCTTCCGTGACAGCGACGGGCGCGTCGGCGTGCTTGACGAGAAATGCCCGCACCGGCGCGCGTCGCTGGTCTATGGTCGCAACGAGGAAGGCGGCCTGCGCTGCCTGTACCACGGCTGGAAGATGGACATCGACGGCCATGTGCTGGAGATGGTTTCGGAGCCGGCGGCCAGCGGCTTTGCCGACAAGGTCAGGCACAAGGCGTACCCGACGCGCGAATGGGGTGGATTTGTTTGGTCCTGGTTCGGGCCTGCGGACGAGATGCCGGAGTTCGTGCCGCCGCCGTGGGCGCCAACCGAAGACACGCGCGTGTCCGTCGCCAAGGTGCTGCTGCCCTGCAACTGGGCGCAAATCCTGGAGGGCGCCATCGATTCGGCGCACAGCTCCAGCCTGCACTCCTCGGACATGGTGCCCGCCCGTGTGGACGGCGCCAAGGCCACGGCCAACCTCTGGCTGCGCCCGTCCACGGACAAGGCGCCCCGGCTGCAGGTGCAGACCACTGGCTACGGATTCCGCTACGCAGCGATCCGCCGCCCGATCCAGAACGCGGCCACGCACGAGTATGTGCGCACCACGGTGTTCGTCGCGCCCAGCACGGTACTGATTCCACCGAACAACATGTACAACGTCGCCAACGTGAACATCCCCATGGACGACACGAGCACCGCCTTCTATTTCATTGCCTGGGGCCACGCTTCACAGACACCCGAGACCGAGACCTGGCGCAAGTTCCTGCACCAGACTGTCGGCATCGACCTGGACGAGCGCTACCGTCCGCTGCGCAACGAGGAAAACCGCTTCTGGCAGGACCGCCAGGCCATGAAGGCGGGCAACTTCACCGGCATCACGGGTTTTCCAAACCAGGACGTGGCCATGTGGGTGAGCATGGGCCCGATCGCCGACCGTTGGGCCGAGCGGCTGGGCGCAAGCGACCTCGCCATTGTCGAGTTCCGCAAGCAGATGATCGCGGCAGTACGCGCCTTCCAGGCCGGCGAGCCGGCCATCGGCACGGGCGGCAATGCCATCCCGCGCTCGGTCTGCTCATTCCAGGCCGTGATGCCCAAGACCACCGACTGGCGTGATTACCAGACCACCTACGTGTGGGCCGGCAGCACCGACAGCGCCGAATTTGAACCTTCCTACTCCGTGAAAGCCTGAGC
The DNA here is from genome assembly GCA_023415035.1 of Pseudomonadota bacterium. GTDB lineage: Bacteria > Pseudomonadota > Gammaproteobacteria > Burkholderiales > Burkholderiaceae_C > Hydrogenophaga. The sequence continues at coordinate 2,736 of JAEZLX010000236.1, read as the reverse complement.
ATGGCCAAACTTCAACTCTCGGTCGCCATGGGCGACTACGACCGTACGCGCGCACTGCTGGACGGGCGCGTGCAGATCGACGGCGTCGATCCTGTCTTCATGAACCTGTACCCGGAAGAGATGTTCTTCCGCGCCATGCGCAGCCAGGAATTCGACATCACCGAGCTGTCCTTCTCCAGCTACGCCGTCAAGACCGCCAACGGCGACTGTCCCTACGTGGCAGTTCCGGTGTTCCTCTCGCGCGCTTTTCGCCACACGGCGATCTACGTGCGCAAAGACCGTATCCGCCAGCCCGAGGACCTCAAGGGCAAGCGCGTCGGGCTGCCCGAATACCAGCTCAGCGCCAACGTCTGGGCGCGCGCCATCCTGCAGGACGACTACGGTGTCGCACCCGAGGACGTGACCTGGGTACGAGGCGGCATCGAAACGCCGGGACGCCCCGAGAAGATCGCGTTGAAGCTGCCTCCCGGGGTAAAGCTCGAGAACGCTCCCGAAGGCGTGACGATTTCGGAACTGCTCGACCAGGGCGAGATCGACGGCTTCATCGCACCCCGGCCACCGTCTGCGCGCGTACTGGCCAATCGCAATGTTGGCTGGCTGTTCGACGACCCGACCGCCACGGCCAAGGACTATTACCGCCGCACCGGCATCTTCCCGATCATGCACGTGGTGGGCGTGCGCAAGACCCTGGCCGAGCGCCACCCCTGGCTGCCCGGCGCGGTGTTCAAGGCCTTCTCGCAGGCCAAGGATGCCGCGCTGGAAGCGCTGTCGGACACCTCGGCCACCAAGGTGACCCTGCCTTTCGTGGAAGAGCAGCTCAAGGCCGCGCGCGAGACGCTTGGCGAAGACTTCTGGTCCTATGGCGTCGCGCCCAACCGCACCACGATCGACACTTTCCTGCGCCACCACCATGCGCAGGGCCTGTCGTCACGGCGCCTGTCGGTGGAGGAGATATTCCACCCGGCCACCTACGAGACCTACGCGATCTGAATTTCCTCGCCGCCCACCGCACCGGCTTCGTCGGCGGCGAGGTTTTCGATCATCGTCAACAGGCTGCGCCGCACGGTGACAATCGCACGTTCGGACAGCCCCTCGACACTGATGCGGTTGACCTCCTCGGCCAGCGGCACCAATTCGCGCTCCAGCGCGCGCCCGCGGTCCGTGAGGAACACGTGCATGTTCTTGCGGTTGCCGGGCAGCTGCCGCCGCTCGATGAACCCGAGCTTTTCCATCGCCTTGACGGCGCTGAAGGTGGTCGGCTCCATGACGCCGGCCAGCTCGCTGAGTTCGCGCTGGGTCAGCCCATCCTTGATCCACAGGATGCGCAGGAAGGTCCAGTGGCCGAAGGACACGTCATGCGCCGCCAGCCGCTGTTGCAGCGCGCGCATCTGGGCACGCGCCACGTCCCGTATTAGGTGGGCGAGCCGGTCGTTGGGAACGGCCTCCCGCCAGTGCCGCAGGAGATGGTTCGTGTGGTCGTTGGCTTGCATGGGGATGGTCGCAAGGCACGGAGCTACTGGTATGCGAGCATGATATCCCGCCCGGCCCGGTGCGATTCGAGCAGCGCCAGGCACACCTCCAGTGTGCCGCGCGACCACCGTGCCCCGTGCACCGGGACCTGTCCCTCGCGCGCCACCGACCAGACCTCGTCGATCACCTCCTGCCGGGGTACCGCCGGCCTGCCACAGGCCTCGAAGTGCTCGCCGGCTTCGTCGAACACCTGCACACCTGTCGGCGTGAGCCTCAGGTCTCCGCGCTCGCCACTGACGATCACCGGACCGAAATGCTGGCTGGCCACGGGCCCGGCCTGTTCTTGCGGCCGGTAGAGCGTGCCGCCGAAGTTGCGCTGCGCTTTCAGGTCGGCCTCGGCGGCCTCGTCCTCGACAGCACGCCAGCGTGCGCGCGTGCGCATGTGGGTATGCGGGTCCTTGGGCACCCCCATCTCCCCGATGCCATCCATCAGGCGGTCGGTGTCGTAGAAACCGTAGCCGCTGTAGGTGGCGCTTGCAAACGCTCCCTGCTCGAACGAAAGCAGGGCGCTGTAGGCGCCCTCCGTCGGCCGCGACGGATCCCAGGCGCCAGCGATGGCGCGCACCGAGCGAACCCGGTCGCCTGCCAGCAGGCGGATGATGTCCATCTGGTGTGCCGCCTGGCTGAAGAACACGCCGCCACCGCGCCCGGTGTCCAGTTCCTCCGGCCTGCGCGGACGGTAGAGAAAATCGGTGTACTGCATGGCGTGGATGAAGCGCACCCGCCCGATCCGGCCGGCATCGATGAGCTGCCTGGCCAGGCGCACCGGGGCATTGAAGCTGTGGCTATGCCCCACGATGAGCCGGGTGCCAGCCGCCTCGGTGGCCTCGATCATGCGGGTGCAGTCCTGCAGGGTGATGGCCATCGGCTTTTCCACCAGCACATGCTTGCCATGACGCGCCGCCAGCAGCACATGCCCGGCATGCATCTGATGCGGCGTGGCCACGTACACCCATTCCACCCCGGGATCGCTGCACACCGCCTCCGCCGACGCATGGGCCTTTCCGCCGAAGGTGGACGCGAAAAGATCACGGGCACCTTCGCGCGGATCGAAAGCCGCCACCAGACGCACGCGCGGGTCCTGAAGAAAGGTGGGCACCATGAGCGTGAAGGCACGCCCCAGCCCCAGCACCCCGAAACGCACGGGTTCGCCGTTCACAGATCCACCACCAGCTTGGGCGTGCGGGCTCGCGAGACACAGACCAT
>JAEZLX010000215.1 GCA_023415035.1 Pseudomonadota bacterium | reverse complement strand
TCAGATGTTTATAAGTGACAGCCTTGGGGGTGGGCGGGCCGGTACCACTTTGCCGCGCAAAGCTCCAGCGTTTCGTCGATAAACCCAGCGCCACATACCCAAGGCTCTGGCCACCAGCTTGTCGTGCTTGGCCTCGAAAAGGGCCCAGTCCGGCCCAACGGCCCACTTGACCGGGCTGGACACGTCGCCCGTGTAGGCCTCGTGCGCGTCGTGCATCAGGGCAGCCAGTTGCACGGCCGGACCTTAACCCAGCTCGCGCGCGATCTGCGCAGCCAGCAGACTGTGCTCGGCCACGCTGTACGGGCGCCGCGCGTGGCCGGTGAAGCGGTTGATCTGAGACAGCGCGTGCGCCACGTCCTGCACTGAAACCTCGTTGGCCAGCAGCTGCCAGCCGTCCATGTGGTACTCGGTGCCAGAGGCGGTCAGCATCCAGTTCATGCGGCGGCTCCTGTGGGTGGTGTGTTGAACACCATGGCAAGCGCCTGACTCACCATGACAGCCTCGTTTCGGGAAAGCGTCTTGCGGAACACGCCAGAGACGGTCAGGCCTCGCAGGGACAGCGTGACCATGTCGCCTGCCACGCGCGCGGCGACCTCGACGCCATCGACGACGATCTGCACAGATTTCACGGTGGGCCTCGTCGCCGGTGCCGGGACCGGGACCGGGCGCCATGGATTCGCGGCTTGCAGCGCTTCCTGGCTCGGCAACACCGGAGCTGGCCGGTTGCCGTCGCTCCGGTCTTCGTCGTCCGTGTCATCTGACAGCTGCTCCTCTTCCGGAGGCGTACCGTCGCCCAGCGTCCACTCGAAAAAGGGGGCGTTCTTGGCGCGCCGGCAAGTCACCAGGCCGGTGTAGCGGGCGCGCGAGAGGGCGGCAGACAGCTGGTACGTCGGGTCCTGGCCGATCGCTTCGTTGATCACCGCCGTGGACACCCATGTGCCAGGTGGCAGCGTCCGCAGGTACTGCAGCGCCTTGTCGGGCAGGGTGCCGGGGTGCGGCGTGTAGGTGCCGGAGCTCACCGCAGTACCTCCCGGGGAACCTCGGGGCCGAACTGCACCGGCTGGCCCTGCGCGAACAGGTAGGCAGCCGACTGCAGCATGGTCCGCGCCACCATGGCGGCGTCGGTGTCGCTGGTGACCGGTGCGCCGTCGATGCGCACCATGGGCGGCTCGCCATTGCTGCCAGGCAAGATGGTCAGATGAATCGCACTCGTGTTGGTCATGGTGCACCTGCCTGTTGCTCAGGGTTTGCCGATCAGCACCTGGTAGCCGCTCTGCTCGCGCAGTCGTGCGATGTAGCCGCTGAAGGCATCCTCGATCGCGCGCTCGGGGCGGTCCAGCTCGTACCAGAACTTCACATTGCCGCCGATAAGGCGGTACTTCAGACGGGCGGTCAGCTTGTAGCCGTCGCCGTTCTTGAAGATGCGCAGGCCCAGCGAGAACTCGCGCGGGATGCTCAGCGCGCCGTTGGCGCCAGCCTTGGCGTCGATGGTTTCGGTGTAGCCCAGCTGCACCTGGCCGTTGTCCAGGCGTCGCGCGCTGCTGAAGCTGATATCGGTCTTGGCCTGGATGGTGGTGGCCACCTCCAGCAACTGCGCACCAGCAGGCTCGGAAATGTCAGCGATGTTGTCCTCGATGAACTCGGCAAACGTCGTCTGGTCCTTTGCCTTCGCGCTACCGCTGTTCGAGAGCCAGCGCTCGAATTCGGGCGTGAATGCTGCCTTGTAGGACGCGCGATGGTCGCGCCAGCCTGCCAACCGGCCGCGATGGTCGTTGAGCACCGCGACGATTTCGCGGCTGTCCGGGTCGGCGTAGATGAAGCCCACGTCTTTGCAGCTCATCGCCTTGCAGTAGTCGATCAGGCTGGCGAGATCCTGCAGGTGGACCGTCCCCCGCTTGCGATTCGGATTTACCTCCGCTTCCTCGACGTACTTGGTGATGTCGATGTGCACGTAGTCCTGGGGCACCACCAGGTGGTGACTCACCCCGATCTGGCGGTGGGCCAGCGCAGCCGCTTTCAGCGTTTCGATGCGCTCGGCAGTGGAGAGGGTGGATTCGAGGATGGCATCAGCCATGGGGTAATCTCCTGTTGAGTTGGTGGTGGTTGAAGGGGTGAGGAACAGGGCGATCAGCCGGTGACCTCCTTGAACGTGATGACGCCGTCGCCATCCACCGCCTGCACGTTCCGCAGCGGCAGTTCGTGCTGACGCGGGTGCTGACGGGTAGGCTCGGCCTCGTCCGTGAGCCAGAAGAAGTCGGCTGGCGCCTCGGGCTTGGGCAGCTCAAGCTTGCGGTCGATCGACACGGTCACCTTGTCGACCTCAGCGCGGCCCTTCACCGCAGGCGAGACCTTCAGCTTGATGGTCAGCGCGCCGGCGCGGCCGTTGGCCTGCACAGCGGCGAACAGCTCGGCCAGGTCCTTGGTCAGTTCGGCGTGGGTGCGGCCGTCGTTGACATCGTTCAAAAAGTGCGAGAACGCCTTCATGGTTTGCCTCAAGATGAGCCGCGATCAAGCCGCGGCAGGTTGACGAAAACTCGGTGCGTTGCCGGCTGGAGCGTGGGCGGAAGAGGGCGCCGACACGAACTCGATGGCGATGGCAACGCCGTGGATGACGCTGCCGCGCGGGCGGTTGTGCGAACGGATTCGATCCACCGAAGCGCGGATTGCAGCGCCGGGCACCAGCTGCGCCTGGTGGCGGGCCCAGAAGGACTCCCCCAGCACGTCGGGCACCAGCAGCTCCCAGGCTTCAACCTGCATCGAGCCGATGCGGTCCACCACGAAGAGCTGCAGCTGGAACTGGCCGGCCGCCGATCGGGTCACAAGCGGCTTCGTCTTCTGCAGGAAAAACAGGCCTTGAGCGGTAGCAGACATGTCGTGCCTCCGTCGGTCAGTCAGGGGTTGGAAATCCAGGGCAGCAGGCCCTGCTCGATGAGCGACAGGACCCATGGCACAGCCAGGCCCAGCGCGAGCAGAAGGCAGAACAACCACAGCACGAACAGCAGCCAGACGCGGACGCTGAACCAGGCATTGCTCATGGACTCCTCGTCCAGCGCCGGCTCGCGAGAGGGCTCCTGGCGCACATCGCCCGCCTGCAGCCGGGTCGCCTCGACGCGATGCAGATCCCGTGGGTCCATCACAGCTTCCCCAGGGCGAACATCACCACCAGCGCCAAGCCGGCGCCGCACACCAGGCCTGCGCCGATGCCAAGCCACCAACCGGCGGCCCAGGCTTCGTGCGGTGCCTCCGCGGGCGGTTCAGGCAGGGATGTCGGCGGGCAAAGCCGCGGGTAGATGGGGCGATGGGCGCGCAACAGGTTCATGCGGCCCTCCGCGCGCTGATGGCGGCGCCTGCACCAGCCAGATCCATGGCGAAGAGAGTGGCGTCAAACGTCGTCGGCCAGATGCCGGTGATGCGCCGCGCGGGCAGGCCGGGCTGTTTGATGGTGAGGATGATCTTCATCGCGCCACCTCACTGTTGGTCAGGTGTAGCGCGCCCTCCAGCGCCTTCGTGCCGCTCCAGCAAAAGAGCAGGCAGCCGTACTTGCGGGCGTCCTCCACGTGTTCCTCGACTTTCCTTCTTATGGCGTAGAAGCCGTCCCACAGCGCCTGGGCATCCCCTTCGCTGTTCGACCGCATGGCCCGCTTGTGCAGCGAGAAAAGCCGAGATGCGGACGCATCAGCTTCCAGGGCGGCGTAAACGTGGATCAGGTTCCCCAAGCTCCTCAGGACGTCGATCTTTAGCGAATCGGCGAGGGGGTAGGGTGGGTGTCGATGTGCCATGGTGCCTCCTGTTGTTGGCACCATTATGCAGACTGCATCGTTTTCAATCAAGCAAGATGCATAGTTAATGTGCGTAGTGCATAGGATTTCCGACGAACGGTTGTTGTTCGGGCGCAAAAAAGCCACCGCATGGGTGGCTTCACGAAGGGCGCAGAGGTACTAGGTGGATTCCCTAAGTACACATATGATTACAACAAGTAACATTCGCGCCGTGCTCTAGGGCACCCGGCTTTTTCCTCCCTGAGCCGGCATCGGACCTGTGCCGATGTTTACCCGGCCACCGTGCCGGGTTTGTTTTGCCTGCTGCGGCTCCAGCCAGGCCTGGCACGGGCGCATGAGCCCCCGAACTGGTGCGGCTGCTGGTATGTACTGCCCGCGGGCTAACTGGGCGTGTAGGCGCCTGCACGCGGCTTGCTGGGGCCATATCCGTAGGCCTGGAGCGCTGGCCGCCGGCCTGTGGTCGTTCGTTGACTTTCAGCTCATGCTGAAGCGTGGCGCCAGGCGTGCTCCCTGGCCTCGATCGCCATGCGGGCGATTGAAGCCTGAGTGCGTTTCACCCGAGCGCTTGGCGTTGCCGTTCAGGCGGTGCAATACGCGGCACGGCAGGCTGATCGGCAGATCGGGCACCACGACGCCCCACGCGGTGGTGTCGGTGCCAAGTTCGATGGCGATGGGATGGCGCACTGATCTACACCGCAATGCTTCCAGCGGGTGTATCCACTGCGAGTTACTCTGGTTTGGGGACGATAGGCTCGCCATCCGGCAGCTTTGAGTCCACAGGTTTACCAGATTTTGCCTTGGCGGGTGCTGTACTCGCCGGATCAGCTCGACGGATATTCAGCGTCGACAAGCCCAGGTTGATTGCTCCCCAGGGCTGGCGGCCGGTGATCCAAGCGATGGACTCACGAATTGCGCCATACAGCACCGAGTGCGCCGTGATGGTGGCGCCGCGTAGTGCATCCTGCGGGGAGAGCGACTGGTCGATCTGATGAAGCCCGCATACGCATTCCATCTCTATGTGATATGGGAAGCTGTCGGCCTTATTTTCGTTGATCACAGTCTTCATGCTGGCAAAGAATGTCCCCGGGCGTTGTTCATCGGGTAGGACGCTGATGTCATTGACGGGCTGGATATCTACCCCTTCATCGCTCGGCTGAAATCCGGGCATGGCTACCACGACACTGCGAACGAACAGCACCTTGTCCAGCGCAAAAAAATCCTGAGGCATCATGCTATGGCAGCCGAATGTTGAGCATGCACTCGACTGCTGCGCGCAAACAGCCAGTCGTTTGCCGCCCACGGGCTTTGCTGCGCGCGAGCAGCACCCGACGACGTAGACTCTTCAAGGTAGGACTCATCGGGGATGATGTTGTATCTGATCTCGCTGGAAGTGCGTCTTTCGGCGGACTTGATGAGCCAAGTCTTGGCGTCCACCGCAGGCGAAACAATCTGAATGTTCAGTTGCCCATCGCACGCACGGGCGAGCTTCACCATCGTTTCGATGGTGAAGTTGCAATCGCCGCGAAACACCTTGGTCATGTAGGCCGGGCTCACCCCGACCTTCTGCGCCAGTTCGCTGTTGTTCAGGCCTTTGGCTTTGCGCCAGCGCTCCAGTGCGATGGCGAACCCGAGCTTGGCTTTCTCGATCCAGTACCCGTCGGATTGCCTGGCCGTGTTGAGAAACGCCTTCAGCTTACTGCTCATCTTGATCTTCCTCGCAGATGTATTCAATCGTCCTGCTCTTGCTGGCTGCCAGGTACTCGATCTTGAGTCGGACAGCCTTGGCAACAGCGGCCTTGTCGGCCTTCTGGGCCTTCTTCATGACGCCCGCAGTGCACACCGCCACATCGCCGTTCGCTCCTTTGAAAAAGAACAGGCGCAAGCGCCCCTTGATCAATTCGTAGATCCCATTCTTCTTATCGACTTCGTGGCATAGGCTGCTCGGCAAATTGCCAAGCCCCTCTTGGGCTATGGTTTCAATCAAGGTCGCCAACGCCTCTCGCGATGCCCTGGTCGACTCCTCGCCCGAGACGATGAAGTCTTCCGCCTCACACTTGCCACCCTTCATGACGCCCACGACCCGATAGGGGCACGAGGTCGGTGAAAGGACCTTTAGTTGCACTATCTTAACCTGTGGGTTAAAAGGTATGGACTTTGACGGGATTCACAAGTGCCCGAACGCAACGCTGCGCCGACGGGCGGTAGCTGCGCAGATGCCTGAATATCACTTGCACCCGCCCAGTTCTCGGCATTCTGCGCGGATGCGGTCCGCGTTGTCGCGCAGATCCCGGTTCTCTGTATCGCACCGCGTGGCCAGGGCGGTCATCTCGCCTGAGATGGAGCCCTCCCACGTGGCGCCGGCCAAGTTGTTGTTGGCGTAGCGCTTCTTGTCCTGCAGCGCTCGTAGTTCGGCATCGCACCGGGCTCGGCTGCGGTCAATCGCATTCAGCGCGTCGGGCAGGATGCGTACTTCCAGTTCTTGCAGGCGTCGGGCACGGCGGCTTTCTGCCACTTGCTTCTCGATGCGCTGGGCCTCAGTCATCGGCTGTTCAACAGGGGTAGCTGAACTGCTCGGGCTGCCGGATGCGGCAGTTGGCACAGGGGGCGCCTCAGACTTGCCACGTGATGGCTTGACTACCACGGTTTCGCTCTTGCCTGTGGAGCACGGCGCATCCTGGAAGACCACTTTGCCACCCGGCAGCGTGCACTTGTTGATGGCAGCGGCTGGGCCGCAACTCAGAGCCAAGACGACTGCCACGACCAGCCCATTTCCTCCTATCCTCATCGCCCCTCCTTGCGTCGTCGAATGGAGTCATTCTTGCCGAAAACTCATTTCGTTACATCTTACGCTGGGCAAGTGATTCTGGCCAGTCGCGTGCCAAGTGGATCGAAGTGGTTTGCAGGGCCTTTATGTCGCGTTCTCTGCCCACTGTGCGATTTCTGTAGCCAGTTCTTCGCTGTCATCCGACTGGTGCAACTGCACCGCGCCGGCGCGGAACATGATGTTGTCGATCACATCATCGCGCTGCCGGGCTGCCCTTTCGGCTTCGTGTGGCGGCCTGAGCAAAAACAAGGCTTGGTGGCGTTTTCCCCGGTACAGGGCGGCACACTGAAGATCAAGCACGCTGTCCATCAGGTGGGTCTTCAGGGACGCGGGCGAATAGTCGGCGCTGCGCACGGCCCCCACACCATTGCGCGGCTGCAAATGGATGGCGACCGGCTTTGGGCCGCCGGGCGTCTGAATCAGCGTCACGGGCGTGTTGGCCACCACCTCGCCAGGCACTGCCAGGCGTTTGTTCAGTGCGCCCAGCACCAGCGCCATGGCCGCGGCATCATCGATCTGCGCCCGCTCATGGGTCTGGCGCTGTGGCCGAGCTACCGTCACCTGCTCACGGAAGGTGTGGTGCAAAATTTCGTCCGCGTTGGCGTTGTAAAAGGGCTGCGGCGCGTCGAAGATGATTTGCGAGCTTGGCGAAGCCAGACCCTGCGCCGCACAGGCAGCCGCCATCTTCGCCATGGACAAGACTGCCGTTGATGCTGGACCGTACAGGCACTCCAAACGCCCCGCCTCGTCGATGCAGCGCACCAGGCGCCGGCCATGGGCATCGATCACGCACACGCCAATGTTGATGCGCTCTCCCGTGAACGCATCTGGCTCGCAGCGAATGACAAACACCTGCCCGGCCGCAGCGGCTGCATTATTGGCAACAGGGGCAAGAAAGTCCAAGGTCATCACACCAGCAAATGTAGCCGGTCTCTGTACCACCGCGCAACGTCCAGACTTCTCCACCACACCGCCTCCAGTGCTATCCGTGTTTCACGGTCACCGCTCATGGCATCGTGCAGCGGGATCCACGCCTGGTACAGGGCCTCGATGGCCACATCGGCCGCCGCAACGAGCGCATCGCGCTGCGTATTCGTCAGTGGCTTCATGGCCTGGCACAGATCAACGAGCCTGGCCGGTGCCCAGGCCGTGGGCATGAGCAGGCTGTCGATGTGCCAGTCGCACCCCCCCAGAATATCGCTGTGGTCAATGGCCACGAAGCTCTTGGGGCCGGTGAACACAAGGTTGCCGATGTTTCTGTCGCCATTGGCGCAGAGTTGATCCGCAGCGTTCAACAGGGCAAAGTTGTGGCAGCTCAAAAGTCTTGCAGCCAGCAGCTTCAGGTGATCGACATTGGCGCTGTCGTATATCTCCTTGGGCGTGCCCTCGCTTCTGGGCACCGGCTCAAAGCTCACGAAGGCCCAGGCCAACTGTTCCGCACCAGGAATGGGCGCCTTCATTACCGCCGTCTCTGGCTGAGGCACGCCCAGGGCCCCCATCAGCGAGAAGCCGAACCACTCGTTGAACAATGATCGATGCGCATAGGGCGGAAAGTGCTTGACGTAGGCGCGCTGCGGCAAGCCCTGGGCGTTGCGCACGAGCGCCAAGTGGGTGACAGCGCGAATCCCGCCACCTTGCTTTTTTATCAGCCGCATGTAATGAGAGGGCGGCAAAATGGGGGGCGTCTTTACGCTCAAGCCTTGTCTCCAGATGGGCGCCCTGGCGCACCACTCGTCGGCGCCGGCGCGCCGGTGCTGACCGTCAGTTCCTTTTGCGGGTAGGCCAGCGAATTCGCCTCGCCGGCAGGGTCCGATGCGCAGGCTGCCAGCACGCCCAGCAACGCATGCCGCTTATTGAGCGTCACACCTGGCATCAGGCGAACACGTTTTTGAAATCGCCATCCCATGCATCGACCTCCTCTGCCCCTGATCCTCGCTAGCTCCGATTCATTTTGTTACGAAATTCCGATAAAAGGAAGATGCGCGCCGAGCGCCTCACGCAGCTGCGCGGCTGTTTCCTGCGGGTGATTCATTAAGCAGTAGCTTATGAAGTCGCTGGCGGTATTCGGCTGCGCCTGTTCGCAATAGCCAGTCCAGCAGGTTCATGGCCTCGTCTCGATGCTCGGACTTCGCTAACAGGTCGAGCACATTGTCGAGCTGCTGACCCATGGGTAGGGGGAGGGCGGCGATCACCTGTGCAGGTGGTGGGGTAGTGCCCTGGTTGGGATCGGATACTGTTTGTTTGCCAATGCTGCCTGGCGCGGTGCTGTCGAGCGTGCCGACTGCCAAGCCGAACGCGCATTCAAACTTTGACGCCAGCTCGTCGCCGACATTTCTGCGGCCTTTAACTATGGCTGTGATGTGCGTGTCCACGGACTCAAGCTTCTCGGCCAGCGCGCGCGGGCCAAGAAGGTCGTGGTAATGGGCAAACCAAAGCTGGCGGTTTGTCCTGTACGGGCGATGCTCTTGTGTCACCCCTAAAGGGTAAGCGTCTTGCTTAAGTCGTGACGATGCAGTATGCTTCGACGAAAACAGAGCAACTTGCATAAGATGAACCTCCGAGACTTCCTCGATTCACTTCCGCGTGGCGGCGTCGCGCAACTCGCGCGTGCATTGCCTGTGTCGACCGTGTACCTGCATCAGATCGCAGTCCGACAAGACGGAAGAGAGCCAAGTCGTGAGCTGGCCGTTGACATCGAACGTGAAACCGAAGGTGTGGTCCCGGTTGAAGAGATGCGTCCGCAGGACACTTGGGTTCGGGTTCCCGACCCCAACTGGCCGAATCCGGCAGGCCGGCCACTGCTCGATCTGTCGCAGCGGCCTGCGCCGGTGAAGGAGGCTGCGTGATGTC
>JAEZLX010000187.1 GCA_023415035.1 Pseudomonadota bacterium | reverse complement strand
GGTGGTTCGCAGGAAACTCACGAGCGCATGACCGAGACGGTCGTGAAAACGTTCGAGGAGTTGAAACGGCGGGATAAGCGGCTGGAGTCCGTGGATCCGCGCGAACTCGCCGAAATCCTGCACAAGTCGTCCCCGAAGTAACCTTCCCCGATTCCACGTCCATACCGCCTTATGTCCGCTAAAATCGCCAATCTCGATTCCTCCTCCTTCAAAGCGTCGATCGGCGCCGACACGCCCGTGTTGGTCGACTTCTGGGCCCCCTGGTGCGGCCCGTGCAAGGTGATCGGCCCCATCCTGGAAAAGCTCGAGGCCGAGTATGCCGGGCGCTTCAAGCTGGTGAAGATAGACTCCGACCAGGAGCAGCAGCTGGCCGCGGCCTTCGGCATCCGCAGCATCCCCACCTGCGTGCTGCTCGTGGGTGGCCAGCCCGTGGACGGTTTCATGGGGGCGCTGCCCGAGGGACAGATCAAGGCCTTCCTCGACCGGCACCTGCCCAGCGAGGCCGAGCTGGCCGCCCAGGCCGAGGCCGAGGAGGCGCAGCAGCTGCTGGCGCAGGACGGCGCCGATGCCGACGACGCCCTGGAAAAGCTCGCCCATGCCGTGGCGCAGGCGCCCGAGAACAACGACCTGCGCTTCGAGCTGGTCAAGCAGTACATCTCGCACGGCCGCTTCGAGGAAGCGCACCAGGCGCTGGCACCGGGGCTGAACCAGATCCCGGTGCAGCTGCGCTTCGAGGCGCTGGCGCACTGGCTGGCCGCGCTGGAATTCGTCGGCCAGGACCCGCGCGGCCAGTGGCCGCTGGAACAGTTCGACGAGCTCATTGCCCAGAACCGGCGCGACTTCGCTACGCGCCTGGCCAAGGCCCGCGTGCGGATCGCCATGGGCGAATGGCCTGCCGCGCTCGACGAACTGCTGGAAATCATCATGCGCGACAAGAAGTGGGGCGACGAGGTGCCGCGCAAGACCTACATCGGCCTGCTCGAGCTGATGACCCCACCCGCCCCCAAGGCCGACCCGGCCTCGGCCGGCAAGAGCGCCGGCGGCATCGAACTCTCGGGCAAGGCCGCCATGCAGGAAGACCCGCACAGCGAACTGATCTCGCGTTACCGCCGCAAGCTCAGCATGGCGCTGAACTGAGGACTGACCGCCGGCCCGGCTCCATCATCTGGCCGGGTCGTGCTGCTCGGCCAGGAAACCGCCGCTCTGGTGCGCCCAGAGCTTGGCGTAGATGCCACCACTGGCCAGCAGCTCCTGGTGGGTCCCCTCCTCCACGACCCGGCCCTGGTCCATCACGATCAGGCGGTCCATGGCGGCAATGGTCGAGAGGCGATGCGCGATCGCGATCACGGTCTTGCCCTGCATCAGCGTGTCCAGGCTGTCCTGGATCGCGGCCTCGACCTCGCTGTCGAGCGCGCTGGTCGCCTCGTCCAGCAGCAGGATGGGGGCGTCCTTGAGCATCACGCGCGCAATCGCCACGCGCTGGCGCTGGCCGCCCGAGAGTTTCACCCCGCGCTCGCCCACCTGCGCGTCGTAGCCCGTGCGGCCCTTGAGGTCGGTCAGGTTGCCGATGAAGTCGGAGGCCTGGGCCTTGGCCGCGGCCGCGAGCATCTCCTCCTCGGTGGCATCGGGCCGACCGTAGAGGATGTTCTCGCGCATGGAGCGGTGCAGCAGCGAGGTGTCCTGCGTGACCATGCCGATGGCCGCGCGCAGGCTGTCCTGCGTCACGTGGCGGATGTCCTGGCCATCGATCAGGATGTGGCCCGCCTGTACGTCGTGGAAGCGCAGCAGCAGGTTCACCAGCGTGGACTTGCCCGCGCCCGAGCGGCCGATCAGGCCCACGCGCTCGCCGGGCCGGATGTGCAGGTTCAGCCCGTCGATCACGCGCCGGCCACCGTCCTTGTAGGCAAAGACCACATCGCGGAACTCGATGCTGCCCTGCGTCACCGTCAGCGGTCGGGCGTCCGGCGCGTCCACCACCGTGCGCGGCTTGGTCAGCGTGAGGATGCCGTCCTGGATCGTGCCCACGTTCTCGAACAGGCCGGTCATCTGCCACATGACCCAGTGTGAATAGCCCATCAGGCGCAGCGCCATCGCGATCACCGCCGCCACCATGCCGGCGCTGGCCTGGCCCTGCGTCCACAGGTACAGCGCCGTCCCCCCGCTGCCCAGCAGCAGGCCTGCGATCATCAGGTGATTGGTGATCTCGAACAGGCTCACCAGCCGCATCTGCGCGTAGCCCGTGGCCTTGAAGGCCTCCATCGCATTGCGCGCGTACTCGGCCTCGCGCCGCGTGTGCGCGAACAGCTTGACGGTGGCGATGTTGGTGTAGGCATCGGTCACGCGGCCGGTCATGAGCGAGCGGGCATCGGCCTGTTCCTTGCCGATGCGGCCCAGGCGCGGCACGAACCAGAAACACGCCGCCGTATAGGCCAGGAACCAGATCGCGAAGGGCAGCATCATGCGCCAATCGAAGCTGCCTGCCAGCACCAGGATGCCGATCATGTAGACGCCCACACCCACCAGCACGTCCACCACGAGGAACACCACCTCGCGCACCGCGAGCGCGGTCTGCATGATCTTGGTGGTGATGCGGCCGGCGAACTCGTCGGCATAGAACGACATGCTCTGGCCCAGCATCAGCCGGTGGAACAGCCAGCGCAGCCGCATCGGGAAGTTGATGGCCAGCACCTGGTGCATCACGGCCGTGTGCAGCGCCAGCAGCAGGCCGCTGCCCAGCAGCAGCGCGGCGATGCCGATGAGGGTTCCCCGCTCCTGCGCCCAGAAGGCGGCAGGCGCCACCAGGCCGAGCTTGTCCACCACCTTGCCCATGATGGCGAACAGCGCCGCCTCGTACACCGACATCAGCGCCGAGGTCACCGTCAGCAGGGCAATCCAGCCGCGCGAGCCGCGCGTGGCGGCCCACACGAACGCGAAAAACCCGGCCGGAGGCACTTTGACCTCGTAGCCGGGGTATGGCGGAATCCGCCTTTCAAAGAAATCGAACAGCAAAACAGGCCACTCCTTGTGGCCTGCATCGTAGAGAATCCCGCGCTTATTTGGCAGTGGGCATCACAAATTCGGCACCCTTGCCAATGCTTTCGGGCCAGCGCTGCATGATGGACTTCTGCTTCGTGTAGAAGCGCACGCCCTCCTCCCCATAGGCGTGCATGTCGCCGAACAGGCTGCGCTTCCAGCCGCCAAAGCCCTGCCAGGCCATGGGCACCGGGATCGGCACGTTGATGCCCACCATGCCCACCTGGATGCGGCGGGCGAACTCGCGCGCCACGTTGCCGTCGCGCGTGAAGCAGCTGGTGCCATTGCCGAACTCGTGATCATTGATCAGCTTCACGGCGGTGGCGAAGTCGGGGACACGCACGCACGAGAGCACCGGGCCGAAGATCTCTTCCTTGTAGATCTTCATCTCGGGCGTGACGTGGTCGATCAGCGTGCCGCCCAGCCAGAAGCCGTTGGCGCAGCCCTCGCCTGCCTTCGCGCCATCAAAGCCGCGGCCGTCCACCAGCAGCGTGGCGCCTTCGGCCTGACCCGCCTCAATGTAGCCGGTGATGCGCTGGCGCGCGGCTTCGGTCACGATCGGGCCCATCTCGGCTGCCAGATTCATGCCGTCCAGCACCTGGAGCTGCTGCGTGCGCTCGACCAGCTTGGGGATGATCCTGTCGGCCACGTCGCCCACCAGCACCGCCACGCTGATGGCCATGCAGCGCTCGCCCGCCGAACCGTAGGCCGCACCGATCAGGGCATCGACAGCCTGGTCGAGGTCGGCGTCGGGCATCACCACCATGTGGTTCTTGGCGCCGCCCAGCGCCTGCACGCGCTTGCCGTGGCGCGCGCCGGTCTCGTAGATGTAGTTGGCGATCGGCGTGGAGCCCACGAAGCTCACGGCCTTCACGTCCGGGTGCACCAGCAGCGCGTCCACGGCCTCCTTGTCGCCCTGCACGACGTTGAACACGCCGTCGGGCAGGCCTGCCTGCTTGAGCAGGTCGGCGATCATGAGGCTGGGCGTCGGGTCGATCGGACTGGGCTTGAGCACGAAGGTGTTGCCCGCGGCGATGGCCAGCGGGAACATCCACATGGGCACCATCACCGGGAAGTTGAACGGGGTGATGCCGGCCACCACACCCAAGGGCTGGCGGATCGTCCAGTTGTCCATGCCAGTGGACACCTGGTCGGTGAAGTCGCCCTTGAGCAGCTGCGGAATGCCGCAGGCGAACTCGATGATGTCGATGCCGCGCGCCACTTCGCCCTGGGCGTCGGTGAACACCTTGCCGTGCTCCAGCGTGATGGCGCGAGCCAGCTCGTCCTTGTGCTGGTTGACCAGCTCGAGGAACTTGAACATCACCCGCGCGCGGCGGATCGGCGGCACCTCGGACCAGGCGGGGAAAGCCGCCTGCGCCGCGGCCACCGCGGCGTCCACGTCGGCGGCGCTGCCCAGGCGCACGCGGCCCGTGACGGCGCCGGTGGCCGGGTTGGTCACGTCCTGCTGGCGGGTGGACTGGCCGGCGCTGCGGGCGCCGCCGATGTAGTGTGCGATCTCGGTGGTCATGAAAGTGGCTCCGTGTGGATGGAATGGCGATGGCTGCGGCCAGTGTAGGAAGCCGTCCCGCGCCGGGCAAGACCTGAAAACTGAATGCATTGTTCAGTTTGATGAACAATACAGCCCATGGACAGCCCGCATCAACCGGAACTCTGGGGCCACGTGCACTGGCTCGCCGTGCTCCACCAGCAGGGCAGCTACACCGCCGCCGCGGCGCGCCTGGGTGTGAGCAAGGCCGCCGTGAGCCAGCGCATTGCCGAACTGGAACGCCAGGCGGGCGTACCGCTGGTGCAGCGCACCACACGCAGCGTGCGCCTGACCGAGGCCGGCCAGCGCCTGGTAGATGACACCCAGCAGGCTTTCGAGCAGATCGCCCAGAGCTTCGCGCAGGTGCGCGACCTCGCCGGCGCGCCGCGCGGACGCGTGCGCGTGACCGCGCCGGTGGCACTGGCCCGCCAGCAGATCGTGCCGCGCCTGGCCGAATTCCTGCGTCTGTACCCCGAGGTACGGGTAGAGCTGGACATGTCCGACCGGCTCAGCTCACTCACCAACGAGGGCTTCGACCTGGCCATCCGCCACACCGCCACGCCGCCCGACACCCATGTGGCCTGGGTGCTGTGCAACACCGAATCGGTACTGGTCGCCTCGCGTGCCTACCTGCGCAAACACGGAACGCCCAAAACGCCTGCCGACCTGGCACGCCACAACTGCCTGCACTACCCCCGCCCGCAGGACACGCCCGCCTGGACACTGGAACCACGCGACGCCAGGGCCGCCGGCAAGGACCAGCCACCACGCACCACCGTTCAGGTGGCCGGCACCTTCGCCGCCAACAACAGCGAAGCCCTGCGCGACGCCGCCCTGGTCGGCCTTGGCATCGCCCTGCTGCCCGACTTCAGCGCCCAGGGCGCCCTGGCCAGCGGCAAGCTCGTGCCCGTGCTGCCCGACTGGCACCCCATCGGTCCGTTTGCCCGCCACATTTACGCCATCCGCCCCTACGCGGCACACGTGCCTCTGGCGGTCTCGGCGCTGGTGGAATTCCTGCGGCGCTCGCTGGCCGGGGGATTCGGCGGCGGCACTTGAGGTCGCCACGACCTCCGCCCTTTTCGCTGCAAGGGGCCGGCAGAAGCAGGCGTGACTCAACGCACCAGCTGATATTCCAGCACCACCAGGCCCTTCCCGAAGGTGTGCGCGCTCGCCAACGTCAGCTCGCGCCGGCCCATGTCCGGCGGCGCGAACGAGCGACCGCGACCCAGCGCCACCGGTTCCGCAACCGGATCGGCGGTCGGCCAGTAGTCCGCGAACATGCGGTTCGTCCGTTCGCCGAGGACGATGGCCGAGACACCAGACAGCATCCGCAGCTGCTCGGTATCGACCTCATTGACCCAGTCCGCGTTGACGAAAAAATCGATGCTGCCGTCCGCATCTTCGGCGTAGCCGTCCACGCTGACGATCTGCTCCACGATGACCTTGCCCATGTTCCGTCGCCCCTTTCCCGTCGAAAGGCGGGCCCGACCACCAGCTGTCTGTGATGTCGCGGAGGAAGCGCATCCCTCCCCGCGTGCCCAAGGTCCGCTGACCGGCAACGATACCGCGCTGCCGCGATCAGCGCAAAGGCGGCCACTGGTCAGTGGGCATGGACGGGAAGTCCCGATGGTTCACGGGCTGCCCGGCTTGATCCTCATGGGTGCGCGAAAAAACGCCCGTGCGTCGGAGCATGGCGGCAGCTGCGCCATGCCACCATCGCGCCGCAGAACGGCGACGGGTACGGCAGCGACGTTCAGCGCCGCCCCGGCCCATCCCCCTGCCGCGGGTCGAACTCGCGCCCCATCTCCAGCACCTTGAAGTTCAGCAGGTCGGTGGCCAGCACGGTTTCCCACATGAAGCCACTCAGGGCGACGAGGAAAGAAACGATGCCCAGCAGGAAGCAGCCCACGGCAACCAAGGGCCATTGGCCACCCCAGGCCTGGCCGAGGAAGAGCGAGACGATGGTCATGCCGATGAGCATGCCGCAGGAAGTCAGCGCGCCGATGGAGAAGTTGGAGATCCGTCCGCGCTTGCGCAGATAGCCCAGCTCCATGAGCAGACGTTGCACGATGTCGGGGTCGGTGGCGTTGCGGACCCGGTCTTCCAGCACCCGCGCGCGGTCGATGATGCGGGCCAGGCGACCGGCCACCGCGCTGATCATGCCCGCCACGGCGGTCAGCAGGAACACGGGAGCCACCGCAAGCTGGACGCTGTGGGTGGCGGTGGAGGCATCGACGAACAGGTTCATGTCGGGCGATTATCCTCCGCCCGGTGAGCGCCGATGCGATTCAACCCGTGACGGTGATGGCCCGGCTCACGCTGGCGCTCTGGCCGGCTTCGTCCTGCCAGCGCAGATGCAGCTCGCCGCTTTCACGCGCCAGGAAGGCGAACTCGATGTACGGGTCCTGCGCGATGGAGACGCCCGGCTCCCAGGCAAAGAGCAGCGTCTGGTTCATACGCGCCTCGAAGCGCGAGACGATGTTGCGGGGACGCACGGCGCCCTGCGCATCGGTGCGCAGGCCGCTTTCCATGATGTGTTCGATCTGCGCGCGCACGCGCAGCTTCTCGCCCTTGCGGGGCTTGGCGTTGCTGATCCACAGGCGCGGTGGCTTGGCGTTCATGGGTGATTCCTTTCTCCCCGTGGCTCACATGCCGCAGCCGCTGGCGGCCACGGTCACTTCCTGGCTGGCGCCCAGGATGCGCCCGCTCTTCATGCGCGCCAGCGCGTGGATCGTCTGCGACTGCGCCAGGCGCGCGCGCACGGCGGCCTCGGCCACACCGGCTGCCGGCGTGAAGTGCATGGTGCAGGCCAGCGGCAGCGGGTTCAGCTCGGCCAGCACGATGATCTGCTCGCACCAGTCTTGCTCGGTCATGGGCTCGGTCACCATCACCTTCACGGGCACGCCCGAGGGGTTGTCGGCCAGCACGGGCACGTCCAGTTCCAGCCCCTTGGTCTCGGGCCTCCTGCCTCCGGTGAACTCGGCGACGATGCGCCGGAACTCCTCCGGGTTGGGCGTGAGGATGGGCGGCAGCGCCACGCGGCTTTGCTGCGTCTGCGCCAGTGCGGCCACCGGCAAGGCCAGCGCGGCGCCACCGGCGGTGATGAGGGTGCGTCGTTGCATGACTCAGATTCCCAGAAAGTCGCTGAATTTGGAGCGCGCCCAGGCGAAGTCCTCGGGCACGAGGTCGGCCGTGCGCACGTCCATGTCGGTCTGGGTCTGGATGACCCTGCCGCCGGCGTCCACCTCGTAGGTGAACTTGACGGAGATCTCCTCCTGCGGATCGGTGTTGACCATCATGTAGCAGAGGTTGTCGGGCAGCAACGGCGTCACCTCCTGGCCCGCCACACGCTGCGCGATGTACTTTGCCACGATGCGTCCGATGTAATTGGCCACGTGGCCGCTCTTGGGGTAGTGGCCGAACTGGTCCGAGATCATGCCCATCAGGTCGCCCACGAAGTACACGCGGTCGTCGGTGTTGGCATGGAACAGGCGCGGGTGGATGTCGGCCCAGCCGGTGGGCTTGCCGGCCGCGTCCTTGCCGATCAGGCCGGCGTGCCAGACCATGTCGGCGGCCTGGTGCGGCGGCATCAGGATGGCCTCGTCGAACCTGAAGTCGCCCGCGGCCGTCCTGATGTGCCGTTTGAAGGGATCGACCTCCTGCACGCGCGCGTTGGGCACGTGCGTGATGATGTCGGGGTACAGCTCCTCGAACGCCTGCTTGTAGCCCACGCCGATGGGCGCGATCTTCGGCTTGGGATCGAGGATCACGATCTTGCCGGGGATCTTGTTCTTCTTGATGTGCGAGGCGATCAGGCAGGCACGCTCGTAGGGCGAGGGCGGGCAGCGGTGCGGCGGCGGCGGCAGCGTCATCACCAGTGTGCCGCCCTTGAACGCGTGCACGCGGCGCTTGAGCGCGAACATCTCCTGGTTGGGAATGTAGGCGCTGGAGAAGTGGCGCCGCGTGTAGTCGATGGCACGCTGATCGTCGCCGAACCAGGCATCCCACGCGTCGCGGATGCCGCCCGAGAGGATGAGGTAGTCATACTCCACGAGGCCATGCGTGGTGCGCACGCGGCGCTTGTCGCGCTCGAAGCCGGTCACATGCGTCTGCAGCAGGGTGTAGCCGTAGTTGTTGGCCGGGTGCAGCATGTCGTGCTGGACGAAATCGGTGCCCACGATGTCGATCAGCCACTTGTTGCTCATGGGGCCGGACCAGAAGGTCGGGTTGCGCTCGAGCACCACAACATCCGAATCGGGGATCAGCTCGCGCAGGTAGCGCGCCGCCGTCAGACCACCCCAGCCACCGCCGCAGATGACGATGCGCGGTCCCTTGCCGCTGCGCGGCAGGATGACCGACTGCGGGCTGATGACCGCCGGCGCGGCCAGCACCGGCGCAGCCGCGGCACCCAGTGCCAGGGCGGGAGGCGTGATCAGAAAATGGCGTCGTTGCATCATGAAGCGCTCCTTGTGGTGGTATGAATGCGCAGGGTCCGTGGCTCCTGCAGTCGCACGACGGCCCACGCGCCGGCGACGATGCCGACACACGCGGGCACGCTTGCCAGGGACAGCGTGGAAAGGCCCGAAAGCCCCTGGCCGATGGTGCATCCCACCGCCAGCACGCCGCCAAAACCCATGAGCAGTCCGCCGATGGCGGAGGAGGCCAGTTGCGCGGGACGCTCGAACCCCTCCCAGCGCGCGGTGCGGCCCAGCAGCGCCACCACGCAGGCCCCGACCAGCGTGCCGGCCACGATGGCCGGACCGAGGCTGGCATCACGCCCCACGGCCAACTGCAGGTAGAGCAGGCCTTCGGCCACCGGACCGACGAAGCTCAGCGACGACAGCGGCACCGGCTCGAACGGATCACCCAGGTGCGCCGTGACGAGCCAGCCCGCCGCCACCAGCAGGCCGATGACAGCGGCACACAGCAGTGGCACCACCTGGCTTTCTCGCGGCTGTCCTCCTCCACGTGCCGGCCTGAGCGCCCAGACCAGCAGCACGATGGCCGGCAAGGCCACACTGCCGAGCACCGTGACGACGTCAGACACGCCACCGGCACGCAGCATGGCGGGCAGCGTGGCGTGATCGAGCGTGACCGTTCCCCAGCCCGCCAGCCACTGGCGCACCGGCCCCAGCACGCCTGTCAGCGAGGCCTGCGCTGCCATGCCCAGGCACAGCAGCGTCACCAGCGGGCGCAGGTTGCCGCCCGCCAGCAGCACCAGCGAACGGGCACCGCAGGCGCGGGCCAGTGTCATGCCGGCACCGAACAGCAGTCCACCGGTCAGGGTGGCGATCCAGGAAAAATGCTTGCGCGCGACCGTGGCATTGTCGAGCGCCACCAGGCCCGACCACGACAGCGCCTGCGAGGCCAGCAGCGCCACGGCCAGCGCGAGCGCGAAGGCACGCAGTGCCGGCACCGGTCCGCCCGCGAAGGCCTCGCGCAGGCCACGCTGCAGGCAGAAGCGCCCCACGCGGGCCACCGCGCCAAAGGCGCAGCCGAGCAGGAAACCTGCCCAAAGCAACGTCGTGGTGGATGGTTCGAAAGGCATCGCGACTCCCGGAATCAGGCGCGTGGCACCAGCAGGTTCAGGCAGACTGGACTTGGGCGCTGGCGCGGCCCTGACGGGCAGTGCGATCCTGCTCAGCCGGCACGCGGCACAAGTGAAGGGTCTGTGCGGGCCATTCTACGCCGGTGCGCCGTCCGGCCACGCTCAGGGATAACGCGGCCGCTCAGGCCGTCAGGCGATGCAGCGCTTCCTGGTACTTGGCCGCGGTCTTCTCGATCACGTCCCTGGGCAGGCGCGGCGCGGGCGGCGTCTTGTCCCAGGGCTGGCCATTGACCTTGGCAATCTCCAGCCAGTCGCGCAGGAACTGCTTGTCAAAGCTCGGCGGGTTGCTGCCCTCGGCGTACTGCTCGGCAGGCCAGTAGCGCGACGAATCGGGCGTGAGCACCTCGTCCATCAGCACCACGGTGCCGTTGTCGTCCAGGCCGAACTCGAACTTGGTGTCGGCGATGATGATGCCCTTGGCCAGCGCGATCTCGGCCGCCGCACGGTACAGGGCGATGGCCTTGTCGCGGATCTGGGCAGCGATCACGGGACCCACCATCTCGACCGTGCGCTCGTAGGTGATGTTCTCGTCGTGCTCGCCCACCGCCGCCTTGGCCGCGGGGGTGTAGATGGGCTCGGGCAGCTTGCTGACATTGCGCAGGCCCTCGGGCAGCGGCACGCCGCAGACCGAGCGGCTTTCCTGGTACTCCTTCCAGCCGCTGCCGGCCAGGTAGCCACGCACCACGGCCTCGACCGGGATGGGCTTGAGGCGCTTGACCAGCATCGAGCGCCCGCGCACCTGCTCCACCTCGTCGGGCGCGACGACGCTTTCGGGCGCCTCGCCGGTCAGGTGGATCGGGCAGATGTTCAGGCCGTTGGGGCCCAGGCGATCAAACCACCACAGCGACAGCGTGGTGAGCAGACGCCCCTTGCCGGGGATCGGCTCGCCCATGATGACATCGAAGGCGCTGATGCGGTCGGACGCCACCATCAGGATGCGGTCGTCGCCCACGGCGTAGTTGTCGCGCACCTTGCCGCGCGCCAGCAGCGGCAGGGACTTGAGATCGGAGGTATGGAGGACGTCGGTCATTTTCGGTCGGCCGCCAGTGGCGGAGCGCATCGTAAAAGGAAAAGCCCGCCAACCGAACCGTCAGCGGGCTCCGAACCATTCAGTCGAATTATCGCAGGTCGGTCCGGCGTGGGATCAGTTCACCTTCTGTGCCAGCTCGCCACTGGCGTACTTGGCGGCCATCACGCTCAGGGTTTCGCCCTTGATCTTGGCGCCCTGGCCTTCGCAGCCGAATTCCAGGTAACGCTGCTTGCACACCGCCTTGGCGGCTTCGCGGGCCGGCTTCATCCATTCGCGCATGTCGAACTTTTCCGGGTTCTCGGCCATGAACTTGCGCACCGCGCCGGTCATCGCCATGCGGATGTCGGTGTCGATGTTGATCTTGCGCACGCCGTGCTTGATGGCTTCCTGGATCTCTGCCACCGGCACGCCGTAGGTTTCCTTCATGGCGCCGCCGTACTGGTTGATGATGGCGCGCAGCTCCTGCGGCACCGACGAGGAACCGTGCATCACCAGGTGGGTGTTGGGGATGCGGGCGTGGATTTCCTTGACGCGGCTGATCGCCAGGATGTCGCCGGTGGGCGGACGGCTGAACTTGTAGGCACCGTGGCTGGTGCCGATGGCGATGGCCAGGGCGTCGAGCTGGGTGGCCTTGACGAACTGGGCAGCCTCTTCCGGGTCGGTCAGCATCTGGCTGTGGTCCAGCTTGCCTTCGGCGCCGATGCCGTCTTCCTCGCCGGCATCACCGGTTTCCAGGTTGCCCAGGCAGCCGAGCTCGCCTTCCACCGTCACACCGACCTTGTGCGCCATCTCGACGACCTCACGGGTGACGCGCACGTTGTAATCGAAGCTCGACGGCGTCTTCCCGTCTTCCATCAGCGAGCCGTCCATCATCACCGAGCCGAAGCCCAGCGCGATGGCGCCGGCGCAGACCATGGGGCTGGTGCCGTGGTCCTGGTGCATGACCAGGGGAATGTGCGGATAGGCCTCGGTGGCGGCCTGGATCAGGTGCTTGATGAAGCTCTCGCCGGCGTACTTGCGGGCACCGGCCGATGCTTGCAGGATGACGGGCGCGCCGACCTCGTCGGCCGCGGCCATCACGGCCTGCACCTGCTCCAGGTTGTTGACGTTGAACGCCGGGATGCCGTAGCCGTTGGCCGCAGCGTGGTCGAGCAGTTCGCGCATGGAAACGAGTGCCATGAGAATCCTCTAGTCAAAGTTGGTAACCGGTCCGTAACTCTGGGATTTTAAGGCGCCCGGCCCTGTGCGCAGACAAGCGCAGCCGACAGGCGGGTCAGGCAGCCCGGCAGATCTTCAGCGTGTTGGTGCCGCCCGGCGTGCCCATGGGTTCGCCCACGGTGATGGCATACACGTCGCCACTTTGCATCACGCCGCGTCTTTTCAGATCGGCCTCGGCCTCGGCCAGCGCGGTGTCGCGGTCGGCACTGGTGTCGGCCAGCAGCGGACGCACGTTGCGAAACAGGGTCATCCTGCGCTGCGTCGCCAGCTTGGAGGTAACGGCGAAGATCGGCATCATCACGTTGTGCCGGCTCATCCACAGTGCCGTGGAACCCGAGTCGGTCAGCGCCACGATGGCCTTGGCCTTGAGGTGGTGCGCGACGAACAGCGCCCCCATGGCGATGGCCTGGTCGATGCGCTGGAAGGTCTGGCCGATGAAGTCGTCCTCCAGCGGATCGTATTCGGTGGTCTCGGCCTCCTCGCAGATGGCGGCCATCTGCTGCACCGTCTCCAGCGGGTATTTGCCCGAGGCGGTTTCGGCGCTGAGCATCACCGCGTCGGTGCCGTCGAGCACGGCGTTGGCCACGTCGGACACCTCGGCGCGCGTGGGCACCGGGTTGACGATCATGGACTCCATCATCTGCGTGGCCGTGATGACCACCTTGTTCATCTGCCGCGCCATGCGGATCATGCGCTTTTGCAGGCCCGGCACAGCCGCGTTGCCGACCTCCACGGCCAGGTCGCCGCGCGCGACCATGATGCCGTCGGACACGCGCAGGATGTTCTCCAGCTCGGGGATGGCCTCGGCACGCTCGATCTTGGCGATCAGCCCCGGCTTGTGACCGTGCGCCGCCGCGGCCATGTTGCACAGCTGGCGCGCCAGCTCCATGTCGGTGGCGTTTTTGGGGAAGCTCACCGCCACGTAGTCGGCCTGCAGGTCCATGGCGGTCTTGATGTCCTCCATGTCCTTGGCCGTGAGCGCGGGCGCCGTCAGGCCACCACCCTGCTTGTTGATGCCCTTGTTGTTGGACAGTTCGCCACCGATCCTGACCGTGGTGTGCACCGCCGGCCCGGCCACCTTCTCCACGGCCAGCACGATCAGCCCGTCGTTGAGCAGCAGCGTATCGCCGGGCTTCACATCGCGCGGCAGCTCCTTGTAGTCGAGTCCCACGCCTCCGACGTCGCCCGGCTCGGTGCGCGCGGCATCGAGCACGAAGGGCTGGCCGGGCTCCAGCAGCACCTTGCCCTCGGCAAACTTGCCGACGCGGATCTTGGGTCCCTGCAGGTCGGCCATGATGGCAACCTCGCGCCCGGCGCGCTGCGAGGCCTCGCGCACCAGGCGCGCGCGCTCGATGTGGTCCTGCGCCACGCCGTGCGAGAAATTCAGGCGCACGACGTTGACGCCCGCGCGGATCATGGCTTCGAGAAGGGCGGGGTCGCTGGACGCGGGGCCGAGGGTGGCGACGATCTTAGTGGCGCGCTGGGGCATGGGCAATGTCTCCAAACAGGTTACACCGGTCTGCTTGACCGGTTGTCAGCTGGTTTCATTGTCCATGAAGTCACTCCCTCCGGTGACGTTGGGAACACAGGCACAGCCCGCATCGGGAGCCAGTCGTGGAATTCGACGCGCACCGCATTGACCAGGCGGACTTCGGCGCCAGACGCCCTTCCACCTCGACCACGCGAACTTTGGCAGGCTGCGCCGCGGTCCCATCATCGAATTCAGGCCACGGATGCCGGGCCCAGGCTCTCGGCCGGCGCACGGCTCCATTCGTTGTTGTGCTCGACAAGGATCTGCAGCATCGCCATGAACGGTTCGCGCTGCGCCGGCGGCAGCGGCGCCAGGATGCGCTCCTGCGCGCGCAACATGCCCGGCACCGCCTGGGCCAGCACCTGTTCGCCGGCGGGCGTCAGGTACAGCAGGCGCGCGCGCCGGTCTTCCGTAGAGCGGCGCCGCTGCAGCCAGCCGCGCGCCTCCAGTCGGTCGATCACGCCGCCGGTGGTGGAGGTGTCGAGCGCGATCCGGCCGGCCAGGGTACGCTGGTCGATGCCCGGGAACAGGGCCACGACCTGCAGCGCACCGAACTGCACCGGCGTGACATTGAGCCCGGCCATCTCCTGCAGGAAGATGCCCACAGCGATCTGCTGCAGGCGGCGGATCGCGAAACCGGGCAGGCCGTCGATCCTGCCGTCGAACGCGGTGTCAGGGCTCATGGTGCTGGCACAGGGTAAACCTGCATGGGCAGGCAGCCCATGCTAGCACTAGCATGTAATCAGTGTACTGATCATTTACCCGGATGACCGCCTCCGGGCCACCCGAGGAGACGCGCATGAGCCACGAGCTGGGCAAGCTGGAAGACCTGCCTCAGGAGTACCGCGACGAGCTGACCCGCCACAACCTGGTGCCGCTGTGGCCGAGCCTGCGCGGCGTGCTGCCACCCACCATCCCGACGCGCCAGACACGGGCCACGCACTGGCGCTACGAAACCGTCCGGCCGCTGCTGATGCGCGCGGGCGAGCTCACGCCGATCGAGAAGGCCGAGCGCCGCGTGCTGGTGCTGGCCAACCCGGGCCACACGCTGGAGAAGATGCAGGCCAGCGCCGCCCTGTACCTGGGCATGCAGCTGCTGCTGCCCGGTGAATGGGCGTCCAGCCACCGCCACACGCCCAACGCGGTGCGCATGATCGTCGAGGGCGAAGGCGCCTGGACCACGGTGGACGGCGAGAAATGCCCCATGAGCCGCGGCGACCTGATCCTCACGCCCACCGGGCTGTGGCACGAACACGGCCACGACGGCGACCAGCCGGTGATCTGGCTCGACGTGCTCGACCTGCCGCTGATGTACTACCTGGAGGTCAGCTACCACGTCAACGGCGACCGCCAGCAGGTGCGCCAGAGCGTGGGCAACCGCGCCTACGCGCGCCCCGGCATCGTGCCGACACCGGTGTTCGGGCGCAGCGGCCGGCGCTACCCGATGCTGCGCTACCCGTGGGCCGACGCCCGCGCCGCCCTGGTGTCGCTGGCGCACGACCAGCCCGATCTGGCCAACGTGCAGGTCACCTATGTGAACCCCGAGTCCGGCGAGGACGCCGAGAACGTGCTGGGCTTTCATGCCCTGATGCTGCGCCCCGGCCAGACCCTGCGGCTGCCCGCGCGCTCGCCGGCGGCGGTGTACCACGTGATCGAGGGCGCCGCCCGCGTGGCCACCGACGCGCAGGGTTTTGACCTTGCCCCCGCCGACACCTGCTGCATCCCCGGCTACACGGCCACGTCGCTGACCAATGCCTCGGCCACCGAGCCGGCCCTCCTCTTTGTGGCCGACGAGTCGCCCCTGCACCGCAAGCTCGGCGTGTACGAGGTGCGCCCCGAAGGCACACCGGTGATGCCCGCCGAATCCTGACGCCCGCTCGGCCGGACCGGGGCATCCGTGCGATCATTGCGCACCGGTCCCGGATCCGCTGCCGGGGCCGCCAGCCAACCGCACTGAACATCACCTCGCATCCATGAAGCTTTACAACTACTGGCGCAGCGGCACCTCGCACCGCACGCGCATCGCGCTCAACCTCAAGGGCCTGAGCTACGAGTATGTGGCCGTGAACCTGGTCAAGGACGCGCACCTTGGCGACGACTACAAGGCCGTCAACCCGCAGCAGCTGGTACCCGCGCTGGAGACCGGCAGCGAGACGCTGATCCAGTCGCCGGCCATCATCGAGTGGCTGGAAGAAAAGTACCCCGACCCGCCGCTGCTGCCGCGCGACCCGCAGCGCCGCGCCCACGTGCGCGCGCTGGCAGCCATCATCGGCTGCGACATCCACCCGGTGAACAACCGTCGCATCCTCGAATACCTGCGCCACACCTTTGGCGCCAACGACGACGCGATCAACGCCTGGTGTGGCAACTGGATCAGCGCCGGCTTCGACGCCTACGAGGCACTGCTGGCCGCCGACGCCCGGCGCGGGCGCTTCAGCCATGGTGACGCACCCACCATCGCCGACGTGTACCTCATCCCGCAGATCGAGAGCGCGCGCCGCTTCAAGGTCGATCTCACCCGCTGGCCGCTGATCGCCGAAGTCGAAAAAGCCTGCATGGAACTGGAAGCCTTCCAGAAGGCCGCCCCGCGCCAGCAGCCCGACGCAGGGTGACCCCGCGCCGCCTCAGGCGCGGCGCCTGGCCCTGGCCGGAGTCCGCCTGAGCACCCCGCCGAGCAGGGTGCCGATGCCCTGCTCGATGATCCGGGCGGGCGTGCACTCGCCCCCGGGCTGGTACCAGCGCCCGATCCAGCTCAGGGCGCCTGCGATCATGAAGGCGGTCATCTTCGGATCGCAGGGCTCCAGCAAGCCCTCTTCCACCCCCTGCGCGACCAGCCGGCGAAAAGCCAGGTCGATCTCGCGCTTCATGCGCCGCAGCTCGGTGCGGCTGGGCTCGGGCACTTCCTCGTCGCCCACGCGGATGAGGCACATGCCGAAGGGCTGCATCACGATTTCCGCGTACACCTGCATGCACGCGCGCAACTGGTCCACCGCATTGCCGCCAGCCGAGCGCGAAGCCTCGATGCCCTCCAGCGTCATGGCCAGTCCCTGCTTGACACACTGCAGCAGGATCTCGTCCTTGTTCTTGACGTAGTAGTACAGCGTCGGCTTGCTCACGTTCAGGCGCGCGGCAATGTCGTCCAGCGAGGTGGCATGAAAGCCCCGCTCGTTGAACAGCTGCGCGGCCGCCTGCAGCACGGCCTGGCGCTTGGCCTCGCGCTGCCGCGCGCGCTGGGACGCTGGCGTCCAGGGGGATGCGGTGGATTCGGACATGGGTGACAGGCGTTCGGGGTAAATACGGATGCTGGTTGTGGCCGCGCATTCCAGAATTTACTCGCGAGTAAACAGTTTACGCGCGAGTAGGTTTTTCAGATCGGCACAAACCCGCATACAAGGCACGGCGCATGCAAACCAGCCCCTCCCCACTGCTGCAGGTCAACGGCATCACGCTGGCCTTCGGTGGCGTGAAAGCGCTCTCGGGCGTGGGCTTTGACGTGCAGCCGGGCTCCATCACGGCCGTGATCGGCCCCAACGGGGCCGGCAAGACCTCGCTGTTCAACACCATCTCGGGCTTCTACCGCCCCAACGCGGGCAGCATCCGTTTCCAGGGGCAGGACATTACACACCTGCCGGCGCCGCGCCGCGCGCGGCTGGGCCTGGGTCGGAGTTTCCAGAACATCGCGCTGTTTCGCGGCATGACGGTGCTTGACAACATCAAGCTCGGTCGCCACTCGCACCTGAAAACCAATGTGTTCGATGCGCTGATGTACGTAGGCCGTGCTCGGCGCGAGGAAGCCGAGCTGCGCCGCGACATCGAGGAGCGCATCATCGACTTCCTCGAGATCGACCACATCCGCCATGCGCCAGTGGCTGCGCTGCCCTACGGCCTGCAAAAGCGCGTCGAGATGGCGCGCGCACTGGCCATGCAGCCTCAGATCCTGATGCTCGATGAGCCGGTGGCGGGCATGAATCGCGAGGAAACCGAAGACATGGCGCGCTTCATCCTCGACGTGCGCGCCGAGTGGGGCGTGACGGTGCTCATGGTCGAGCACGACATGGGACTGGTGATGGACCTCTCTGACCATGTGGTGGTGCTCAACTTCGGCCAGGTCATCGCCCAGGGCACACCTGCCGTGGTGCAGGCCGACCCCGAGGTCAACCGCGCCTACCTGGGCTCGGGCGACGTGGGCGAGCTGCGCCGCAAGCTGCAGGCCGCCGCCGCACCGCAAGGAGTGCAGTGATGGATTGGGCCTACCTGTTCGAGATCAGCCTCACGGGCCTGGCCAGCGGAGGCCTGTATGCCCTGGCGGCACTGGCCTTCGTCATGGTCTACAAGGCCACGCGGGTGGTCAACATCGCCATCGGCGAAATGCTGATGGCGGGCGCCTACCTGTTCTTCACCTTCTCTGCCATGTGGGCCCTGCCGCTGTGGCTGGCGATTCCCGCGGCCGTGCTCGCCAGCGGGTTGCTGGGAGCGGTGATCGAGCGCGCGGTGATCCGGCCGCTGCTGGGCGAGCCGCCGATCTCGGTCTTCATGGTCACCGTCGGCCTGGGCTCGGTGCTGGTGGGACTGGTCGAGATCATCTGGAGCGCCGACCAGCGGCGCCTGCCCGACTTCATGCCGACCAAGCCGATCATGATCGGCGACGCCTTCCTCGCGCCCAAGGTGTTCTGGGGCGCAGTGATCGCCGGCCTGTTCATCGCTGCCGTGCTGCTGCTGTTCCGCTACTGGCGCGGCGGCGTGGCCTTGCGCGCCACCGCCAGCGACCAGGCCGCCGCCTATTCGGTGGGCATCAACGTGCCACGCGTGTTCTCGCTGGCCTGGGTGACCTCGGCCATGCTCGCGGCCGTCTCCGGGATCATCGTCGGCTCCATTGGCGGCATCTCCTCAAGCATGGGAGTCTTCGGCCTGTCGGTGCTGGTGGTGGTGATCGTCGGCGGCCTTGACAGCGTGCTCGGCGCGCTGGTCGGCGGTCTGCTCATCGGCGTGGTCGAGGCCCTGGCCGGAGCCTTCCTCGGGGGCGAGTACAAGCTGCTGGCCACCTTCCTGGTGCTGGTGGCCATCCTGATGGTGCGACCCTACGGCCTGTTTGGCACGCACGAGATCGAACGTCTGTAAGGGCTGACCACACATGCGCATCGGAACCCTCAAGGAAAGCTACACAGCCGACGCGGCGCTGTTCGACTCGCGCACGCAGAAGGTGTGGCTGGCCATCGCCGCCGCACTGCTGGCGCTGTTCCCGTTCGTGGCCAGCGACTACTGGCTCTACATGGCCTGCCTGGTGGCGATCAACGTCGCCAGCGCCACCGGCCTGAACATTCTCACCGGCTACACGGGTCTGGTGAGCCTGGGCCAGGCCGCGTTCATGGGCCTGGGCGCGTACACGGTGGCCATCGTGCAGGCGCAATGGAACCCGCCCTTCGTGCTCAACCTGCTGGCCGCCGGCGGCGTGGCCATGATCGGCGGCGTGATCGTGGGCATCCCCTCGCTGCGCGTCAAGGGCCTGTACCTGGCCATCGCCACCATCGCCGCCTCGTTCATCACGCACTTCCTGTTCGCCAACCTGTCGATCACGGGCGGCACCGGCGGCATCTCGATGCAGCCTGCGCGCGTGTTCGGCATCGACCTGGACACGTCGTTCCGCCTCTACTGGCTGATCGTGCCGGTGATGGTGCTGATGCTGCTGGGCGCGGCCAACCTGTTCCGCACCCGCATCGGGCGCGCCTTCATCGCCATCCGCGACCGCGACATCTCGGCCGAGGTGCTGGGCATCCCGCTGCTGCGCTACAAGCTGCTGTCCTTCGGGCTCTCGTCGTTCTACGCCGGCGTGGCCGGGGGCCTGTGGGCCTACTTCTTCCGCGTGGTCACGCCCGAGAGCTTTCCGCTGTCGATGTCGATCTTCTTCCTCGCGGCCATCATCGTCGGCGGCATGGGCTCCATCCTCGGCTCCATCCTGGGTGCCGCGTTCATGACCATGGTCCCCGAGCTGCTCAAGCTGGTGTTCGACCTGCTGCCCGGCGGCATCGAGCTGACGGCCTTCCTCTCTCCGGTGCGCCTGGTGGTCTTCGGCGCGCTGATCATCGGTTTTCTGGTCTTCGAGCCGCTGGGGCTCGCAGAAATGTGGCGCCGCACGCGCCGGTTCTTCCACCTTTGGCCCTTCCGCAACTGAGCATTTCGCCACCACAAGCAAGGAGACAGACATGGGCAAGACAAGCACTTCCATCCGGCGCCGCCAACTGATGCTGGGCGCCGCCGCCACGGCCGGCGCCGCCGCGCTGACGCACCCGCTGTCGGTGCTGGCGCAGGGCGCCGAGGAAATCGTCATCGGCGGCTCCATCCCCATGACGGGCGTGTTCGCCTTTGCGGGCGTGGGCATCAACGCGGGCATCGCCGACTACGTGAAGATCGTCAACGATGCCGGCGGCATCGCGGGTCGCAAGGTGCGCTACGTGCCCGAGGACACCGGCTACAAGGTCGACGTGTCGGTGGCCGCGTTCAAGAAGATCACCAGCCAGAACAAGGTCAACCTCTATTACGGCGACTCCACGGGCTTTTCCAAAACCATCAACCCGGAGCTGGACCGCAACGGCAACATCCTGATGGCCGGCGCCTCGTTCGCCACCGAGCTCAACGACCCCAAGAAGTACCCGAACCAGTTCCTGGTCGGCCCCGACTACACGGAAATGTTCGGCATCCTGCTCAACCACATCGCGAAGGAAAAACCGGGCGCGCGCGTGGCCTTCGTGTTTTCCGACACCGAGTTCGGACGCGATCCGATCGAGCCGTCCAAGAAGCTGGCCGAAAAGCTGGGCCTGAAGGTGGCGATCGAGCTGATGACGCCGCCGGGCAGCGTGGACGTGTCGACCGAAGTGATCAAGCTGCGCCGCGCGCGTCCCGACTACACGATCTTCCACGGCTACGTGCTGGCCCCGATTCCGGAGTTCGTGCAGCAGGCCCAGGCCACCGGCATGACC
>JAEZLX010000149.1 GCA_023415035.1 Pseudomonadota bacterium | reverse complement strand
CCCCCCCGGCGCCCCGGGGGGGGGCCGCAGGAAGCGGGCTGGCGATGCGGGTCCGGCGTCAGGCCATGCGGCAGCCGGTGGCCGGGTCGGCCACGGCCTTCTGGGCAATGCCGATCACCTTGTTCTGGCCGCCCTCGACGCGGCGCAGGTACATGTCCTGGACCGGGTTGTGGGCCTTGCTCATGGTCCACTTGCCACGCGGGCTGTCGATCACTGCGCCTTCCATGGCGGCGTACAGCGCCTTCTTGTTCGACAGGTCGCCCTTGACTGCATTGGCGCCCTGGATCAGCAGCAGGCCGGTGTCGTAGCCCTGGACGGCGTACACGTCGGGCTGCATCTTGAAGGCCTTCTCGTAGTCGAGGCGGAACTGGTTGTCGCGCGGCGTGTTGAGCGAGTCACCGTAGTGCATGGTGGTCAGCACACCGTTGGCGGCTTCGCCGGCAGCTTCCAGCACACCTTCGGTCAGGAAACCGGAACCGTAGAGCTGAATGGTCTTGTTCAGGCCCGCGGCGGCATAGTCGCTCATGAACTTGGCGGCGCCGGCACCGGCAAAGAAGCAGGCCACCGCGTCGGGCTTGAGGGCGGCGATTTCGGTCAGCAGGGCCTGGAATTCCACGTTGGGGAAGGGCAGGCCCAGCTTCTTGACGATGGTGCCGCCGGCTTCGGTGAAGCTCTTCTCGAATCCTTCGAAGGCCTCGTCGCCCGCCGCATAGTTCCAGGAGATCCACACGGCCTTCTTGTGGCCGCGGTCCACCATGGTCTTGCCCAGGGCCAGTGTGGGCTGGGAATTGGAAAACGAGGTGCGGAAGACGTTGGGGGCGCACTGGGCACGCGTGGCCACGTGCACGCCGGCGTTGGGGATCAGGTTGAGCACGCCCGTGTCACGCGCCACCTTGTGGATACCCATCTGCACGCCCGAGTGAACGGTGCCGATCAGCACATCCACCTTGTCGCGCTGAACCAGGCGGGTGGCGTTCTCGATGCCCTTGGCCGGGTTGGACTCGTCGTCCACCTTGAAGAACTCGACCTCGCGGCCGCCGAGTTTGCCGCCTTGCTCGTTCAGGGCCATCCGCACGCCGTTCTCGATGGCAACGCCGAGCTGGGCGAAGGTGCCCGTGTAGGGGAGCATGAAGCCCACGCGGACCTTGTCCGATTGGGCCCGGACGATCTGCGGCAGCAGCAGGCCGGAGGATGCGGCGCCGATGATGGCGGCGCTGCGGGTCAGTACGAGGCGGCGGGTGGTCATGGCATGTCTCCTGGTGTTGTGGTGGATCTGGCCACTGTAGGGTCGTCGCGCCGTTCCTGACGATCCTGAATTACCCGTACTTCAGGTCTGAACTATTGAAAATTCAACAAATCAGCCCGATCGTCCGGGACATTCGGGAACTGTTGCTGGCGTCGCGCGATGATCTATAGTGCATTCCTGTTTTCTGCACTATATTGCATGAATTCACGGGGGAGATTAGGGACAAACCCTTGATGCCGAACCTCAGTCGCCGTACAGGAGGAAGGGGCGCCGTGCATCGGTCCAGGCGGCCTCGTCGGCGTCGGCCAGTGCGTCAAGATCGGCCGGCATGGCAGCTGGGTCGTCCACCCATTCGCGCAGCAGCGGACTGCCGTTGATGAGGTCGATGGCCAGGCGATCGTGCTCGTACTCGTAGGGGAAGTCGCGCCACAGGGGATAGCCGGGCTGCTGCCGGCGCACGGCCTTGAAGGCCAGCGCCTGCAGGCGCCAGGGCCGGAAGGCATCGTGGTCATAGTGGGCGGGGTCTTCCACGTGGATCTGCACGCCCGCGCACAACTTGCCGACGTGCTTGTGGAAGGTGGGCTCGAACCAGCACTCGCGCAGTACGCAGCCGCGCAGCCATTCGGGGGCGAGCTCAAGCATGTCGGCCAGCAGCCGGCGGATGTCCAGGTCCGGCGCGCCGAACAGTTCCAGGGGACGCGTGGTGCCACGCCCTTCGGACAGCGTGGTGCCTTCCAGCATCACGGTGCCCGCATAGGCCCGTGCCATGGACAGGCTGGCCGCATTGGGGCTGGGGTTGACCCAGCTGCGCTCGCCTGATGGCCAGCCGAAGCCGGGGCCGGAGCCGGGCTGCCAGCCCGACATGGTGATCACGCGGTACTCCAGCGACAGGCCCAGGTGCCGGATGAACCACTGGCCCATCTCGCCCATGGTCAGGCCGTGGCGCATGGGCATGGGCCCGGCGCCCACGAAGCTCTCCCAGCCCTCGCGCAGCGTCAGGCCTTCGACAGGGCGGCCCGCGGGGTTGGGACGGTCCAGCACCCAGACGGCCTTGCCGTGCCGCGCCGCGGCTTCCAGCACATAGCGCAGCGTGGTGATGAAGGTGTAGATGCGGCAGCCCAGATCCTGCAGGTCCACCAGAAGCACATCGAAGCTGTCCATCATGGCGTCGGTCGGACGGCGCACCTGTCCGTACAGGCTGAACACCGGGATGCCCAGGCGCGGGTCGGTGAAGTCGGGCGACTCGACCATGTTGTCCTGCTTGTCGCCGCGCAGGCCATGCTGCGGGCCGAAGGCAGCGCTCAGGCGCACGTCCGGCAGTGCCGCGAGTGCGTCCAGCGCGTGTGTGAGGTCGCGTGTGACCGAGGCGGGATGGGCCAGCAGGGCCACACGGCGACCGGCCAGCGGGGCGCGGAGAGCAGGGTCCTGGAGGAAGCGTTCGAGGCCGAGTTGCAGCGTCATGTCGGGATATGGGTTCAGCCGGCGCAAGGGAGCGTGCGCCAGCCGGCGGGATCATGGAAATCCGGGCGGGCGGCAGGGTGTGCCAGCGCCCAGTAGGAAAGGCGCCCGTCGCGGTGCTCAAGCACCGCGCTCAGGCCAAGCAGGCAGCCGTCATCGGGCAGCTCCACATGGGCGGGCAACCGTACTTGCAGCTTGAGCTGCCCGGGGGTCATCTGCCATTGGCACACCGGGGCGGTCAGGGGCACGGCTGGCGTCACGTCGCGCACGCGCTGGCCGCTGAAGCGGTAGTGGGCCCATTGCCCGGAGGGCGAGAAATTGAGCTCCCGGTAGCCGGGGCCGGAACCTTCCAGCAGGAAGGCCTCGAGGCAGGTGTGGCGCCACAGCTCATCGGCAGGGCCGGGGTGCTGTGGGGCGGGAACCAGCAGATCGTCGAGCTCACCGGTGAGCATGTAGCCCAGCCGAAGTCCGTCTTCCGTGCATTGGACCTCCACGCTCAGCCCGAACGCGGGCAGCCAGGCCGAGGCGGGATGGGGTCGCAGCGACCAGGGGCGGGCAGCGTCGGGGGGGAGGGGCGGGTTCACGGCTCCATATTCTCGCAGCACCGGAGTGCCCGTTTTGCGGTAATCCCGACATTGCGGGCTTCGGCCATGTGGGGTGTCGCGCGTTTGTCATGATTCCGGAGGACAATGCCAACAAGAATGTCCGCGCCCTCCGCCAACGCGGGCAACGGATCCTGAGAACAATGACCAAACGGCCTTCGGCAAAGCGCAGCAAGCCGGCACCTCCTGCGGCGATCGAGTTCCTTGACCGGGACCACAGCATCCTGGCGTTCAACGAACGCGTGCTCGACTGGGCCCGCCGGCCCGACGTTCCCCTGCTGGAGCGCCTGCATTACCTGGCCATTGTCTCGTCGAACCTCGACGAATTTTTCGAGGTGCGCATGGCGCCACAGCTGGGTGCCATGCAGACCAACGAGCAACGCGGACCGTGCACGGTGGACACCTACCGGAGCCTCTCCGAAAAGGTGCACCAGCTCGTGGCCGAGCAGTACGCGATCTTCAATGACCAGCTGTTGCCGAGCATGGAAACGCATGGCATCCGCATTGTCACCCACGCGGAGCGCACCCCGGCGCAGCGGCGGGCGGTGCGAGAGTTCTTCTCGCGCGAGGTGCAGCCACTGCTCATGCCGGTGGGGCTCGACCCGGCGCATCCGTTCCCGCAGGTCGCGAACAAGTCGCTGAACTTCATCGTCCGTCTGGCGGGCAAGGATGCTTTCGGGCGCGAGAACGAGATTGCCATCGTCAAGGTGCCGCGCGCACTGCCGCGATACGTGCGCCTGCCGGTGGCCAAGCGCTCGAAACAGCAGCATTTCGTCTCGATCTCCAGCCTGATCCGATCGCACCTGTCCGACCTGTTCCCGGGACGGCAGGTGACCGAGTTCTCGCAGTTTCGCGTCACGCGCCACTCCGATCTGGCCGTGGACGAGGAGGAAGTGAAGAACCTGCGCACCGCGCTGCGGCTGGGCCTGCAGCATCGCCACTACGGGGAGGCCGTGCGGCTGGAGGTGTCTGCCGGTTGCTCGCAGTTCCTGGCCGACTTCCTGCTGGCCCAGTTCGGCCTGCCCGACGAGGCGCTGTACCGCGTGGCCGGACCGGTGAACCTGGTGCGCCTGAACCAGCTGATCGACCAGATCGACATGCCGGCGCTGCGCTTCGACCGCTATACCCCGGGCTGGCCGGCGCAGCTGACGGCAGGGCAGTCGTTCTTCGAGCGACTGCAGCAGGGCGACGTGCTCATCCACCAGCCCTACGAGAGCTTCGACGCCGTGCTGGCCTTCCTGCGCGAGGCGGTGGAAGACCCGGACGTGCTGGCCATCAAGCAGACCATCTACCGCACAGGTGCCAAGTCCGAACTGATGGCGCTGCTGCGCGAGGCGGTGCGCCGCGGCAAGGAAGTGACGGCTGTGGTCGAGCTCAAGGCCCGCTACGACGAGGAAAAGAACATCAACTACGCCGAGCGGCTCGAGTCCGTGGGCGCCCAGGTGGTCTATGGCGTCGTGGGCCTGAAGACGCACGCCAAGATGCTGCTGGTGACAAGGCGTGAGGGCTCGCGCATGCGCCGATACGCGCACCTGTCCACTGGCAACTACAACCGGATGACGGCGCGGGTCTACACCGATCTGAGCTACCTGACCGCCGATCCCGCGCTGACGGCGGACATCGACCACGTCTTTGTCCACCTGGCAAGCCAGAACCGCCTGCCCAGGCTGAGCAAGGCGATGATCGCGCCCTTCCATCTGCACAAGGCCATGATCGAGCGGCTGGAAAACG
This sequence comes from Pseudomonadota bacterium, assembly GCA_023415035.1. Lineage (GTDB taxonomy): Bacteria > Pseudomonadota > Gammaproteobacteria > Burkholderiales > Burkholderiaceae_C > Hydrogenophaga. The sequence continues at coordinate 15,327 of JAEZLX010000149.1, read as the reverse complement.
CCACCGAGGCCGCCCGGCGCGGCAAGGACGTGCGGGTGGTGCTGAAGATGAATGCGCTGACCGACGAAACCCTGTGTCAGGCGCTGGTGGCGGCGTCACAGGCCGGTGTGAAGGTGGACGCCATCGTGCGCGGCGCGTGCGTGCTGCCGGCCGGAGTGCCGGGGATGACCGACAACATCCGCGTGCGCTCGGTGATCGGGCGCTTGCTGGAGCACTCGCGGGTGCTCTATTTTCGCATCGGTGGTGCCGAGGAGCTGTGGCTGTCCAGTGCCGACTGGATGAACCGGAACATGCTTCGCCGCATTGAGCTGGCATGGCCGGTCACCGATCCGGCACTGCGCCAGCGCATCATCGATGAGTGCCTGCAACTGTACCTGGCCGACAACAAGGATGCGTGGCTGCTGCAACCCGATGGCAGCTATGTGCCGGCCGATCGTGCGGGCGGGACGAAGGGCAGGACGGCTGGTGAGCCGGTGTCCGCGCAGACGGTGCTGATGATGCGTTACGGCAGCAAGGGCTGAACGGTTTTCCCGCCGCGCGCCTGGTTTCAGGCCGGTGACCCGGACAGCAGGGCCTGGCGTGTGGGTTCGACGCACGATCCGATGCGGTGGAGGTGTTCCGACAGGTTTTCTGCCGCCGGCCCTGCCTTGGCCACGTGTTCGGCCTGCAGGCAGACTTGGGCCATGCGGGCCGCACCGATGTTGGAGGCCGCACCGGCCAGCCGGTGGGCCAGCTGGGCAAAGCGCGGGGAGTCGCCGGTGCGCGCGGATTCGGCCAGTTCCGGCATCAGGTCGTCCAGCAGGTGCAGGAACAGGCGGGTCACGTCGCGGCGCAGGGAGCCTTCGGCATCGTCGATGTCGCGGAATTCGTCCAGTCTGGCCGGGTCCAGCCAGGGCAGTGTCCGGGCTGGCGTCGTCTCCTCGGAGTCGCTGCCGGCGCCAGCGGGCTCGCCCGCGGCCGTCTGGTTCAGCGCACGTGCGAGCGCGGCCAGTTGCAGGGGTTTGGGCAGGTAGCCGTTCATGCCGGCGTCCAGGCAGCGCTGACGGTCCTCCACGAAGGTGGACGCCGAGATGCCGATCAGCTGCGGCGCGCGCCCGCCCCATTGCGACAGGATGGCGCGCGCCGTCGCCAATCCGTCAAGGCCGGGCATGTGGCGGTCCAGCAGCACGTGGGTGAAGGGTTGCCCCTCGCTGTCAGCCGCGCGCAGCGCCGCGATGGCGGCATGACCATCTTCGGCCATGGCGCAGGCGTGACCAAGGCGTTCCAGCATGGCCATCGTCACGCGCCGGTTGATCGCGTTGTCGTCCACGACCAGCACACGCAGGCCGGGTGCGGCGGGTGGCAGCAGCGAGGGCATTTCGCCTTCGTGCAGCGCATCGTCATCGGCAGCGGGGGCCGCGATGTCGAAGCTGAAGCTGGCGCCAAGCCCCGGTTCGCTGCTGACCACGATGCTGCCGCGCATCAGGGCCACGAGGTGGCGGCAGATGGCCAGGCCCAGGCCGGTGCCGCCGTACAGCCGGGTTGTGGAGGTGTCACCCTGGTCGAACGGCTGGAAGATCTGCTCCTGGCGCTCAGGGCGGATGCCCACGCCGGTATCGGTGACCGTGAAGCGCAGGCGCGGCGTGCCATCGGTGGCGGGTGTCTCCGTGACGACGTCGAGCGTCACGCCACCCGCGTGGGTGAACTTGATGGCGTTGCTCAGCAGGTTCAGCAGCACCTGTCGCAGCCGTGTCACGTCGCCCACGATGACCTTCGGCACATCGTCCGCCACATGCGTGTTCAGGCCCAGCCCCTTTTCGCTCGCGGCCAGCTGCACCATCTGGATGCAGTGGCCGATGGCCGCGTGCAGGTCGAACGGGCGTTTTTCCAGCACCAGGCGGCCGGCCTCGATGCGCGAGAAGTCGAGGATGTCGCCTACCACGGACTGCAGCTGCTCGCAGGAGAGCCGCAGCACCTTGAACAGGTCGCGCTGGGTCTCGGTCAGTGGCGTGTCCGTGAGCAGCTCGCTCATGCCCATCACGCCATTGAGAGGCGTGCGGATCTCGTGGCTCATCACGGCCAGGAAGCCGGCCTTGGCGCGCACGGCAGCCAGCGCTTCCTCGCGCGAGGCCGCAAGCTCGGCGGTACGCTGACGTACGCGCTCTTCCAGCAGCAGCGCGGCCTGTTCCAGCTGCTCGTTCTTGAGCCGGATTTCGCGGTTGTAGTCCTGGAGCTTCAGCGCGCTGTCGTGCATCACGCGCGAGAGGTGTTCCACCTCGCGCAGCGGAGCGTCCTCCTGTACCGGCGGGATGTCGCCTGCGCCCAGCGCGGAAGCCGAGGCGTTGAGCTTTTCGAACTGGCGCGACAGGCCGCGTGCGACCAGCAGTGCGGCGACGGCGCACAGGGCGATCACCGCCACCATGCCGCCGAGCGCCCATTGCCGCGCCCGGATCACCGGCCAGGTGAAGTCGCGCTCCGGAGCGACCACGATGAGCTGCCAGTCGAGGTTGTACTTGGCGCCGAAGGGCCGCTTGAGCGCGATCAGGGGGCTCTCGCCGATGCCCAGCCGGTTCCACCAGCGGGGCAGGGGGGACAGCCGGACCAGACCTGGCGCGGTGTTGCCGGGGGAGGAGGGCTGCGCGCGCAGCTGCTCGTACGACGTGCGCACCAGCGGGTCACGGCTTTCCATCGGCGAGATGCGCCGGTGCAGGCCGTTTTCGAGCACGCTCAGTTCTTCGTCCACCGATGAGGCGACGAACAGCCCGTGGTTGTCGACCAGATAGGTCACGGCGTGCTCGCTGATGCGGGTGCTGCTCAGCAGCTCGGTCAGCCGCGCGAGGCTCATGTCCACCGCGATCACGCCCACCAGCGTCTGGCCGTCGTCCTCGAAGACGGGATGGGCCAGCGTCAGGTCGAACTGCTGCTTGACGGCAGAACGGTAGACATTCGTGAACACCCGCCGGCCCGTGCGCTCGGCCAGCGGATACCAGGGCCGCTCGCGCGGGTCGTACAGTGTGGGCTCGATCAGCTCCAGATGGCTGCGGTCACCCGGCTCGCTGATCAGGTACTGGCGGCGGCCGGGTTCACCCGGTTCGATCTCGCGCACCACCATGCCGCGATTCTCGCGCTCGACACCGGTGAAGTGGCCGTCCTCCCGGCCCGCATACAGGTAGGGGACGTTGGGAGACTGCTGCGTCAGCGCAAACGCCATGTGTTCGAAGGCCTTGGGGTCGCGGATCCAGTTGCGCGCCCGCTCGGCTTCGCGGCCTTCCACCTTGAAGGGGGGCACCAGCGCGTTGAGCACGGTGTGCGACTCGCCCAGATGCGCCAGGGCGCCGACATCCACGCGGTGCGCCGCCTGACTCATCGCGTTTTCGGCCAGCGTCTGCGTGGACATGGTGCTGTTGGTCGACAGAAGCCACGACACCATGAGGGCAGGAAGCAGCGCCGCCACCACGAAGGCGGCCATCAGGGTCGGGCCAATGGGATAGCGGCGGGGCATGGTCGGAAGATGTGACCGATCCTAGCCGATCGGCGCTTCGACGCGGCAGACGTCCATGGGTTGCGCGAGGTGCGGCAGGGGCAGCTGATAGCGCTGCACGGCACGGACGGCACCGGACACGTCGCGCAGCGCGGTCGCCGTGATGGTGATCGGGGTGCCGCTGCCCTCGGCGTGCCGCTGGATGGCCAGGGCATCGGTCACCGTCTGCCCCACCGGAACGGTCTGCACCGATCCGCCGATCAGGCCTTCCAGCCGGACCAGGCCCACCGGGCCGCTGTGCAGCGACATGCCGATATCGAACAGGGGCAGCCCCTGGCCCGGGAACTGGCGCTCGATGAACGAGCGCAGCGCGGCGACCGAGCGCCGCAGGCCCAGCGCCGCCTTCACGGCACGCAGGCCCGGGGACGTGACGACGGCCTGGGCGTCGTCGTCCGGCGGGTGTTCGGGGTCGGCATAGAGGGCAACCACGGCTTCGCCGCCGAACTGCATGTGGCTGGCGTTGAAAAGGTGGATGGTGTCGCCGCAGCTTTCGTGAAAGCGCTTGAGCAGTCGCGCCCAGTCCGGCGGCGGGAGCAGTGCGCTCCAGCGGTCGTGCTCCAGGATGCCGGCGCACAGCACGTAACCCTCGACCGCCGGGATGTCGGCCTGCGCCAGGTCCGAAGAGGCACCCGGCCACTGCTGGTTCAGCTCCGATGCCAGCCGCGCTTCGTAGTCCTCGGCCTGCGTCTGCAGCGCATCGTCCAGGCGGGCGCGGATGTGCCGGTCTTGCGCCGCGGCACGCAATGCCTGCTTCTCCAGCTGGGCATCCACCGCATCGATCAGCTCCTGGCGCTGGAACGGTTTGGTCAGGTAGTCGTCGGCCCCCAGGCTCATGCCGTGGCGCATGCTCTGGCGCTGCTGCAGCGAAGTCAGCAGGATGACGGGCGTCAGGGCCACCTCCGTGTCATGGCGGATGCGCGACAGCAGCTCGTAGCCGTTCATGCCGGGCATGCCGATGTCGCTGATGACCAGATCAGGCCGGGTCGAACGGATGCTCGCCCATGCTTCCTCGCCGTCATTGCATTCGAGGACGTCATGACCCTGTCGCAATAGCGTGACCTTCAGCAATCTGAGGGTGCCCGGATCGTCCTCGACGATCAGAATCACCGCCATTGCAGAGCCACTTCCCGGAAATTGAGAGAAAACCTGTCCTGGTTGTACATGCGCCGATGCTAGCCGGGGGATGACGTCCCGCAGCAGCGGTTGATGCAAAAACTAACACTAAATATTAGTGTATCGTGATCTATTTACGCTCCTGGTGTGGCTTTTTAGCGGACATCGAGCGACAGCTTCCAGTCCGTCTTCTGCCAGGCGGCGGCTTCCTCCTGGAGCAGCCAGGCCGATTGGGGAAAGCGTTTTCCCCAGCCGGATGCGGTGGTCAGCTTGAAGGTACGGTGTTTGCAGGTCAGCCGCAGCGCCCCGTGATCGGGCATCTGGCGGGCGTGGCACAGCAGCACGGCCAGCCGCAGGCACAGCAGCTGCTTGGCAAACAGTTCTTCCCGCAGCGCCTGTTCGAGCTTCTTGAGCTTGCCGCGCTGGCCCAGCACCAGCTGGCTCATGCGGTGCAGCTCCGGCATGGAAAAGCCTGGCGCATCCACGTTGTCCAGGATGTAAGCGCCATGGTGGTAGGAGCGGTCGTGCGAGATGTGGGTGCCGATCTCGTGCAGCCGCGCGGCCCAGGCGAGCTTCTGCGACCAGCGGCCGCTGAGCGGGTCGTCCTCGGCGATCTGCGCGAACAACGCCGTGGCCACATGGCTCACGCGCCTGGCCTGACCCTCGTCAATGGAAAAACGCTCGGCCAGCCAGCGCACCGTGCGCTCGCGCGCGTCGGTGTCGTCGTTCTGCCGGTCGATCAGGTCGAACAGGGCACCCTGGCGCAAGGCGCCCTTGGCGGGAATCATCTGCTGGATGTCGAACAGGTCGAAGATGGCGCGCAGCACGCTGACGCCGCCGCACAGCACCGGCCGTCGGTCTTCCTTGAGGCCGTCGAGCTTGAGGTCGTGGACATTGCCGGCCTCCACAATGCGCTCGGTCAGCCAGTCGAGCCCGGAGCGGGTGACGACGCCGCTGGCCCAGCCGTTGGCGCCCAGCATCGTGTTGATGGCGCTCACCGTCCCGGAAGATCCGTAGGCGACCGTCCATTCTGTGGGCGGGAAGCTGTCCAGCGCTTGCTCCAGCACGGCCTTGGCGGCGATTTCGGCGGTCCTGAAAGCGCTGGCGGTCACCTGGCCGCGTGGAAAGTACTTGCCCCAGGCCACGCTGCCCAGGCGGTAGGACTCCATCCGCGACGCGTCATAGCCCTGGCCCAGGATGACCTCGGTCGAGCGGCCACCGATGTCGACCACCAGCCGGCGCTCGTCCGACTGCGGCAGCAGGTGCGACACGCCCTGGTAGATCAGGCGGGCTTCTTCCTGGCCCGACACCACCTCGATGGGAAACCCCAGAATGGCCTGGGCACGCTCCAGAAACTCGTCGCGGTTGCGTGCCTCGCGCAGCGTCTGCGTGGCGACTGCTCGCACCTGCTGCTTGCGAAAGCCGTGCAGGCGCTCCGCGAATCGGGCCAGGCAGTCCCAGCCGCGCTTCATGGCGTCGTGGCTGAGCACCTTGTGGTCATCCAGCCCGCCGCCCAGGCGTACGGTTTCCTTGAGGTATTCGATGCGCTCGATGTGGCCGGAGTGGTAGCGGCCGATCTCGAGCCGGAAGCTGTTGGAGCCCAGGTCGAGGGCGGCGAGTAGGGTACCGTTTTGCATGAGGACGGGGCGGTCGGACTGGCCAGGGCCAGGCCGATACGTGGATCGTCGGACACCGATTGTGACGCATCGGCGGGTTGGCTCCGGGCGCGGGCGCTGTCACACGGCTGTCACACACCGTTCATAGAGTCCTTCTTGTGGATTTTTTTCAACCACAAGGACCTCGATGAACACCAAACGCAGTTTTCTGAAATCGGTCGCCGCCGTGGCCATCATCGCCAGCGGCATGGGGGTGGCATTGGCCGCCGACATCACGGGCGCGGGCGCCTCCTTTCCGTTTCCGGTCTATGGCAAATGGGCCGAGGCCTACAAGAAAGAGACCGGCGTTGGCCTGAACTACCAGTCCATCGGATCCTCCGGCGGCATCCGCCAGATCCGCGCGAAAACGGTGGCCTTTGGCGCCACCGACGCACCTCTCAAGGCCGAGGAACTGGACAAGGATGGCCTGGAGCAGTTCCCGGCCATCATCGGCGGCACGGTGCCGGTGTTCAACCTGGAAGGCTTTCAGCCTGGCGAGCTGCGCGTGACCGGTCCGGTGCTGGCCGACATGTTCATGGGCAGGATCGCACGCTGGAACGACCCGCGCATCGCCGCGCTGAACCCTGGCAAGACGTTGCCCGACCAGTCGATCACCGTGGTGCATCGCTCCGACGGATCGGGCACGACCTTCAACTTCACCGACTACCTCAACGAGGTGAGTCCGGAGTGGGCCAAGGCGGTGGGCAAGGGAGCCGCGGTCAAATGGCCCGCCAGCAGCTCGATCGGCGGCAAGGGCAACGAGGGTGTGGCCGCCAATGTCAGCCGCATCAAGGGAGCGCTCGGCTACGTGGAATACGCCTATGCCAAGCGCAACCGCATCCCTTTCCTCCAATTGCTTAACCGCAGCGGGCGCTACGTCTCGCCCGACGAGAAGACCTTCGCGGCCGCAGCCGCCGGTGTGGACTGGTTTGCCACGCCCGGCATGGGTGTGTCCATGGTCAATGCCGAGGGCGCCGACAGCTGGCCCATCAGCACGGCCTCGTTCATCCTGATGTACCGCGAACCTGCGGACAAGGCTCAGTCGGGCGAGGTGCTCCGTTTCTTTGACTGGGCGTTCAGGAACGGCAAACAGATGGCGTCCGAACTCGACTACGTTGCACTGCCCGACAGCCTGACCGCACAGATTCGCGCCAGGATCTGGTCGCGGATCCGGCAATGAAACCGCCACGGTGGGCGCGCACATGAACCTGGATCTCACCCTTGGCAGCGCCGCGATGAGTGCGGCGCCGGACGACAGCGACCGCACCGCGATCGCGCGCCGCCAGCGCTGGCAGGACGCGGTGTTCCATCGCCTGACGCAGGCCTTCTCCTGGCTGGTGCTGGCGGCGCTGAGCGGCATCATCGTGTCGCTGCTGGTCAACGCCTGGCCGGCGATCGAGCGCTTCGGCCTGCCCTTCATCTGGCGGGCCGAGTGGGACGTCGTCAACGAGGACTTCGGTGCGGGCATTGCCATCGTCGGAACACTGGCCAGCGCGGGCATCGCACTGTTGCTTGCCGTACCGCTGGCGTTCGGCATCGCGCTGTTTCTCACGGAAACCTGTCCCGTGTGGCTGCGCCGGCCGCTCGGCACGGCCATCGAGCTGCTGGCGGCCATCCCGTCCATCATCTACGGCATGTTCGGCCTGTTCGTGTTCGCACCGCTGTTCGCTGACCATGTGCAGGTACCGCTGCAGGAGCTACTGGGCGGCATGCCGCTTGTTGGGCCGCTGTTCGGCGGCGCAGCCAACGGCATCGGCATCCTCGTGGCCGGTATCGTGCTTGCATTCATGATCCTGCCGTTCATCGCGGCCGTCATGCGCGACGTGTTCGCGATCGTGCCCACGGTGCTGCGCGAGTCGGCCTATGGCCTGGGCTGTACCACCTGGGAGGTCATGCGGCGCGTCGTGCTGCCCTACACCCGCAAAGGCGTGCTTGGTGGGGTCATGCTGGGCCTGGGGCGGGCGCTGGGCGAGACCATGGCCGTGACCTTCGTGATCGGCAATGCCACGCGCATGCCCGGCTCGCTGTTCGCACCGGGCACCTCCATCGCCTCGACGCTGGCCAACGAATTCGGCGAAGCGGCGGATCTTCACCTCTCCACCCTGTTCGCGCTGGGGCTGCTTCTGTTCGCCATCACCTTTGTGGTGCTGTCGCTGGCCAAGCTGCTGATCCTGCGCGCCGAGAAAGCCAAGGGGGGCTGAACCATGAACGACGGTTTCGACCAGCGCCGGTACCGGCAGCGCCAGCGGGCCAATGCCATCGGCATGACCCTGTCGATGGGGGCCATGGCGCTGGGTCTGGCGGCGCTGCTGTGGATCCTGGCCGTGCTGTTGGGCAACGGCCTGTCGGCGCTCGGCGGGCAACTGTTCCTGCAGGACACGCCCGCACCGGGCTCCGAAGGGGGCGGATTGCGCAACGCCATCGTCGGTTCGCTGCTCATGGTGGGGCTGACCGTGCTGGTCGCCACACCCGTGGGCGTGCTGGCCGGCATCCATCTGAGCGAGTATGGCGATGGCAGCCGCATCGCGGGTCTGACCCGTTTCGTGACCGACATCATGCTGTCGGCGCCTTCCATCGTACTGGGCCTGTTCGTCTATGCGGTGGCCGTGGCCACCACGGGCCGCTTCTCGGGCCTGGCCGGCAGCCTCGCGCTGTCGCTGATCGCCGTGCCTGTGGTGGTGCGCACCACCGAGAACATGCTGCGGCTGGTACCTGGCAGTTTGCGCGAGGCCGCCTTTGCCCTCGGTGCGCCGCGCTGGAAGGTGTCGCTCATGGTGACGCTGCGCGCGGCCCGAAGCGGCGTCGTCACCGGCCTGCTGCTGGCGGTGGCCCGCATCAGCGGTGAAACCGCGCCGCTGCTGTTCACGGCGCTGAACAACCAGTTCTTCAGCCTCGACATGGGTGGGCCCATGGCCAACCTGCCGGTGGTGATCTTCCAGTTCGCCATGAGCCCGTACGACAACTGGATACGCCTGGCCTGGGCGGGCGCATTGCTCATCACGCTCGCGGTGCTGGCGCTCAACATCCTCGCGCGGGTGTGCTTCCGCGACAAGCCGCTTTCATGACCATTTCCTCCTCATCCAACGACCAGCCATTCATGACGTCAACACCCACCCCGGACGCCACGGTGCCATCGCGCAACGCCATCGAGGTGCGAGACCTGAACTTCTTCTACGGCAAATTCCAGGGCTTGCGCAATGTGAACCTGGGCATCGCCGAGCACAAGGTGACGGCCTTCATCGGGCCCTCGGGCTGCGGCAAGTCCACGCTGCTGCGCACGCTCAACCGCATGTACAGCCTGTACCCCGGACAGCGCGCCGAAGGGCGCGTGGACTTCTATGGCGAGAACATCCTCGATCCGCGTCAGGATGTGAACCTGCTGCGCGCACGCATCGGCATGGTGTTCCAGAAGCCGACACCGTTCCCGATGTCGATCTACGACAACATTGCTTTCGGCGTGAGGCTGTACGAGAACCTGTCCCGCAGCGAGATGGACGATCGCGTCGAGTGGGCGCTGACCAAGGCGGCCCTGTGGAACGAAGTCAGGGACAAGCTTGGCCAGAGCGGCCTGTCGCTCTCGGGCGGGCAGCAGCAACGCCTGTGCATCGCGCGCAGTGTCGCGGTCAAACCTTCGGTGCTGCTGCTGGACGAGCCCACGTCGGCGCTTGATCCCATCTCCACCGGCAAGGTCGAGGAACTGGTACACGAGCTCAAGCGCGACTACACCATCGCCATCGTTACCCACAACATGCAGCAGGCGGCCCGGTGCAGCGACTTCACTGCCTTCATGTACCTGGGCGAACTGGTCGAGTTCGGTGCCACTGAACAGATCTTCTTCAAGCCTGCACGCGCGGAGACCGAAGACTACATCACCGGGCGCTTCGGCTGAGCCGCCTGACAGGAGGAAACCATGGCCCACAAACACCTTTCCAGCCAGTTCGACGCCGAACTCAATGCCATTTCCACCCAGGTTCTGGAAATGGGTGGGCTGGTCGAGCAACAGCTGCAGCAGGCGGTGCATGCCTTGCTCAACCTGAGCCCGGAGAGCGCCGGACAGGTGCTGGAAAACGAAGAGCGCCTCAACCGCATGGAGGTGACGATCGACCACCAGATCGTCTCCACCATCGGCCGGCGCCAGCCCACTGCGCGCGATCTGCGCTTCCTGATGGCCATCTCGCGCACCACCCAGAATCTGGAGCGCGCGGGCGACGAGATCGAGCGCATGGCGCGCATGGTCCTCTCGCTCATCGAGGGGGGATCGCCGCGCCCACTGCCGGCGCACGAACTGCGCCACGCCGCCGACTTGGCCGTGCAGATGCTGCGCAAGACCCTGGACGCCTTTGCGAGGCTCGACACCGCCACGGCGGTGGTCATTCTGCGCGAAGATGATGAAGTGGATGCCGAATACGACGGCTTCCTGCGCAAGCTCATCACCTACATGATGGAAGATCCTCGCACCATTTCGTCGGGCCTGAACCTGCTGTTTCTGGCCAAGGCCATCGAACGGGTGGGCGACCACGCGAAGAACATCGCCGAGCAGATCATCTTCATCGTCATGGGGGAAGACGTGAGACACTCCCCGCTGGACAGGGTGAAGTCGGTGGTGGGATGAGCAATTGTCCACCGATGAAGGACCTGTCTGACCCACACGAACCCGCCAGCCCATGATCCCAAAGCCGCGCGTGCTGGTCGTCGAGGACGAGCCGGCCATTGCCGAACTGATCGCCGTCAACCTGCGACACAACGGATTCGCGCCCACCGTGGTGGCCGATGGCGAATCGGCGCAGCGCGAGATCGATGCTGTCCTGCCTGATGTCATCCTGCTCGACTGGATGCTACCTGGTCAGAGTGGGGTGGAACTGGCGCGCCAGTGGCGCCAGCATGTACGCACCCGGCAGGTGCCCATCCTGATGCTCACCGCCCGTGGCGACGAGCCGGACAAGGTCCGGGGACTCGATGCAGGGGCGGACGACTACGTGACCAAGCCCTTCTCGACGCAGGAGCTGATGGCGCGTATCCGTGCCGTGCTGCGCCGACGTGCGCCCGAGTCTGTCGCCGATGCCGTGACGGTGGGCGAACTCACGCTGGATGGCGCCTCGCACCGCGTGAGCTTTCGCGGGGAGGAACTGAAAATAGGTCCCACCGAGTTTCGTCTGCTGCGCTACCTCATGAAGCACGCCGAGCGTGTTCACAGCCGTGCTACGCTGCTTGACCGTATCTGGGGAGACCATGTCTTTATCGAGGAGCGCACCGTGGACGTGCATGTCAAACGCTTGAGGGAATCGCTGGGCGAGGCCGCCGCCATGGTTGAGACCGTGCGCGGTGCGGGCTATCGCCTCAGCGCCCGCCACCTGCAGGGGCCTACGACGTGCGCATGACACTTCGTGCCGTGGCGCCGGCCGCGCTGGTGGCCATCGGGGGCGGCTGGGGGGTGATGCAAGGCTCGCCCGGCTGGACGCTGGCCGGCGCGCTCGCGGGCGCTGCGATGTGGGGCGCGTTCGACGCCGTGCGCGGCAACAAGGTGATGCGCTGGCTGGCGCCAGCGGCTGGTGATGACGCCGTGCCCGAAGTGTCCGGCTTCTGGGGCGAGCTGGTGTACCGGATGCGCAAGCGCATGCGCAAGCTGGAAAAAAAGGCCGGCAAGCACCAGGCGCGTCTGGAAGACTTTCTCGCGGCGCTGGAAGCCTCGCCTTACGGCGTGACCCTGCTCGACGCGGACTGGCGCATCGAATGGGCCAACCCCACGGCAGGCGCCCATCTGGGCTTCGATCCGCTGCGCGACCAGTGGCAGTACGTGCGCAACCTCGTGCGTTTCCCGGCGTTCGCGGCCTATCTGGACGCTGCCGATTTCAGCCACGAGATCCAGCTTGACGGCCCGGACGCCACCCCGTCGCAGCCTGCGCGCGTGTCGCTGCAGATCCACCCGTATGGCAAGAAGCGAAAGCTCATAATCAGCCGCGACTTGACCGCGCTGCAGTTGGCCGATGCCATGCGCCGAGACTTTGTCGCCAACGTGTCGCACGAGATCCGCACACCGCTGACGGTGCTCTTCGGCTTTGTCGAGACCATGCAGACCCTGCCGCTGGACGACCATGAGCGCACCCGATATCTCGACCTGATGTCGCAGCAGGCGCGGCGCATGCAGACGCTGGTGAGCGATCTGCTGACGCTCTCGCGCCTTGAGGGCAGCCCTCTGCCCGGCGTGGGTGAATGGATGGCGACGGGTGAGCTGCTGGCCCATGTGCTGCAGGAGGCGCGCGGCCTGAGTCAGGCCATTGCCGATCCGCCGCACGACATCGCCATCGGCGAGGGCCAGGAGATGCGCATCTCGGGCGCGAAATCCGAGCTGCTCAGCGCCATGTCCAACCTGATGAGCAACGCGGTGCGCTACACGCCGCCCGGAGGCAGCATCCGTATCGGCTGGCGTGTCCGCGAGGACGGTTCGGCCGAGTTCCATGTGCAGGATACCGGGCCCGGCATTGCCGCCGAGCACCTGCCGCGACTGACCGAGCGTTTCTACCGGGTGGACCGCAGCCGTTCGCGTGAAACCGGCGGCACCGGTCTGGGTCTGGCCATCGTCAAGCACGTGGCACAGCGCCACGGTGGCGTGCTCGACATCGAAAGCGTGGCGGGGCAGGGCTCGCGCTTCATGCTGGTCCTGCCGGCCCCGCGGGTGAAGCGCTGACCTGCCGGGTTCAGGGTGTGGCCGCGCTGCCGGGCCGCACGCGGATGTAGATCGCCATGCGTTCCTTGCGGTCGGTCAGGCGGCGTACCGTGGCGCGGTAGGCCCACTGGGTGAGCTCGGTGCGCTCCCAGAGGCTGTCCTGCCGTTCCGCCTCCAGGATCAGTGCGCCACACCGCTCCTGGCCGGCCTCACCGATGCGCACCAGGTCCAGGCCGGCGTGGAAACGCAGCGCGGATTCCTGCGCATGGTTGAGGCCGTCCACCACCACGCAGCGGTCGGCCGGCACCAGGGTGGCGATGCGGCGCGACAGCGGCCCGTAACTCAGTGCATGGTCCAGCAGTGGCAGCCACAGCGTCATCAGCAGCGACCAGCACAGGGTGGCGCCGGCGGCTGGCAGCACCAGGCTCTTCCACAACGCCTGCCGGTGGCGGCCGGTGCGCCAGGCCACCAGGCCGATCCAGGCCAGCGTCGCCAGGACGCCCGCCACGAACAATGTGAAGGAGAACTCGGGCCTGAATCCGGGGGCGAGCTTGGCCACGTTGGCCGCTGGCTTGGCCGGGAATCCGGTTATCATCGCGAGCCAGATCACCCAGATGATCAGGGCGCAGGCCGTGAAGAACAGCAGCGTGAACCAGTCGATGAGCGAGGACATGCTGCGCCGCATCGTCGGCAGGGCGAATGCCGCCAGGATCGCGAAACCCGGCAGGGACAGCAGCAGCGCGCGGTCCAGGTGCTCGGCCGAGAGCATGCTGTGCAGCACGCTCGCGCCGGCAAACCACAGCGGCAGCAGCAGGTGCAGGCTGCCGAGCTGATGGCGCCAGCGCCACAGCGTCCACAGGGCCATGGGCCAGGCCGGCCAGGTGAACCAGGTCAGCAGGCGCAGCCAGCGCTGCCAGTCGTCAAGCGACTCCGGCAGCACGGGCCAGGTGAACGGCGCCAGCGCGCCCAGGGTCCACGCCAGCAGCCAGCAGGCGCCGAGCACGCCGGCCAGCGCCGCCAGCAGTCCGAGCGGGACAGGTGTCGGCGCACTGTCGTCCAGCACATCGGCGGCCTCGGCGCCGCGCCCGGCGCAGCAGGGCACCGCCAGCAAGCCCGCACCGAGCGCGAGCGCCAGTCCCGGCGCACCGCCGAACACGAGCAGCACGCAACCGAAGATCCAGCCCGTGACAGCCTTGGCCAGTGCGGGCCTGTCGTGCGGGCTGCGCAGGTCGGCCACGCGGCAGGCGCCGTAGAGCATGGCGGTGGCGCCGGCCAGGCGGACGACATCGGGGGTGGTTTCATGACCCAGCTGCGCCAGGCCCAGGCAGGCTGCGAGGGCCAGCACCGCCGCGTCTGCCAAGGCGCGGGCGTAGTCGCGCGGGCTGGCTTCGCCGCCGAAAGCAAAGCTCACAGGCTGTGCCTGCGGCTGGCGGGCCAGGTGGTACACGCTGTACCAGGTGCAGGCGAAGGTGAAGAGCAGCAGCCCGATGAAGGGGACGCGGACGGCGGTTTCGGGCGCCAGGAATGGCAGGGCCTGGATGGCCCAGGCGCCGAGCCAGTAGGCGGCCCAGCCGGGGGTTTCGGCGGGGGCGCCGAGCACGCCAGGGTTCCACCAGTCACCGCCGCGCACCAGGTCGATCATGATGCCGAAGGCGGTGGCATCGGCGGTTTTCCAGGCTTCGCGGCCGATGAAGCCGGGCAGGGCGTAAGCCAGGCAGAACAGCAGCAGTACCGCGCGTGGCAACTGGCGGACGGCGGCCTGGGTGACGATGGCGGGAGTGGTCTGGTTCACTGCGCTGGACTATACGGCACGCCGGACGCGGCTCAAACACGCCTTGAACGCCTGGCTGCGCGACAAACAAAAACAGCCGGACGAGCCGGCTGTTCGGTGGTCAGGCCAGGAATTACTTCTTGGCGTAGCGGTTGCGGAAGCGCTCGACGCGGCCACCCATGTTGTCCACGCTCTTTTGCGTGCCGGTGTAGAACGGATGCGACTCGCTCGAGGTATCCAGCTTGAACAGAGGGTATTCCTTGCCCTCGAAGGTATCGGTTTCCTTGGTCGGAACGCACGAGCGCGTCACGAACTTGAAGCCGTTGGACAGGTCCACGAACAGCACTTCGCGGTAATCGGGGTGGATGCCTTCTTTCATGGCGAATATCTCGGTTCAGGTGCGGCAGCCGCGGAAAAATCCCTTTTCTCCGTACTTGCCTGCAAGTTGCAAAGTCTTCGATTATAGCCGGCTTCAGCCGCCGCGGCGCATCATGTCGAAGAACTCGGAGTTGTTCTTCGTTGCCTTCATGCTCTTGAGGACCATTTCCATGGCCTCGATTTCGTCCATGTTGTACATGAACTGGCGCAGGATGCGGGTCTTTTG